>CAUEQD010000042.1 GCA_959019945.1 uncultured Collinsella sp. | reverse complement strand
CCGAGCTGCACGAGAAGATTCTTTCGGAGGAGTGCGCCTGGAAGGGCAAGATCCTCGATGTCCACCGTCTTGAGGTTGAGCTGCCCAACGGCCACCGCAGCGCCCGCGACATCATTCGCCATCCAGGTGCGGCGGCCGTTGTGGCGCTGACCGAGAGCGGCAAGATTGTGCTAGTGCGTCAGTACCGTACCGCCATCGACCGCGTGACGGTCGAGATTCCCGCCGGCAAGCTCGATCCGGGCGAGGATCCGCTCGATTGCGCCAAGCGCGAGCTGCACGAGGAGACGGGCTTTAGGGCCGGCCGCATCCGCTTTTTGACGTCGATCGTCACGACCTGCGGCTTCTGCGACGAGATCATTCACATCTACCTGGCTACGAAGCTCGAGTTCGACGCGCCCAACCCCGATGATGACGAGTTCGTCAACGTGGACCTGGTGCCGCTGCACGAGCTGATCGATGCTGTGCTCGACGGCAAGATCGAAGACGCCAAGACTGTCGTGGGCGCCTTGGCCTGCGATAGCATCGCGCACCGCCTTGGGGGCACGGAGCTTTAACGAGTGGGGATAGCCCTGGGACAGTACTACTGATTGCTTTGTCCCAGGGCCTTACGTTGCTGATATTTCTTTGAGGATCACATGCTGAAGAGGTTTCTTTCGTATTACGAGCCCCAGATGGGGCTTTTTGTTGCTGATACTGTTTGCGCTCTGGTGCTTGCTGCTATTGACCTGGCGTTTCCTATCATTCTGCGCAATCTGACCGGTGGGCTCTTTACCCAGGGTCAGGTTGCCATTATGCAGGCGCTCGGTATGATCGCGGTGGGCTTGGTGCTGATGTATGCCATCCGCTGCGCCTGCCGCTACTTTGTGAGCTATTGGGGCCACGTGATGGGCGCGCGCATGGAGTCCAAGATGCGCGAGGACCTGTTCGACCAGTATGAGCGCTTTAGCTTTGCGTACTTCGATCGCAACAGCTCGGGCGATATGATGAGCCGCGTGGTCAACGACCTGTTCGATATCTGCGAGGCGGCACATCACGTGCCCGAGTGGATCATCATCTGCGGTATCGAGATTATCGGCTCGTTTGTGATCCTCTTTACCATCGCGCCGGTGCTCGCGCTCGCCATGGCTGTGGTGACGGCAGCGTTTGCGGTCATCATGTTTTGGCAGAACATGCGCATGCGCGAGGTCTTTAGCGACAACCGTAAAAAGATCAGCGGCATCAATGCACAGCTACAGGACTCACTGGCCGGCATGCGCGTGGTCAAGAGCTTTGCGAATGAAGAGACCGAGCGCTCCAAGTTCCGCGCCTCCAACAATCGCTATCTCTCGTCCAAGGAGAACATGTATCACGCCATGGGCGTTTACACCGCGACGTATGGCCTGCTTTCGGGCGTGCTCTACGTGATCGTGGTGCTGCTCGGCGGTTGGCTGGTGGCGCAAGGCCAGCTGCAGGCGGTCGATATGGCGACCTTCGCGCTCTACATTTCGCTGTTCTGCACGCCGCTTGAGACACTCGTCAACTCGGCCGAGACGTATCAGAAGGCCATCGCCGGCTTTAAGCGCATGGACGAGGTGCTTTCGACCGCCCCGGATATTCAGGACAAGCCGGGCGCCACGGATCTGCAGGTGACTGCCGGCGCCGTGGAGTATCACGACGTGTGCTTTAACTACGAGGACGTTGAGCTGGGCGAGGGCGATGCCGACGAGCGTCCCGTTATCGACCATATGGATCTGTCCATCAAGCCCGGGCAGACCATCGCTTTGGTTGGCCCTTCGGGCGGTGGCAAGTCCACGACCTGTTCGCTGCTGCCGCGCTTTTATGACGTGGCTGCCGGATCCATTAGCATCGACGGCCAGGACGTGCGCGATGTGACGCAGCAGAGCCTGCGTCGCGCCATCGGCCTGGTGCAGCAGGATGTCTATCTGTTTGACGGCACGATTGGCGAGAACATCGCCTACGGCAAGCCGGGCGCTACGGCGGAAGAGATCGCCGAGGCGGCCCGTCGCGCCAACATCGATGCCTTTATCGAGTCGCTTCCACAGGGCTATGACACGGTCGTGGGCGAGCGCGGCAGCCGTCTTTCGGGCGGACAGAAGCAGCGCGTTGCCATCGCGCGTGTGTTTCTCAAGAATCCCAAAATCTTGATCTTGGACGAGGCGACGAGTGCTTTGGATAACGAGAGCGAGGAGGCGGTGCAGGAGTCGCTCGAAGAGCTGGCACGCGGCCGTACCACAATCATCATCGCCCACCGTCTCTCGACCATTAAACACGCCGATGAGATTGCGACCGTTGAGCATGGTCGCGTTGTGGAGCGTGGCACGCACGAGGAGCTTCTCGCCCGTGGCGGCACCTATGCCCGTTACTATCGAATGCAGTTCGAAGGTGCGCGTGCGCACGAGCTCGACTGATTGATATGACAGGAAGTTTATGGCTGACAAGAACCCTTTGACTCCGGAAGAAGTGACGGAGTTATTCTCCGAAATCGATGCATCCGGCGTCTTGGATCCCACGCTCGCCAAAAAGCGTACCGAGCGCATGCGTGAGAAGGAGGCTGCGGCCAAGCGCGGTGACAAAGCGGCGCTAGCGCAGCTGCGCAGCGAGGACCGCGCGAGCCAGGCAAAACATATCGACCCGCTGTCCGAGGACGATCCTTCGGGCTCGCAGGTGAGCCATACCATTACGAAGACCGCGATGGCCGTGGTCATCGGTATTTTGGTGCTGATCGTGGGCATGCAGATTGGCTACGGCGTGATGCGTCGTCTGAACACCGCCAACCTGTCCGAGAGCGTTTCGGTCGATACCGTCTCGACCGCGCTCAAGGGTGGACTTGAATGGGGCAACGGCTTTACGCAGTTCCCGCTCGACTTCACCGTCGATGAAGCCGATGAACGCACGGGCACGGTCGAGGTGACGGTGTTGGACACATCGTCTGCCAACGAGCTCGAGCTGCTGTCCAACGGGCAGATCCAGGCCGCGGCGCTTGCGACCAACGCCCTGCTCAACGACAAGATTGACCGCGTGGTGTATAACGTTCACGCCTATATCGACGAGGATAGCAACATTCAGCACGATTCCTTTTTTGGCATGTTTCCCGCGCGGGGTCATCAGAGCGCCATTTTGACGTTCGTGTGGACCAAGAGCTCATCCAACGCCACGAGTATCGACTGGAAGATGCGCATCGTAAGCATGGACGACACCATTGCCGAGCGCATTCAAAAACAGGTGAACTCGGTTTCGTCGCTGATCGAGGACCCGGTGGTGAGCCAGACCAAGATTGACGAGGAAAAGGCCGAACGTGACCTGGAGCATCGTCTGCATGGCCGCGAGATTTTCCGCGGCGGCAAGCCCGATCGCTCACCGTCCGATCTGCTGGAACAGGACAAGCAAAAGTAAGAGGCCATTATCCCGCGTGAGTCACAAGCCCACGCGGGATAATTTTTCTGGGACGGGGATTAAATAATCATTATGCATAGAAAGTCATAATTATCATTTCGTAAACAATTTGATGAAATTAACGCCATGAGGCATGCTTGCGGTTACAATACCGCGAGGCCTAACTACACACCTTTAAGCCGGTCCTGTGAGACCGGGAAGGAGAATTATGGCGAACAACCATACCGCGGGCGCTGCCGCCCGCACCTTCGCGCCCAGCGAGCTTTGCCAGCGTATGCTGGCCAAAACCAGCAAGGGCACCTGCGGTCCCTGTATCCTGTATCTTGAGGATGGGACCATTTTTTATGGACGTGCATGCGGCGCCGAGGGCACCGCGACCGGCGAAGTCTGCTTCAACACTTCGCTCGAGGGCTACTTTGAGGTCATGACCGACCCGAGTTATGCCGGCCAAATTGTAACCATGACCTATCCGCAGATCGGCAATTACGGTATCGACGAGACCGATGTCCAGTCGGCCTTCCCCGGCGACGCCGTGCGCCCTGCGAGCGCTCCGGCTATGCGCGGCATGATCGTTCGCGACATGTGCGCCACGCCTTCTAACTGGCGCTCGGCCGTCAGCGTGCCGGAGTACCTGCGCGCTCACGGCATCGTCGCTATCGAGGGTGTCGACACCCGCGCTCTGGTGCGCCATCTGCGCGACAATGGTTCCAAGATGGGCATTATCTCGACCGAGATCTTCGACGTCGACGAGCTTGCCGAGCGTCTGGCCGCAGCGCCCACGCTGGTAGGCGAGAACCTGGTCAAGACCGTAAGTTGCCCCGCGCCTCACGAGTTTGCGGCCGCCGACCTGCTTGCCACGCATGACTTTGCGCTTGCGACTGCCGCTCCTGCCCGTCACAAAGTGGTCGCCTACGACTGCGGTGTGAAGCGCGGCATTCTGGAGGGGCTGGTCCGCGCCGGCTGCGACCTTACCGTCGTGCCGTGGGATACGCCCGCCCAGCAGGTGCTCGAGATGAATCCCGATGGCGTCTTTTTGTCCAACGGCCCCGGCGACCCCGACGCCGTGGTGGAGACCTACGAGCAGGTACAGCAGCTGATCGGCAAGGTGCCGGTCTTTGGTATTTGTCTTGGTCACCAGATGATCAGCCTGGCCTGCGGCGCCCAAATGGAAAAGCTTAAATTCGGTCACCGTGGCGGTAACCAGCCGGTTATGAATCTGGTGAGCCGTCGCGTGGAGATCACCGCGCAAAACCACGGCTTTGGCCTGCTGTTCCCCAGTCTGGGCAAGCTTGTCCCCGAGCTTTCCGGCGGCGAGACCGAGCATGCGGCCGATGGAGATCTGCGCATCTGGGTGCGCCGCGGAATCGCGCCGGTCGTGATGAACGAGCGCTTCGGCCGCATTCGCCTGACGCACGTGAACCTCAACGACGGCACCGCCGAGGGCATCCAGCTGCTCGATGCCCCGTGCTTCTCGGTCCAGTACCACCCCGAGGCCTCGCCTGGCCCCACCGATGCCCACTATCTCTTTACCGCCTTTACGCGACTCATGGACGGCGAGGAGAACTACCTGGACATCGACACCGCGAAGGACCGTCTTGCCGGCTGGAACTTTGCTGAGTCCGAGACCGCTGAGACCGAGGAGAACTAACATGCCGAAACGTACTGACATCAAGCGTATCCTCGTCATTGGTTCGGGCCCCATCGTCATTGGTCAGGCTTGCGAGTTCGATTACTCCGGCGCCCAGGCCTGCAAGGTGCTCAAGGAAGATGGCTTTGAGGTTATCCTGGTCAATTCCAACCCGGCGACCATCATGACCGACCCGGGCTTGGCCGACCGCACCTATGTCGAGCCCATCACTGCCGAGTTTATCGAGCGCGTGATCAAGAAAGAGCGCCCGGACGCGCTGCTGCCCACGCTGGGCGGCCAGACCGGTC
>CAUEQD010000041.1 GCA_959019945.1 uncultured Collinsella sp. | reverse complement strand
CCAGGCGGCCGAGCATGGCGAAGCCCATGGCAGGCAGGATGTTGGCGGCAACGCCAAAGCCAGCAAGGACAAAGGGCGGGATGAAGTCGAGCATGCCCTGGATGGCGTCAGCACCCAGATAGAACGACAGCGAGCACAGCAGGAACGCCATGATGATACCGGTCAAACCGATCAGGAAGTGCATCGCATAGACACCCTTAAGGTTGCCCTGGCCGGAGAAGACATCAGCGCGGTCAACCAGGATCGGCAGGGCGGCGTTGAGGATGTTCTTGATGGCAAGGCACAGCGTGGCGATGGGCATGGCAAGCGCGATGGCTGCCTCGGTGCTCTGGCCCAGCTGGATAGCGAAGGCGCAGGCGAGCACGCCGCCGATCGTCTCATCAGGCGGCACGTAGGCGCCGATGGAGATCGAGCCCATGAACAGCAGCTCCAGGCTGGCGCCGATCGCGAGGCCGGACTGCAGGTCCCCCAGCACCAGGCCCACGAGCGGGCACAGGACGATGGGGCGGAACGCATAGAGCGTACCGAGCTGGCAGTCGAACTTACCAAATGCGGCGATAAGTCCGATGAGGATTGCTTGGGTAAGCATATATCCCCCTTTCCTAATAGGACACTACGAAGAGCTCAGACTCTTCGAAATTGAACGCCTAGAGCACGCTGGCGCAGTCAACCTTGGGGTCATCGGCCAGGGGTCGAATCTCGACCTCAACGCCACGATCCAGCATCTCGCGCACATCGGCTTCCTCGGCCGCGGTCAGGAAGATCTGACGAGAGACCTGACGAGCATCGGGACGCTTCTCGTCCTTGGGCTTGGTGTTGCCCAGGTTGACCGACTTGATCTGCGGGCAGCCCTCAACAAGCTGCTTTGCCTCAGCAATAGTGGCGACACAGATGATCATCTTGTACTTGTCGGTCACGCCCGAGTTGATAGCTTCGATTGCATGCTCCATATCTTTGATGACGAGCTTGCAGCCGGCAGGCTTGCCCATCTTGAGCGTCGTCTTCCACACCGGGTCGTTAGCGACCTTATCGCCCACGCAGAAGATGCAGTTGGAGCCAAGGCCCTGAACCCAGGAAACTGCGACCTGGCCATGAAGCAGGCGATGGTCAACGCGAAGTAGCTGAATCATAATGTGACCCCCCAAAGGTCTTGTGCCGTCTTACGGCGTGTCAGTAGGTGCTGCGGATTAGAACTCTTCTTCCTCGTCGTCATCGACCAAAAGATCGTTGACAAACTTCACGCGCGTATCGTCCGCAGCGACGATGGCGCGAATCGTCTCCTCAACCGGCGCCGACTCGTCAGAGAACAGCAACTGGATGAGGAGAGGAAGGTTCATGTTGGTAACGAGGTACGTGCGGGGACGCGTCTGGACGATCTTGGTAAACTCGTTGTTGACGCTGCCGCCAAAGAGGTCGGTGCAGACAACGACATCATCGTCAGCAGACATGCCTGCCAGCAGTTTTTGGGCCTCCTCGGCCACGTCCATGCGGCCATCGACGAACATCGAAAGATCTTGGACGTTGTCGCGAGCGCCCGAGAGCAGCTCGACGCTCTCCTTGATGCCGGTAGCGAAGTGCGCATGGCTGGCGATGATGTACTGTCTCATTCTGTGTTCCTCTCAATAGCCCGGCACGTTCCCGCACCCGTTTTCTTTAGTAGTCGAACTGGTGATAGTAGCGACGATACTTGAGGTTGTGCTTGGTGACCGTCTCGTAGTAGCGAGCCAGGCGGTCGGTAACGAGCACCGTCAGAATCCACGGAGACACGATGACGCGGAACTCGTCGTCAAGGCCGGGGATCGCGAACTCGGCGGTGTCGATGATGTTGATGTCGGTGTCGCCGGTCACGCCGCGGGTCAGGAAGGCGCGGACGCGCTCGTCGAGCTTGCGGTTCTCGTCCTCGCCCATGAACAGGAAGACCGGGACGCCGGGCTCCACGAGCTCGAGGGTGCCGTGGAAGAAGTCGGCCGAGGTGATGTAGCGGGTGCGCTTCCACTGCATCTCCTCCAGGATGCACATCGAGAACAGAATGGTCTCGCCCCACAGGGCGCCGGAGCCGATGAACATGGTGTAGGGGGCCAGGGCGTACTTCTTGGCGAGCTCCTCGGCGCGCGGCTCGAAGCGCTTGCGGATATCGAGCATGTCCTTCCAGATGTCCTTGGTCTGCTCGATAAACAGGTCGAACTTGGGGAAGCAGCCGCGGCGGTTGAGCAGGCGCAGGCCGAAGCAGTCGGCGAGGTAGTAGCCCATCTCGCAGCCGCCGTTACCATGATCGGAAGCCATGGCGACGCAGTTCTCGGCGCCGACAGCCTGGCCGATGGGGCCCTCGGGCTTGGTCATGGCGTAGACGCGAATGCCCTTTTCCTTCATCTTCTTGACGGCCTCGAGGACCTCGGGGGTGGTGCCGGACTCGGAGGCGGTGAGCACGACGGACTTCTCGGTCATGCGCTTGTGGCCCATGGCGTTCCACTCGGCGGCGTGGATCAGGTAGACCTCGAGGTCGCGGTCGCCGAACTTGTTCATGAGGTACTCGAGCTGCATGAGCTCGTCCCAGGTGCCGCCGACGCCCATCAGGAACACGGCGTCGTAGCCCTCGTCGGCGACCTTGTCGGCGAGCGCGGTCATCTTCTTGCCGGTCTCGTAGAGCGCCTTGCCGTCCTCGAGATAGCCCTCCTGGTCGAAATGCATGATCTCGATCTTCTCGGTTTCCTTCATTTGTCTCTCCTTTCTGGGGTTGTTTCCACATCCCCCATGCCAACGGGCATCAAAACCCGCTTACATTCCGTAACACTCAGCCGCTTTGGCCTTAAGCGCATTGACTGACTCTTCGTAGCCCTCTGCCTTGACCTCCATTTGCTTGGAGACGGCATCGAGATACGGGTGCACGTTCCATGACTTCAGACGCTCGGCGATCATGGCCGCAATCGTCTGGAAGAACACAAGATTGGGAATTGCGCTGAGCAGCGGAGCCACCTGAGGCACCGCAACCTCGTGAGCCCTACCCTTGGGATGGGCCGTGAGCAGCACCGTTTTTGCCGTAACGTTCGATAGCGCATCGGCGATATTCGCAAGACGCTCCGACCCCTGCGGATCGTCGACGATAAACACCAGATAGCCCGGAACGATCTGCATTTCGGGACCGTGGACGAACTCCTCGCCTTCGTGATGCATGGCAGGAATCTTGATGGTCTCGCTCAGCTTGAGCGCCGCCTCCTCGGCAACACCATAGTTGGGGCCGTTGCCGACGACCATGGCGGGCATGTGCTCAGAAAGCTCGAGCATGTGATCTTGGACATATGCCTCGGCGGTCTTGCACATCACGGCATTAGCCTGGATAGCCTCGCGCAGGTCATCAAGACGCTGAGCAACGCCCTTGGCGTCAATCGTTCCGCGCGCCTGACCGCCGTAAATACCAAAGAGCACCAGGTACTCAACGAGAACCTCGACGCCCAGAGTCACAAAGTCCACCGACTCGACGCCCACACCGTAGTCAAGAACGATGTCAGCGTGTTCCTTGATGGGTGCCTCGACGTTTGCCGTGAGCGCAACTGCAGCCATATCGTGTGCGCGCATGTAATCGAGCGCCGCAATCGTATTGGTTGAATAGCCGCTCTGCGAGACGGCAATGTTAAGCGCATGCTGTGGATAGGTGTGTTCAAAATCGACGAAGGCCTCGGGCGTCACAACGGACACCTGCATCTGCAGCGCATCTTGCAGGTAATCGCGGGCGCAATCCGCAGCATGGCGCGACGAACCCGAAGCAACGATGCGCAGCGCGTCAAAAGAACCGGACTGGAAAATATCAACGAGCTGCGCTACCAGCTCAGACGAACGCTCGAGGTTCTCTCCCATACGCACATGGGCAAGCTGAACGTAATCGAGCATCTTCATCGTCTCACCTCGTAACAAATCATTAGTATTTGATACCAATCACAGTTATAGGTTACGGCTTTTTGATACCTCTTTGTCGATTAATTTATCCCCTTCGGCGAACGGTCGATTTTGAGCCATGTAAGGTTGTATATACAGCTGACCCAACGATCAAAACTGGTTAGTTTCCCAGCCGTTATTCACAAAATACCAGCTAGTACGTATAGGTGTAGCCGCCCGTATCGCCACGATTGAAGGACTTTACATACTCGATAGCCTGACCGCTCGCGTCATAGCTCACGCATTCCAAAAGCAAAACAAGATCGCCCTGTTCCAGTCCAAGGAGGCCGGCGTCTCGTGCGCCCAGTGCCTCGATATCGAGCTTTTCCTGTGCCATGACTGGCTTTCGGCCCAGCATCTCATAGGTCTCGTACAAACTGAAGACCGACACGTCAATATCTTCGATGGTTGGGAACAGCAGGCAGGGAATCAGCGCCGTCTCAATCGATACGGGGCTACCGTTTATGCAGTTCAGGCGTCGAACGGAATAGAGCAGGTCGTCCTCGGCGATGCCAAACAGGTCGGCGTAATATGGCCCCGCATAACGCTTGGAACGCGCGAGAATACGGACGGACGGCTCGCCGCCCGAAGCACGGACCGATTCACGGAAACCGACCGTGCGTTCAAAAAAAGCAGGTACTTTCTGCGCCACAAAGGCACCTTTTCCCCGAACACGGCGAATCTGCCCGCGCCGAACCAGCTCATCGACAGCGCTTCGGATGGTCAAGCGTGTCGTACCAAATTCCTCGGCGAGGTCTTTTTCGGACGGAATCATGGAACCCGTGGGATATGCACCGCACTCGATACGTTCCTCGATGCAGCGTCGAATGCGCATATAAACCGGGGTGGCATCTACTGTTTCAGCCATTGTTCACCTGCCACGCTCCTCATGCCGTTCTCTTCGCCGTTATCGGCAAAGCGGAACTTTGTGGGCAAAATCACCGATTTGCAATGCTCCACAAAACGCATGTCCTTATCAAATTCGATCGAGCTCTCATAGAACACCGGCGTTCCCTCTTCTTGCTGGAGCAGCTCGGCCTCTTCGACGTTCAAACGCGAGATGGAGATATGCTCACGTCCATGCTCAACGCGCACGCCACCTTCTTTGAGCAAGACATCGTAAAGGCTCTCACACTCAAAATCGTGCTCGGGAAGCGATGGGCACAGGGACAGGTTAACGTGAGCGGTCTCGATTGACGCCGGCTCGCCCTCAATAAGTCGAACGCGCTGCATGCGGAGCAAGGGAGCGCCTACAGCCACCCCAAGCTTGTCGGCAAGCGCCTCATCCGCCTCGATGGTCCCGGTGTAAACCAGACGAGAAGAGGGGTGCAGGCCGGCAGTCCGCACAGCATCGGAAAAGTTATACGTTTCCTGGAAGATGTTCAGCGGCTTGGGAGGACACACATACGTGCCCGATCCGCGACGGCTCTCGAGCGTTCCACACGAGATAAGCCGCGTGATACCGGCACGCAACGCCGTACGCGAAACGCCAATCTCTTCGCACAGCACGCGCTCGGCCGGCAGGCGATCGCCGCCGGCAAGCTGATGGTGCTGGATATACCAAAGAATTCCCTCAACAGCATGATCTTTGGGGGGAATTGCATAAGATTCGCCTGCCATTGCACAGACTCCTCATTCAGAAACGTATGCCGCCAAAATTAGGCCAGCCCTCCCATGGCATCAAATTCTGCCTTGATCTTCTCGGCGACATTCCGATACGACTTATATAGACTTGAATCGCGTTTGACTTCGTCGGTCATAACGGGAATCTCTAATTTGGAAACCTCGTCTTTTCCCGTCTGAACCGCCACAACAACGCCCATACCAAGACACATATTACGCTTGGCAGCATTTATTTTTGCTGCCTTGGCAGGATTTGCCAGGATACGCTGGGCAAATTCCTGTTTAGAGACCGCTTCTTCGGCCTCCGGATCGCCCGCCTCGGCCACTTCGCACTGCAACACGTCCGCATAGTCAAAAATCTTCGGCTCGCCGCCGCGCTGATGCACGGCCCACTTGCGGCGCGTGGCATCCTGGTAGATGGCCGGCAAAAATGTAAACCGCGGCGGGTCCAAAATCGTATCCGTGATGGTAAACACATCGGGATCAAAGGCATCCTGCGGGTTTTTCTTCTTGAACAGCCCCATATCAGCCTCCCGTACTAGCATTAAACAACTCAAGCTGAATATAGCACCAATTTCAAGCTAGCGCTTTGCCGTATCGGTGCGTGGCACCTATGGCTCGCTCAGCGGAAGAGTTTACCGGCGAGGGCCGGGGTGGTTGGTATAGGTTTTGGAAGTGGGCTTCGCGAACTTCCAAAACCTATACCAACCACCCCGGCCCCGGCGATGTATTTCGGGCCGACCATAGTTAGACGCGCGGTTTCCAAGGCAGCAACAGCAAAGCCCTAATTACATCAAAAATAATCAGCCCCCGCAAAACGAAACGGTCGAGAGGGCCCTGCCGGGCGGGGTGACTTTGTCCGGGGAAGTTCGCGAAGCCCACTTCCCCGGACAAAGTCACCCCGCCCGGCAGGGCCCCAGCGCGAGACCGTCCCGGATGCTACGCACACAGCATCGTTACTAATGG
>CAUEQD010000040.1 GCA_959019945.1 uncultured Collinsella sp. | reverse complement strand
TCCGTACATGTACGGATGAATGTGGGAGGTGTTCGGATGAAGTCGATAATCAAGGTCCCAAAAAGACTGGGTATTGGGCGTTGACAGTTGGCGAGCCGTAGGTAAAATATCAACTTGTCCTGGGGACGTAGCTCAGTTGGGAGAGCGCTGCCGTCGCATGGCAGAGGCCGAGGGTTCGACTCCCTTCGTCTCCACCCTTGGATTTGATAAGCCGCTGACATTGTGTCGGCGGCTTTTTTTAAAAGAAAGGGCTGCACCATGGCCGAGCTTGAGTCCCAACCACTGTCTGCCGAGGAGCGCGCCGAGTTGGAAGAGCTCCGCGCCGAGAAGGCTCGTCGCGAGGCCCAGGAAGAGGCGCGCCGCGAGCGTGAGGAGCTGGCCGCCCTGCGTGCCGAGCGCGTGAAGGCCGAGGAGGCCGCTGCGAAGGTTGCATCCGAGCCTGCGCCCAAGCCCGCCGCTGCGAAGCCCGCGCCCACCGCACCCAAACCTCAGCCTAAAAAAGCCGCTCACCCCAAGCCCGCCGAGCCCAAACCGAGCCGTGACGAGATGACTTTTGCCCAGCGCATGGTCACCTCCAAGGAGCCTACGGGCGAGAATGAGATCCCCGGCATGGCTCCGGCTCAAAAAATCATCATCGCGCTCGCCCTCATCGCGTTTATCGTCTTTATGGTCTACACGATCACGGGCAGCATGGGCCTGCACTAACCTGTTCACGCCGGGCTCCATGCCCGTACGTCCGCCTCGCCCAACCCTCAACCTCTGCACAACACATCCGAAAGGTCGCCCCATGGCTTTGACCGACATCTCGCATCCCACCGACATCGCAATGCTCACCGATCTGTACGAACTCACTATGGCCCAGGGCCTGTGGGAGAGCGGCAAGGCCAATGAGCAGGGTTGTTTTACGGCGTTTTACCGCGACCATCCCTTTGGCAGCGCGTATGCCGTCATGTGCGGCACCGCCGAGCTGCCCGAGCTTGTCGAGAACCTGCGCTTTACGCCCGAGGACATCGACTATCTAGCTTCGCTCCAGGCTCCGGCCGGCGGCGCGATGTTTAAGCCTGCATTCCTCGACTACCTGCGCAACTTCCGTGCGCATGTAAATATCGACGCCGTGCCCGAGGGCGAGCTCGTCTTTCCGCGCGAGCCTATGGTGCGCGTCACCGGCCCGGCGCTGGAGTGCCAGCTGCTCGAGACCGCGCTGCTCAACATCGTCGGTTTCCAGACGCTTGTTGCCACCAAGACGGCGCGCGTGGTGCTGGCCGCCGATGGTCGCCCCGTCGCCGAGTTCGGCTTGCGTCGCGCCCAGGGCCCCGATGGCGGTCTGGCCGTCGCCCGCGCGAGCTATGTGGCCGGCTGCTCGTCCACGTCTAACGTGCTTGCCGGGCGCCGCTACGGCATCCCCGTCTTTGGCACCCACGCGCACAGCTGGGTGATGAGCTTCGATTCCGAGCTCGAGGCCTTCCGTGCGTTTGCCAAGTCGAGCCCCAAGAACTGCACGCTGCTTATCGACACGTACGACGTGCGCGAGGGCTGCGAACATGCCATTACGGTTGCCAAGGAGATGGAGGCGGCGGGTGAGCGCCTGTCGGCCATTCGCATCGACTCGGGCGACCTGGCTAAGTTGTCTAAGTATGTCCGCGGCCGTTTTGACGCCGAGGGCCTGCCCTATGTGGGGATTTCGGTCTCCAACGACCTGGACGAGTACACGATCCAGTCGTTGCTCGACCAGGGCGCGCCCATCGATAGCTTTGGCGTGGGCACCAAGCTCGCGACCTGCTACGATCAGCCGGCGCTGGGCGGCGTGTACAAGCTTTCGGCCCGCCGCGCGAGCAAGATGGACCCGTGGACGCCGGTGGTGAAGCTTTCCGAGCAGCCCTACAAGCGCACGATCCCCGGCGTGCAGCGCGTGCGCCGCTATTACGACGGCTTTGGCGGCCCGGTCTGCGACATGATCTATGACGAGGACCATCTGACAGGGGAGGGCGCCGCGCGCGGCAATACCCTCGTGGCCGTGAACGATGCCGCCCTGGTGACCGATGTGTCCGAGCTCGAGTATCGCGAGCTGCTGGTGCCGATCGTGCGCGATGGCAGTGCGGTAGCCCCGCGCGAGAGCATCGAGGACGCACGCGAGCGCTGTGCTTGGGCGCTCGATCATCTGGACGCGGCTTTCAAGCGCTTCCTGTATCCGCAGACCTACGTGGTGGGTATGGAACAGGGCCTGGCCCAGGTGCGCGACGAGCTCGTGCGCAAGAACATGGCCGCGGCATCCGCCTTCCCCTGGGCAAAATGATCCGAAGGGGACGGAGGAAAACGGATCATTTTCGTCCGTCCCGCACCAGGTGCCCCGGCTGCTCCAGCTCGCCCGCTCGCTCAACATCCGATTGGTTTGACGTATGACGACTTCTTATAAAACGATGGTGGTAAAGATCGGCTCGTCCACGGTGGTGGGTGCCGACGGTAAGGTCAACCGTGCGTTTATCGGTGGCCTGGCCGATCAGGCCGCGGCCCTGCGCAAGCTCGGCTGGCGCTTGGTCGTGGTGAGCTCCGGCGCCATTGCCTGTGGCTATCCCGTGCTGGGCTTCGACCGCAAACCGGTCGGCGATCTGCCGAGCCTGCAGGCATGCGCTTCGGCCGGCCAGTGCATCATCTCCTCGGCCTACGACGAGGAGTTCCATGCGCGTGACCTACTCACCTCGCTCGTGCTGCTCACGCGCCACGACACGGCGCGCCGTACGTCCTACCTGCACGCGCGCGACGCTTTGCTGCGTCTGGTGGAGCTGGGCGTGGTGCCGGTCGTCAACGAAAACGACACCGTTACCGTCGACGAGATCAAGTTCGGCGACAACGACACGCTGGCAGCGCTCGTGAGCTGCCTGGTTTCTGCCGACCTGTGCGTGACGCTTTCGGACATTGACGGCCTCTACACCGCCAATCCGCATGAGGATCCGACGGCCGAGTTTATCCCGGTCGTGCGCAAAATCGATGCCAAGATCATTGCCTCGGCGGGCGATTCTTCGACGTCGGTGGGCACCGGCGGCATGATCACCAAGATCCGCGCGAGCCGCATTTTGATGACGGCCGGCATTCAGAGCGTGATTTGCTCGGGCGAGGAGCCCGATGCGCTCGTACGCCTTGCCCGAGGCGAGAGCGTGGGTACGCTGTTCGACCCGCCGGCGGAACGTCTGGACATTGCGCCCCGCAAGCTGTGGATCGCGCTAGGTGACAAGGCTCACGGCTCGGTGACGGTCGATGATGGTGCCGCGAAGGCGCTGGTCAGCCGTGGTTCTTCCTTGCTTGCGGTGGGTATTCGCGAGGTCGATGGCCAGTTTGCCGAGGGCGATGTGCTCGATGTGTGCGATCCGAGCGGTATGGTCGTCGCCCGCGGTATCGCCGAGGCCGATTCGGACGTGCTGGAGCTTGCAGCCGGCCGCCGCCAGGACCAGATTGCCAGCAACCGCCTGCTGGCAGACCTGGCCGAGAAGCCCGCGATCCATCGAGATAATCTGATTGTATTTGCTTAACCAATTGACGCTGCAAACGCTCCTAAGCGGCAATCTGACGTTCAATCGTCGGGCATGACCAAAAGGTCAATGCCCTCCTCTTTCACGTCACCTTGCTCGCTTAGGGGCGTTTTCGCTTTCCGTCCTCTACCTGCGGCATCGTCGTTGTCGGTACTTATTCGGCACTTGGGGACGTTCCTTTTGTGCCGGCTGACGGGGGACACTCCTTCGCTAGAAGATTCGGCGCAGGTCTCCGCGGTTGAGGGCTTCGTCGAAGAGGTGCTTGAATACCACGCTGCCGTGCAGGCCGTCGTGCTCGAACTCGTTGGTCACCCAGGCGTGCGAGTTGCCCACGCGGCTGAGCGTGTCGAGCTGCAGGCCCGAATCGACGTACATGTCGTCGAAATACACCGCGGCCTGGAGCGGCACCTCGTTGCGGGCCAGGCGCTGCGGGTCGTAGATCTTGTCCCAGCTGGTGTCTTCCATCAGCAGGTCCATGGCGGGTTTAAACGGCTTAAGCTCGGGCATCTGCTCAAACATCCACGGGAACATGGCCTCGCCGGTAAACATGAGCGGGCGCGCGAGCGTGTCGAACTCGGCGCGATGGGCCTTCTCCTCTGCCGCGGCCCAGCGAATGGGCATGGTGTCGCCGTCGGCGTAGATGAACTCCTGCAGCGTCCAGTACAGCGGATTCGTGCGCGTGTTGGTGCGCTCGAAGGCGCGCATCAAAAAGCTATCGGATACCGAGGCACCGCAACTCAGCGTACCGTCGCCGTCAACAAAAGCGTGATCGATAATCCAATGCATGCGCTCAAAGCTCGGCTTCATCCCAAAGTCGCTGCCCATAAGCTGCAGGCGCTCCACCGTCATTGGTGAGCCGTCGGGCAGCACGGGCTTCTGCTCCTCAAGCGCATCGGCAAGAGCCGCCACGCGCTCGACGTCGGCGGGGTAGCGGTCGTAATACTGCTGCGTCTTGGCGGCCATGCGCGGGAAGGTGTGCGCGTAGACCTCGCTGGCGCTCGCCGGGACGTGGGGGATGCCGCCACAGGTAAAGCTTGCCGCCACGCCCTCGGGGAAGAGCGACAGGTAGCTCAGCGTCAAAAAGCCGCCGTAACTTTGGCCGAGCGTGACCCACGGCTTGCCGCCAAAGCCCACGAGGCGCAGGTACTCAAAATCGCGCACGATGGAGCTGGCGAGGTGGCGCTTGAGGAAGTCCGCCTGCGAGCGGGCTGCATCGGAGCCTGCCGCCTCGGCGCGCTCGCCCAGTGCGGCAATCGTGCGCCCGTCTACACAGCTGCTGCGCCCGGTACCGCGCTGGTCGGGCAGGACGACGCGGAAGTGCTTGACGGCCTCCTCGATCCAGCCATCGCTTGTGGGCGACAGCGGACGCGGGCTCTCGCCGCCGGGGCCGCCCTGCAAAAACAGGAGCAGCGGCAGGTCGTCGTTGATGCGGTCGGGCGCACAGACCACGCGGTAGAAGAGCTTGATGCTCTCGGGCGCGCCGGCGATGGGCGCCGGCATGGCACCGCGGCGCATGGTGCTGCCGACGGCCAGGAGCATCGGCTCCAGGCCGCGCCAGTCGAGGGGGACGTCGATGCTGTGGTCCTCGACATACAGGCCGGGGACGTGGTACGAAGTGATGAGGGCCATGTGAGTCTTCCGTTCGTTGCGGTGTTTCGGGTTGACCAATTCTACCGCCGCGGGCGAGGCCATGCGCAAATCGGCTACCATGGTTGCAAACTTCTAGGAGAAAGGGCCGCCCATGTCGGTCGATATAGCCACGTATGTCCACGATCTTGCCGTTGCCGCTAAGGCAGCGTCGGCCTCGCTTGCCACGGCGAGCGACGAGCAGCGCCAGGAGGCCGTGCGCGCCATGGCCGCAGCACTGCGCAACGGTGTCGACTCCATCGTCGCCGCCAACGAGCTCGATATGTCCGCCGCGCGCGATGCGGGGACCTCGGCGGGGCTCCTCGACCGTCTGCTGCTGACGCCCGAGCGCGTTGAGGGTATGGCCGCCGGCCTGGAGAAGCTCGCCGAGCTGCCCGATCCTGTCGGCCGCGTGCTCGACCACCGCGTGCTCGCAAGCGGCGTGGACCTCACCCGCGTGAGCGTGCCGTTGGGCCTAGTCGCCATGGTGTACGAGGCGCGCCCCAACGTGACGGCCGACGCCGCGGGCATCTGCATCCGCACCGGCAACGCCTGCATTCTGCGCGGCGGCTCGCTGGCCTATCACTCGTGTGCCATGATTGCCGAACTGCTGGCCGATGCGCTCGAGGCCAAGGGCTTCCCGCGCGAGGCTGTGTCGATGATCGAGTCTACCGACCGCGAGGCCACCGGCGAGCTCATGAAGCTCCGCGGCGTCGTCGATGTGCTCATTCCGCGTGGCGGTGCGGGCCTGATCCAGCGCTGCGTGCGCGAGTCGCTCGTTCCGGTGATCGAGACGGGCACGGGTAACTGCCACATCTACATGCATGAATCCGCCGACTTCGATAAAGCACTCAACATTATCGTCAATGCCAAGACCCAGCGCGTGGGCGTGTGCAATGCTGCCGAGTCGCTGCTGGTTGATCGTGCCGTGGCCGATGCGTTTTTGCCCGCGGTCGTGGCCGTGCTGCATGACCACGGCGTGCTCATTCACGGCGACGAGGCCACGTGCGCCGCATGCGCCGACGCCGGGCTTGCCGAGGGCGATGACTACGTTGCCGCGACTGAGGAGGACTGGGGTCGCGAGTATCTGGCGCTCGAGATGAGCGTGAAGGTCGTGGCGAACGAGGACGAGGCCATCGCGCACATCAACCGCTACGGCACGATGCACTCCGAGGCCATCGTTGCAGAGGACACGGATGCTTGCGAGCGCTTCCTGGACGAGGTCGATGCCTCGGCCGTGTATGCCAACGCCAGCACGCGCTTTACCGACGGCGGCGAGTTTGGCCTGGGCGCCGAGATTGGCATCTCGACCCAAAAGCTCCACGCCCGCGGCCCCTTTGCCGCCGAGGCCCTCACCACCTACAAATACAAGCTCCGCGGCACCGGCCAGGTCCGTCCCTAAACTCCGTATAAACGAAAACCACCACAAAGGGGACAGGCACCTTTGTGGTGGTTTTTGCTTGCTCACGGATTCGTTCGTTGCTCAAGTGTATCTAAGCAAATTTTCGTTAAGCAATAGATGACATTTCGGCAGGTGGACGGCATAATCGGTGAGTAGATTCTCGCTGCTTTGCATGCACTGCGGCGGTATGTTTTGATATGAGAGCAAGGAGATGCCCATGTCAAGAAAACCGCGGCAGAAATCGCAGATTGGCCTGTATCATATTACGATGAGAGGCAACGGCAAACAGCTCCTGTTTGAGGATGATGAAGACAGGAAGCGGCTGCTGTCACTTGTTCGGTCCTCGGTATTTCGATTCAACATCAAACTTATCGCTTGGTGTCTGATGGGCAACCATGTGCATCTTGTTGTAAGCGATCCCGATGATAACGTGAGCGAGGCCATGCATCTTGTCATGTCTTGCTACGCGACATGGTATAACCGTCGGCATGGGCATGTCGGCCATGTTTTTCAGGACAGATTTTCGAGCGCTCCTATTTTGAGCGATGAGTATCTTCTCGATGCTATTCGATATGTGCATTTCAATCCGCAAAAGGCCGGGATTTGTCTGTTCGATGAGTATCGATGGAGCAGCCATCTGGATTATGTTGAACGCGACCCGGCTATTGCGACGGTCGATTTAGCGTTTGTTCGCTTTGCGTTTCCGCGCGTTCGTGACTATCAGGCTTTTATGGGCGCATCGAATGGTGTGGTCGTTCGTCCACCAACGGGTGGGCGCATCGATGAGGATGAAGCCCTGGATGTGGGGTTATCACTGATTCGCTCGTTCGGTCTGAGCGAGCTTTCCGATGTCAAGGCTCTCGATAAAATCAAACGAAACGAGATTTTGGCTGCAATGCGGAGGGCCGGCCTTTCAATCCGTCAGATCCAGCGCCTGACGGGCGTGGGGGAGTGGTCAATTCGCAAGGCAGGTTAATCCCGATGCAAATAAAAACCACCACAAAGGTGCCTGTCCCCTTTGTGGCGGTTTTAGGTGGCGTGAGCGGTTAGGCCTGGAAGGTGTCGCGGTCGGGGGCGAAGGACTGTATGGCCGCGATGGTGCGGTCAAAGAGCTCGGGGAGCTCCCAGCCCAACATCTCGGCGCCCTGCGAAATCACGTCGCGCGAGCAGCCGGCGGCAAAGCGCTTGTCCTTGAACTTCTTCTTGAGCGACTTGGTCGTAAAGTCCA
>CAUEQD010000039.1 GCA_959019945.1 uncultured Collinsella sp. | reverse complement strand
TGCTGCCGTTCCTGTCGCTGGTGTCCGAGGCCGAGCTGGCGCGCAACCCCACGGTTAAGGCCGAGATGGAGGCCTCAGGGCACGAGCTTACCGGCCTTCTGCTCACCTACCCGGTACATCAGGCCTGCGACATTCTGTTCTGCAAGGGCAACGTGGTGCCCGTCGGTCGTGACCAGCTGCCGCACATCGAGCTAACCCGCACCATCGCACGCCGCTTTAACAACCGCTACGGCAAGGTATTTCCCGAGGTCGAGGCACTGCTGTCCGAGACCCCGCTACTGCCCGGCCTTGACGGTCGCAAGATGAGCAAGAGCTACGGCAACGCCATCAACATCTCGATGACCGCTGAGGAGACGGCAAAGCGCATCAAGAAGAGCCAGACCGACTCCGAGCGCATGATCACGTTCGATCCCGAGAACCGCCCCGGCGTGTCTGGCCTGCTTTCGACGGCCGCCATCTGCACCGGTCGCTCCGAGGTCGAAATTGCCGAGGAGATCGGTATGGGCGGCTCCGGCCAGCTCAAGAAGTACGTGACCGAGGCCGTCAACGAGTACTTCGCACCGATCCGCGAGCGTCGCCAGCGCTACGAGAACGATCTGGATTACGTGAAGGACGTGCTGCACGAGGGCAACCGTCGCGCCAACGAGATCGCCGAGCAGACCCTGGCAGAGGTTCAGGACGCCATGGGTATGGTGTACTAGACCGATCTGCTGACTTGAGCTTTCGATTGCTATAGGGCGGGCGCTACGGCGTCCGCCTTTTTTGGAGCCGGACCGCTTCGGCTCCGTCCATCACACTCTCCCGACAAACAGGAACAGGCCCGCTGGCAGATAGTTGCCAGCGGGCCTGTTCCCGAAGTACACCGTTGAATCGCACAGAGGGGAGGGATGCGAATCAAACTCAACAGGGCAGGCTTTTTCATCGCCTATTGCCTGCTCCGTTGCTGAATACAATATAGTTCACCGTGGTTTACTTTGTAGTGTCAATATGCGCCGCCACACCTTCTCCATAAGTTAGCTCCGGTAAACTAAAACCACCACGAAGGGGACAGGCACCTTTGTGGTGGTTTCGGCCACGGCAGAGCCGCTAGAGTCCGGCAGGCCAACGACAGGCGGCCAGATCAACATGCATGGGATCGGCAAACGTCACGCCCTCCCCCATTAAGAGCTCGCGCTGAGCATCGGGGCCACCAAAGGCAAAGCCCGCACAGATACGGCCGTCGGCAAACACCACGCGATGGCAGGGAATCTCGCCGGGGCGCGGATTGCTGTGCAGCGCGTAGCCCACGTACCGCGCGCTCCGCGGACGACCGGCAAGCAGCGCTACCTGACCATACGTGGCGACCATCCCCTCGGGGATCTGCTCGACCACCTCGTACACCCGTTCAAAAAAGCCCTCAGACGCCATTGCTCGCTCCCTTCCACTCAGAAAAGCATAAACCACCACAAAGGGCCTGTCCCCTTTGTGGTGGTTTATGGCAGGTCGGTTAGTTGGCGGGCTGGAAGAAGGCTACTGCTACGGCGCCGGGGCCAACGTGGGTACCGATGGTGGCGCCGATGGTGTGAACGGGCAACTCGCCCTCGGTGTGGCCAGCCCACAGTGCAGCGCTGTCCTCGATATACTTCTTGAGCACCGCATCCGAAAGACCCGTATAGCCGAGCGCCAGCGGCATGGAAAAGTCGATGCCGCCCGCCTTTTCGACCTTTTGGTTCAGCAGGTTGCGGCCGTTCTTGGAACCGCGCGCCTTGCCCAGCTGCACGATCAGACCGTCCTCGACAGCCACCACAGGCTTTACGTTGAGCAGCGTGCCCACGGCGCCGGCCGCAGCAGACAGACGACCGCCACGCACCAGGTACTCCAGCGTCTCGAGCAGGCCGATAACCACCACACGGTCGCGCACGGCCTCGACAGCCGCCGCGATCTGAGATGCACTGCGGCCCTCGTCCACCAAGCGCAGCGCATACTCGACCAGGACGCGCTCGCCCAGGGTGACGTTGTTGCTGTCTACCACGAACACGTCGCCACCTGGCGCCTCGGCAAGTGCGATACGGGCACTCTGATTGGTGCCTGATAGCTTAGCGCCCACGGTAATAATCACAGCCTCATCGCCGGCTTCACGAACCTCGGCGATGGCCTGCGAAAACGCGTACGGGTTGACCTGGCCGGTCTTGGGCAGCTCATCGCGCTCCACGAGCATCTCGTAAAAGCGCTGGTGATCGATGTCGACGCCATCCATGTACACATCGGTGCCAAAGGTGACGGACAGCGGCAGAACACGCAGAGCGGGGTGCTCAGCCGGCGACATATCGCTCGCGGAATCGGTAATAATACGAATGGACATAGCGAATCCTTTCTTTCGCGGACCTCTCGCGGGGAATTTTGACAGCAATGCCCCGGCACGGCATACGCACTCAAACGGGACTATGCAGTTGTTAATTGGAAGCAAATGCCTTGGCGGCCTTAGATCTCGCGCAGGGTGTTGAGAATCGTGCGCAGCGACGCATACATCTGCTCGCGCTGCTCCACACCCATAGCCTTACCGGTGGTATCGAGCACCTCGCGAATGATGCGGTCCGCCTCGCTCATGCTCTCGCCGCCCAGAGCGGTCAGGCGCACCGGAGCACGATACTTAACGGCGGCATCGCCCGAATCATCGACCTCGACGTAGCCACCCTCCTCCAGATGCGCCAGCGTACGCGAGACGGCGGCGCGGGTCACGCCTGCCATGCGAGCCAGGTCGGCGCCAGTCAGGCCGTCCTTGCTGCGCTCAAGATAGTACAGGCACATAACGTCGGAGCCCTTGAGACCCAGCCTTGCGCCCTCAGACGTCTTAATGCGCTGGATCTCCTTGTAGAGTCCGCTGATCAGTCCGACAAAGTCCTCGAAACGTGTCTCGTCGCTCTGCTGCATGGGAGACGACCGCCTTTCGCTTGCATAATGCTAACGGGTAAACATCTTAGCCGTACTTAACGGCCGGCAGCCCTGCACGCCCTATTTGTTAACCCATCAACATAAAAACCACCACAAAGAGGACAGGCACCTTTGTGGTGGTTTGGGCCGGCGAACATGATCCGCAGGCGTCGCTACAGCTCCACGCAGGGATTGTCGCGGGTCACAAGCGTCTTAACGACAACCGTAGCGCCCAGATAACGCTCGAGCAACTCGGCGAGACGATCAACGGCAGCCTGGCAATCCCCCATCCGCTCGGGCTCCACGCACTCAATCGCCAGGAACGCATCGGCCGAATCATCGGACAGCGCCGTTCGAACGCCGTCGCGCCAGTTCCAGCAGCGGCACACGGCGCCCGCATCATCGATGTAGGCGAGCTCGCCGGGCAGCGTCGGATCGTCCGCCTCCTCGCCAAGCGGCCAGAACGCATCGCCACCGTCGGTCACCTTCAGGCGAAGGTCTCCCTCGATCGCATGTAGGTCCTCGCCTCCGACGGGCAGCGCGTAGGTCAACGACACCGTGTTGTAGATGTCCACCGCGGGCGCAATGTGGCCCACCGGCTTGCCTTTGAGCACGCGTTTGAGCAGGTTCTCGATTGAGCAACGCGCGCCCTTTTTGGTCTTGAACAGACGATAGGCCTCGCGCCATGCCTTGACCGGTGCGTTCTCGCTGATAGTATCGCTGGTCAGATGACGCTCCGCATCGATATTGGCGCGGTCGAGCAACGCCGCAATCGCATCCACGTCCTCTTGAGGAATCTGAGCCGTGGGCTTCATGTCCTCCACGACCACAACACCGACCGCTGCCTGCGGAAACAGCTCCCAGAATGAATCCTCGGCAATAAAGCTCTTCACACATGCTCCCTTCACGATTCGCGCCAACGCGAGCGCCTAAACAAAAAGCGCCCTTACAACGACCACCTTCAAAGTCCTACGGTGCCGTCACAAGAACGCTTACGCTGTCCCCATCCGGAGAAGGGGACGATATGTCAGGCGTATTGTAACCCGAGTCATCCACGTGAGCAAAACCACCACAAAGGTGCCTGTACCCTTTGTGGTGGATATGGACTCGAGGCGACGCTAGTGGCGGAGCCCCAGCAGGCCGCGGCCGCGATGACGGGCCTCGGCGAACACCTGGGCGTGCGGGCCGGCGGCTTTGACGGACTCGGGCAGGTGCGAGTACTTCTTCTCGAAGTTCTCCTCGAACATCACGGCCAGGTTGTGTGCAGCCTCGTCGTAACGAGCGGTGCTCTGCCAGTACTGGCGCGGCACCAGGATGCCGTCGGGCACACCGTGGCACGTTGTGGGAATGTCGACGTTAAAGATGTCGTCGTGCACGAACTCGCTGTCCTCGATGGTGCCGTCGAGGGCGCGCGCGACCAGCGAGCGCGTGTAGGCAAGCTCGATGCGATGGCCCACGCCGTAGCCGCCGCCGATCCAGCCGGTGTTGACCAGGTACACGCGCGTGCGGCCGTCGGCAATGCGCTCGCCAAGCATCTTGGCGTAAACCATGGGGTCGAGCGGCATAAACGGCTCGCCGAACAGCGAAGAGAACGTGGGCGTGGGCTCGGTGACGCCGACCTCGGTGCCGGGAATCTTAGCCGTAAAGCCCGTCACAAAGTGGTACATGGCGGCGTCGGCCGTCAGGCGCGAGATGGGCGGCAGCACGCCAAAAGCGTCGCAAGTCAGGAACAGCACGACACTCGGAGTGGTGCCCATGCCCTTAGTCCACGCGTTAGGAATGTGCTCCACGGGATAGGCCACGCGCGTGTTGTGCGTGATCGAGATGTCGTCGTAGTTGGGCTTGCGGTTCTCGTCGAGCACCACGTTTTCGCAAATGGCGCCAAAACGGACGGCGTTGAAGATCTCAGGCTCGTGGAACGCGTCCAGGCCCTCGCATTTGGCGTAGCAGCCACCCTCGATGTTGAAGATACCCATGTCGGACCAACCGTGCTCGTCGTCGCCGATCAGCAGGCGCGTGGGATTGGCCGAAAGCGTGGTCTTGCCGGTGCCGGACAGGCCAAAGAACACGGCGGTCTCGTGCGTGACGGGGTCCATGCTGGCCGAGCAATGCATGGGCAGCACGTCGTCCTCGACAGGCAGCAGGTAGTTCATGACACTGAAGATGGACTTTTTGATTTCGCCGGAGTAGCCGGTACCCGCGACCAAAATCACGCGCTCCTGGAAGTTGATGACCACGGCGGCACTGGAGTTGAGGCCCTTGATGGCGGGGTCGCACTGGTAACCGGGCGCTGCGAGCACGCAGAAGTCGGGCTCGCCGGTGCGCGCGATTTCGCGGGCGAGCGGACGGGCGAGCATTTGCTTAATGAAGAGTGCCTGGCTGGCACGCTCGCAGGCAACAAGCAGGCGACGCGTGTGGTTGCGGTCAGCGCCCGCCATGCCGCGCGTGACGAACACGTCGCGCTCGTTGAGATAGTCGACGATGCCGGCCTTGATGGCCTCATAGCTCTCGACGGACAGTGGGCGGTTGACCGCACCCCAGGCGATCTTGTCGTGAACATCGGGGGTGTCAACGATAAAACGATCGTTGGGCGAACGACCAGTGCGCTCCCCCGTCTCGATCACGAGCGCGCCATTAGAAGCCATACGGCCCTCTTTGCGACGAATAGCGTGCTCGACAAGCTCTGCCGCCGGCAGGTCCACCAGCAGACGGGGTTGATTCTCGGCGGGATCTTCAACGAGCGTAATACCAAAGTTGGACAGAACTTCTGCAGGGGTAACACCAGGCATGGGGCCTCCTTTAAAAACGCGACACGTGGACGCGACGCGCACTTTACTCACGTAAAGCCCGTTGTACCCGATATGCAAAAACGTTTTTGCGGCAAGGGCGGCAAGCCCGCCCAACGGTCAAAAATCGCAGGCAAGCGGCCTAGTCATTGGGGACGTTTTTAAACGCCTAGTCATTGGGAACACTCTTGAACAGGCAACATTCAAGGAGCGCCCCCGGATGCCGGCACTTAGGGACGTTCCCAAAGTGCCGGCATATAAGGAACGTCCCTAAGTGCCGACTACAGCGGCAGGTTTTGGCCGAGCATGGCTATGGCGCTCATCAGGACCAGCATGCCGGCAGCGTAGGGCAGCACCGCGCCCAGGAGTTCGGCATCCTTACCGCGCACGTGCACGGCGGCAAGACCAATGGCGAGGGTCTGCGGCGAGATCATCTTACCAGCGGCGACGCCCAGGGCGTTCAATGCGACCATCCAGTAGTCGCTCACACCCAGCGCAGCGGCGGCCTGGCTCTGAATGGGACCAAACAGCATGCCCGAGGACGTGCCCGAGCCGGTCACGAACGCACCGACTGCGCCGATCCACGGAGCCAGAATCGGGTAGAGACCGCCGGCGACCGCAATGCAAAACGCACTGATCGACGAAATCATGCCGGCATAGCCCATCACCTTGGCGCAGCCCAGTACCGAAAGCATCGTGATCACCGTCGGCGTCATCTGCTTCACAGTCGCGACCAGCACCTCGCCCATCATGCGCGGCGAAGCGCCCTGAATGGCACCGCCGACAAACGCCGCCAGGAAAATCCAGACGCCTGGCGTGTTGATCCACGAAAACGTAAGCGTACCGGGATTCTCACCGCAATACACCTGCACGTGGCTCGCAAACGGCGCGAGCGCAGCATGCACGGCGGGTACCAGGTTAGACGTGCCCAGCAGCAACACAAAGATCAGGATGAAGCACGACCAGGCCGAAAGCGCCGACTTAACGGTGAGCTTCTCCCCCGCCTCGATATTCATGTGAAAGCGTGCGTCCAGATGCCCCGACTTCTCGGCACGCATGGCAAGCGCAGCTGTCAGCGCGAGCGAAACGATGGATCCTACGACCACGGCCAGCTCGGGGCCCACAAACATGGCAACGACCAGAGCCGCGCCGACAAACGACACGCCGGAGAGCAACGCCACGCCGGCAACACCGTGCAGACGCTCGCCCACACTCGCGGCATTGCCCTGGTCATCGGCAACACGGCCCGCAACCAGCACAATAAATAGCGGCATCACCACAAAGAACGGTGCGAGCTGCACCAGCTGAACGGTCGCTAGGTGAAGGGAATCCAAACCCACCAGGTCGGCAACGGACACCGTGGGGATGCCGATGGAGCCGTAGGGCGTGGGCACGCCGTTGGCCAGCAGGCAGATGAGCACGGCAGGCACGGCCTCAAAGCCCAGGCCCGCGAGCATGCCGGCGGGAATGGCGACAGCGGTACCGAAGCCGGCCATGCCCTCCATAAAGCCACCGAAGCACCAAGCCACGAGCAGCGCCAGCAGACGGCGGTCGCTGCTGATGGAGGTGATCATGCTGCCGATCACGTCCATGGCGCCCGTACGAACGCACAGGTTATACGTGAACACCGCGGCGATGATCACCAGGACGATGGGCCACAGAGCCATCAAAAAACCTTCGAGCGAGGCGGTCGCGATCTGCGCTGCCGGCAGGTGCCACCATGCGAAGGCAAGCAAGCACGAAAGGACAAACGATCCGATAGCGGCCTTCCAAGCTGGCCATTTAAAGCACAGCAGCATCACGACCAGCCAAATAATCGGCACAAGAGCCAGTAAGAATGCGGCGACGTCCATAGGTAGAAGCTCCTTGGTACCGCGTGGGCGGCATCGGGGGTGTCACAAAACTTCAACAGGATACCGCACGTTTACCGACAAATTACAGCCGCCCGCCGAAATTATTGAACAATCCGTTCAAAAACACGAGCGAACACCGTCGCGTCTATACTAAAGCGCAGCAATAGAAAGGACTCCGCTTTGAGCATCACGCCCCTCGATAGCATTCGCCGCGCCATCGCCCGCCGCAACGGCGTCTCCAACCCCGCTGCATCGAGAGACGGCGCCGCGAAGGCCCAAGGCGGCCGCATCGAGAACGGCCTCTTCCCTGCCTCGCACACTGCCGAGGAACTCGCACGCATCCAAGAGCTGAGTCAGCGCAACGCCGGCGGGCCCGATAGCAGCCAAGCCACACGTCGCCGGCGCGAACGCGATCGCAAGCCCGGCCCCGTCCGCCGCATGGTCAACGCTTGGTGGAACCGTCTGCTCGG
>CAUEQD010000038.1 GCA_959019945.1 uncultured Collinsella sp. | reverse complement strand
CCCGGCATTCAGAAAATCTAAGTGCCAAAAAATAAGATTTTTTGACTCCGTGTTGTATAACCCGCCATTCGTGGGTACCATTCAACGCGTACGCAAACAAAAAGGGTTAACCCGCGCGGCATGACCGCGCGGCCCACAAAGGAGGAAACAAGCATGTCGTCTTTGAAGCCGCTTGCAGATCGCGTCCTGGTCAAGCCCGACGAGGCCGAGCAGAAGACCGCTTCTGGTCTGTACATCGCCAGCAACGCTCAGGAGAAGCCGCAGCGCGGCACCATCGTTGCCGTTGGCGCCGGTAAGGTCAACGACAAGGGCGAGCGCATCCCCATGGACGTTCAGGTCGGCGACGTTGTCATCTACGGTAAGTTCGGTGGCAACGAGGTCAAGGTCGACGGCGAGAAGTATCTGCTGATGCGCGCCGACGACATCTACGCCGTCGTCGAGGCCTAGTCTCGTCAGAATCTCTGATTCGTCTTTGAACGCGTCCGCCGTATAAGACTCGGAAGCGGCGACGCGAGTCACATTTCTTTTGGAGGATTACTCACCATGGCAAAGAACATTACGTTCAACACCGATGCCCGCGCTAAGCTCGCCAAGGGCGTCAACACTCTGGCCGACGCCGTTACCGTCACCATGGGCCCCAAGGGCCGTTACGTCGCTCTGCAGCGCACGTTCGGTGCCCCGACCATCACCAACGACGGCGTTTCCGTCGCTAAGGAGATCGAGCTCGAGGACAACATCGAGAACATGGGCGCTCAGCTGGTGAAGGAGGTCGCCACCAAGACCAACGACACCGTGGGTGACGGCACCACCACCGCAACCCTGCTCGCTCAGGCTATCGTCAACGACGGTCTGCGCAACGTCGCCGCCGGCGCCAACCCGCTGGCCATCCGTCGCGGCATCGACAAGGCTGTAAACGCCGCTGTCGCCGAGATGAAGAAGCAGGCCAAGCCGGTCGAGACCAAGGAGCAGATCGCTTCCGTCGGTACCATCTCTGCCGGTGACCCCGAGGTTGGCGAGAAGATCGCCGAGGCCATGGAGGTTGTGGGTAAGGACGGCGTCATCACCGTCGAGGATTCCCAGACGTTTGACATCACCATCGACACCGTCGAGGGCATGCAGTTCGACAAGGGCTATGTCTCCGCTTACTTCGTCACGGACAACGACCGCATGGAGGCCGTGATGAAGGATCCGTACATCCTCATCACCGACCAGAAGATCTCCAGCGTTCAGGACATCATGCCTGTTCTCGAGGCTGTCCAGCGCGCCGGCCGTGGCCTGCTCATCATTGCTGAGGACATCGACGGCGAGGCTCTGCCGACCCTGGTCCTCAACAAGATCCGTGGCGCCCTCAACGTCTGCGCCGTCAAGGCTCCGGGCTACGGCGATCGCCGCAAGCGCATCCTCGAGGACATCGCCGTCCTCACCGGTGGCCAGGCCGCTCTGGACGAGCTGGGCGTGAAGGTCGCTGACATCACCGCCGATATGCTCGGTACTGCTAAGTCCGTCACCATCTCCAAGGACAACACCGTCGTCGTCGGCGGCGCTGGCTCCAAGGAGGCCATCGACGCCCGCATCGCTCAGATCAAGGGCGAGATGGAGAACACCACCTCTGACTTCGACCGCGAGAAGCTCCAGGAGCGCTTGGCCAAGCTCTCCGGTGGCGTTGCCGTCATCAAGGTCGGCGCTGCTACCGAGTCCGAGCTCAAGGAGATCAAGCACCGCGTCGAGGATGCCCTGCAGGCTACCCGCGCTGCTGTCGAGGAGGGCATCGTCGCCGGCGGCGGCGTCGCCTTCATGGACGCTGCTCCTGCGCTCGATGCTGTCGAGATCGACGACCCCGAGGAGAAGATCGGCGTCGACATCGTCAAGAAGGCTCTGACCGCTCCGGTCGCTACCATTGCCAAGAACGCTGGCTTTGAGGGCGCTGTCGTGGTCGACAAGGTTGCCGAGCTGCCCGCCGGCCAGGGTCTCAACTCTGCCAACGGCGAGTGGGGCGACATGATCGAGATGGGCGTCCTCGACCCCGTCAAGGTCAGCCGCGTCACCCTGCAGAACGCTGCTTCTGTCGCCAGCCTGATTCTCATCACCGAGGCCACCGTCTCCGATGTGCCCAAGAACACTCAGCTTGAGGACGCTATCGCTGCTGCCACCGCTGGTCAGCAGGGCGGCGGTATGTACTAAGGCCGACAAGGTCTAGAACTCCCACCGGGAATCCGGGGGCGTGACGGGGCTTCTCTCCGGAACGTCCTCGGACATGCAAAGAGGCTCCGCATCGCGCTTCGCGCTGCGGAGCCTCTTTGCGTCCTGCGGAAATGTTCCGGAGAGAAGCCCCGTCACGCCCCCGGATCCCCTGCGTTTACGGCCTTGGGGTCGGCGGGCGGAGAAGGACGTGGTTGTGGGGGATACGTGTCCCGGTCGCTGTTTCGCGGCTTTGCCGCGAAAGGCGCGTTACTTTGGGATGGGTGGGGAATGTGGTTGTTGCGGCAACTGGTCCCCGCCATAAATTACCCTTGGCATACTTGCGCGAAAGCCTGCTGGTGCTACACTTGCAATTGCTGTTTCAGGGCGGGGTGGAATTCCCCACTGGCGGTAAATCGGGCGGTGCCACAGGGGCGCCGTGGCGCGGGCGAGGTGCCTGCGGCCGAGCCGATGAGTCCGCGACCCGTGTGTGCGTTGGTTCGCATGCCGGCTGAACTGGTGAGATCCCAGTACCAACGGTTAGAGTCCGGATGAAAGAGGCAGGTGATCTTATGTCTGAACAGTCGCAGCATATCCATTTTGAGAACACGAATAGGTGGAGCACCAAACAGCTCGTTACCATGGCGTTGATGTGCGCCTTGGGAGCGCTGTTTATGTATGTGCAGCTGCCCATCCTCCCCTCGGCGCCGTTTTTGACGTATGACCCGTCGCTGGTGCCGGCGATGGTGTGTGGATTTGCGTATGGCCCTGGTGCCGGCACGGCTGTTGCCGCTATGGCGATTGTTATCCATGCGCTTACCACGGGCGATTGGGTCGGTGCGCTTATGAACTTGGTTGCCACGCTGGGCTATATTCTGCCTGCGGCTATCGTTTACCAGAAGATGCACACCTACAAGGGTGCCGTGATTGGCCTGGCACTGGGCGTTATTGCCGCTACGGTGCTTTCTATGGTTGCGAATCTGACCATTGGCGTTTGGTTCTGGTATGGCTCGGTCGATGTGATTGCCCCGCTCATGATTCCTGCCGTGCTGCCGTTCAACCTTATCAAGACCGTGCTTAACTCGGTATTGACGCTCGCGGTGTACAAGGCGGTCTCCAACCTCATCACGCCTAAAAAGGACCAGGTCAAAGGCCGCGCATGATTGAGTGTCGGGGCGTTTCCTTTAGCTACGACGGCGCTGCGAAAGCGCTCGATGGCATCGATCTGAACATCGAGGAGGGGGAGTTTTTCTGCATCCTCGGCGGCAATGGGTCGGGCAAGTCGACGTTTGCCAAGCATTTGAACGCGCTGCTGCAGCCCGATGCGGGAACGGTGTGTGTCAACGGCATGGACGCGTCCGATCCCGAGCTGGTCTACGATATCCGCTCGACTGCGGGCATGGTGTTCCAGAATCCCGACGACCAGCTTGTGGCGACGCTTGTCGAGGACGATGTTGCGTTTGGTCCCGAGAACTTAGGGGTCGAATCGGCCCAGATCGCGCAGCGCGTGCGCGAGGCGCTGAAGGCCGTGGGTCTGGTGGGCTTTGAGCGCCACGAGACCCACGCTCTCTCGGGCGGACAAAAGCAGCGCGTGGCGCTTGCCGGCGTGCTCGCCATGGAGCCGCGTGTGCTCATTTTGGACGAGGCGTCCTCGATGCTCGATCCGCGCGGGCGCAAGGGCCTTATGAAGGCCTGTCACGCGCTGCACGAACGCGGCATGACCATCGTGATGATTACGCACTTTATGGAAGAGGCCGCTGAGGCCGATCGCGTTGCTGTCTTCCAGGCGGGCCGCGTTGCCATGCTCGGTACGCCCGAGGAGATTTTGACGCGGGCGGACGAACTTGCACGGCTGAACCTGGATATGCCGGCATCGTGCTGTCTTGGCAAGGCGCTTCGCGCGAAGGGCGTGCCCATTTGCGCACAGGTGCGCGAGGCGGATATGGTCGCCGATATAGCGCAGGCTTATGCCGAGCGGAGTAGGACAGGCATCGTCGGGCGGCCTTTTGCGTCCGATCTTCGTATTCCCGACAACGTTTCCTCTGCGCTCGATGGCGCAGACGCGCCGGAGCCCGTCATCGAGATTTCGCACCTTTCGTATAGCTATTCGCTGAGCGCCCGCGAGCGTCGCCGTTGGCGCAAGCGCTCAGCCGCCGAGGGCACATCGAACAAGCAGGCCCTCTGGGGCAACGACCCTAGCAGCCCCTGGGCGTTGCGTGATGTGTCGCTAACGGTGCGTCGTGGCGAGTTCCTGGGCCTTGCGGGCCATACCGGTTCGGGTAAGTCGACGCTGGTTCAGCATCTCAACGGTCTGATTCGTCCCCAGGAGGGTTCCGTTTACGCATTGGGGCTCGACCTGGCAAACAAGAAAGATGCCGACGCGGTTAAGGCAAAGGTCGGCGTGGTGTTTCAGTATCCAGAGCGTCAGCTGTTTGCCGAGACCGTGGCACAGGACGTGGCATTTGGTCCGCACAACCTTGGCTTGCCGCAAGATGAAGTCGACCGTCGTGTCGAGTCATCGCTCTCGCGCGTGGGCCTCGACCTTTCCACGGTCGGCGACAAGAGCCCCTTTGAGCTCTCGGGCGGGCAGCAGCGGCGCGTGGCGTTTGCTGGCGTGCTTGCCATGGAGCCCGAGGTCCTGGTACTCGATGAGCCCATGGCGGGGCTCGATCCGGCGGCGCGCAGTGATTTCTTGGAGCTCATCGATCGACTTCACCGCGATGGCCTGACCGTCGTCATGGTTTCACACAGTATGGATGACCTTGCCAATTGCTGCGACCGTATTGTCGTGATGAACGAGGGCGCGGTGTTTGCCGAGGGCACGCCCGCTCAGGTTTTTGCGCATGCGGATGAGCTTAAATCAATCGGCTTGGGTGTTCCCGCTGCCCAGCGCATGGCGCTGGCGCTTGCGAAGGCAGGCGTGCCGCTGCGCTTTGACGGCCTCTATACGGTTGAGTCGCTGGCAGACGAACTGGTGGACCTGCTTATCGGTCGCTCGGACGGTCCTTCTAACGTCGCGGACATTGCTAAATCCAAGACGGTCGCGCGAGAGGAGGGCTGCTAATGGAGGCGTTTTCGTTTGGCAGCTACTATCCCGGCGATAGTGCAATTTACCGCCTGGACCCGCGAACCAAGTTGCTCTTGGGCTTTGTGTTTCTGATCACGACGCTCACGGTCAGCAGCTTCCGCGGACTAGTCCCGGTCGCAATCTTCGTTGTCCTGATCTATGCCGTGTCCCGGGTGCCGGCTCGTCGCGTCCTGTCATCGATGGCGCCGCTGCTGGCGATCGTCGCGGTGGTCGCGATGCTCAACCTGTTTTCCGACCAGAGCGGGCGCATTCTGTGGCAGCTCGGCTTTTTGCAGATAAGCGAGGGCTCGCTGCATTCCGCCGCCTTTATGGCGTGCCGCCTGACCTTGATGATGGCCGGCATGAGCGCTATTACGCTCACCACGCCCACGCTCGATCTCACCGCGGGCTTTGAGCGCCTGCTCGCGCCGTTTGCGCGTGTGGGACTTCCTGCGCACGAGCTCGGCATGATCATGGGTATCGCGCTGCGCTTTATGCCGCAGTTTGCCACCGAGATGAAGCAGACGGCCGATGCACAGGCGAGCCGCGGTGCGCGCGTGACGGGAGGCCCGCTCGGCGGCGTGCGTATGCTCGGCAGTGTGGCGATTCCGCTGTTCACGGGCGTGTTCCGTCATGCCGAAACGCTGTCTGCCGCCATGGATGCCCGTTGCTATCATGGCGAGCAGGGCCGCACACGTCTGCATGCGCTTGCATTTGGCCGCGGCGACGCGTTGGCTGCGGTGGTGACGGCGTTGCTGCTCATCTGCGTCATCGTCATCAATCTTCAACTTGTTTAGGCGCGATTCGAGCGCAGGAAAGGGGTCCCTATGACCGACAACGACCGCACGGCGCAGCTCGAGCGCGCCTGTTCGTATCTTAGGCGTATTCCGGCGTGGTATCTCGCCACGATCGACGTGACGGACGGACATCAGCCGCGCGTGAGGCCGTTCTCGTTTGCCATGGTCGATGATGGCAAGCTGTGGTTTTGCACCTCGCGCGATAAGGATGTGTGGGCCGAGCTTAGCGCGAACCCCAAGTTTGAGGTTTCGGGTTGGAAACCGGGGGAGTGCTGGATCGTATTAACTGGCGAGGCCGCGCTCGAGGACGACGCGGTCGTGAGCGACCGGGTGCGCCAAGCCGGCTTTAAGCACATGGTGGGCATCGGCGAAGATCACGAGAGCGCCAACGACGGCCGCCTTGCGTTTTTCTCGGTGCGCAATATCGCCGCCCGCTTCTGTGATATCGACGGCAGCGAGGAGCGCCTGGAGCTTTAACCCTAGGGTAGCTAAAGCAGCCCCGACCCAAAAAGACTAGTGCCAGGAGGACACATGGACGGATTGAATACGGTGTTGGAGTATCTGACGTCGGTGCCGGCATGGTATTTGGCGACGAGCGTTGACGGACAGCCTCATGTGCGTCCGTTTTCGTTTGCGCAGATCCAGGATGGCAAGCTGTGGTTTGTAACAGCGCGCACCAAAGATGTGTGGCAAGAGCTGCTGCAAAACCAGCGCTTTGAGGCCACGAGTTGGTGGCCGGGCCATGGCTGGCTCATCTTGCGCGGGCGTGCCGGCTTGGATGACCGGGCTTTAGGCGAAATGCGCGAAGCCGGGTGGAAGCATCTAGAGCACCTGGGCGAGCACTATGAGGGGCCTAACGACCCCACGCTCGTCTTCTTTAGCGTCGAGGATCCCGAGGCTTTTATCTGCAATCACGACGAATGGGTGCCGGTCGAGCTCTAGCCAACCGGCTCATCCTAACAACTTGGTTTTCGCATGGGCGGGCCCCGTATTGCCCGGCGCCGTTAGGAGCGCCGGTCAATATGGGGCCCGCTCCATTTGTCAATTCCTTCAAGCGAATGTGTCGGGAATGTTTCAATGCATGAATATGCAAGCCATTTACGTATTCATGCATCTTTTGGTGCTAAAGTTTCAACCCACTTCATAACGACCGCTGCGAAATGCGCATCGGTGCATAAATCGCAGACAAGGAGTCTGATATGTCTTTGAAGGTTGGAATCGTCGGCGCGGCTGGGTATGCCGGAGCCGAGCTCATTCGCCTCGTGCTCGGTCATCCCGAGTTTGAACTTGTCGCCATTACGTCCAACGCCGATGCCGGCCAGCCGTTGTCTGCGGTGTACCCGAGCTTCACCGGCGTAAGCGATCTTGTCTTCACGACGCATGATGCCCCCGAGCTCAAGAACTGCGACGCGGTATTTTTGGCCGTGCCGCACACCGCCGCCATGGCGCAGGTGCCCGCCCTGCTTGCCGCAGACGTTTCCTGCTTTGATCTTTCGGCCGATTACCGCCTGAGCGATCCGGCCGTGTTTGAGGCATGGTATGCCGCCGAGCACACGAGCCCCGAGCTACTCAAGACACGTGCCTTCGGCCTGCCCGAGCTGTTCTGCCAGGACTTGGAGACCGCTGCTTCCAGCCATGCTGCTGGCAGGCCCGTGTTGGTCGCCTGCGCCGGCTGCTATCCCACCGCAACGAGCCTTGCTGCCGCTCCTGCCGTGCGTGCGGGCTGGGTGGCCGAGAACGGTCCCGTGATTGTCGATGCCATCAGCGGTGTGACGGGTGCCGGCAAGTCCTGCAACGCTCGTACGCATTTTTGCAGCGCAGACGAGAACCTGGAAGCCTACGGCGTGGGCAAGCATCGTCACACGCCCGAAATCGAGCAAATCCTTGGTCTAACAGATCGCGTCGTCTTTACCCCGCACCTGGCACCCCTCAAGCGCGGTCTACTCTCTACGGTAACGATGCCGCTTGCGCCGCAGGCTATCGATACCTTGATCCTTGAGGACGTTGTCGACTATTACAAGCAGTTCTACGCTGGACGCACCTTTGTGCGCGTGCTCGATGCCGGCCAGCAGCCCAAGACGGCTTCGGTCGTCGGCACCAACGCCGCCCAGATTGGCCTTGCGTTCAACAAGCGCGCGGCCGTGCTGGTGGCGACGGGCGCCATCGACAATTTGTGCAAGGGCGCTGCGGGCCAAGCAGTCCAGTGCGCCAATATCGTCTTTGGCTTTGACGAGCGACGAGGCTTGCCCACAGTGGCGTGCCCGGTGTAGCACATTCGATTGTTAACGATTTGGTAGTCGGGCATCGAGTGGGGCGCCACTTTTAAGCTGGTCTCATGATTGCGACTGGCATGGCGCACCAACCGATGTCCGTTTTTTGTTTGACATAAGGAGTCATAAAGACGATGAATACCGACCTGATTGATATCAAGATTCGCGCCGTCGAGGGTGGCGTTACGGCAGCGGCCGGCTTTAAGGCCGCAGGCATCCATGCGGGATTCCGGAAGAATCCCGAGCGCTTAGACTATGCGCTCGTCATGCCCGATAAACCCTGTCCCGGCGCCGGCGTGTTTACGACCAACCGCTTTTGCGCGGCGCCCGTGCAGGTGAGCCGTGCCAACCTGGGCGGTGCGGACAAGGGCTACGGTATCATCGCCGGTGTTTCAATCAACTCCGGCAACGCGAACGCCGCCACGGGCGAGACCGGCCTTGCCTGCGCGCGCGAGACCTGCAACATCGCATCGCAGGTTATCGGCTGCGAACCCCAGCAGATCCTGGTTGCCTCCACGGGTGTGATTGGCCAGATTCTGCCGATCGACACGTTTGAGACAGCCATTCCTGCTGCCTACGAGGCGCTCTCCGCCCACGGTGGCGCCGATGCCGCTCGCGCCATCATGACGACCGACACGCACTCCAAGGAGTACGCCGTGTCCTACGTCAGTGAGGCTGCGGGTCATGCGGGCAATGTCTATACGGTAGGCGGCATGTGCAAGGGCTCGGGCATGATCATGCCCAATATGGCCACCATGATCGCAGTTATCACCACCGATGCCCCCGTCGAGCCTGCGGCACTTCATGCCCTGCTGCTCTCGACCGTCAAGCAGACCTTTAACAAGGTAACGGTCGATTCCGACACCTCGACCAACGACACCTGCATCATGCTTGCCTCCGGCGCCGCTGCCGCAGATGCCGAGCCTATCGTCGAGGGCTCCGATGCCTTCGACGAGTTGGCATTTGCCGTGCACGAGGTGTGCGAGAGCCTGGCGCGCAATATCGCCGCCGATGGTGAGGGCGCATCCAAGCTTGTTACGGTCAACGTTACCGGAGCCGCCAACGACGAGGAAGCTGATATCGCCGCTCGTGCCGTTGCCAACTCGCCGCTCGTTAAGACCTGCATCGTCGGCCACGACTGCAACTGGGGCCGCGTTGCCATGGCGCTTGGCAAGTGCGGCGTGAAGTTTAATCAGGAAGACGTTTCCATCGACATGATGGGCATGCCCGTCTGTCGCGACGGTCTGACTGTTCGCTTTGACGAGGACGAGGCTCTACGACGTTTCGAGGCGCCCGAGATCGTGATCTCGGCCGACCTGGGCGCAGGCGACGCGGCAACGACCGTGTGGACCTGCGACCTCACGCATGAATACATCTCCATCAACGGCGACTACCGTTCCTAGATTCCAGGCACGCTGCGCATCTTGCCGCGATTGCGGACAGCGGAGCACGGCGCGATAACGATACGAAAGACGAGGCAGATTATGAAATTCGCACGCGATTGTCGTTCGAGCGAATCCAACGAAGCAACCGCGCAGCTGCTGTTCGAAGCGCTGCCGTGGATTAAGAACCTGACCGGCAAGACGGTTGTTATCAAATATGGCGGAGCCGCCATGGTTGATGAGCAGCTGCGCCGCGACGTGATGAGCGACATCGTCCTGCTCAAGATCATCGGCATGCGCCCCGTCATTGTGCATGGCGGCGGCAAGGCCATCAACGAGGCGCTGAGCCATTACGATATTCCCGTCGAGTTTAAGAACGGCCAGCGCGTGACTACGCCGGCGACTATGGATATCGTGCGCGAGGTGCTGGGCGGCAAGGTTAACCAGGAGCTGGTTGCTGCCATCAACCACCACGGCAACCTGGCCGTGGGCGTGTCGGGCAGCGATGCCGGCACGCTCATCGCCGAGCCGCTCGACCCCGAACTCGGTCGCGTGGGCAAAGTGACGCACGTCAACACCGACTATATCGAGCGCTTACTCGATAGCGAGTACATCCCCGTCATCGCTACCGTCGCGGCGGGGGAGGACGGCGGTTTCTTCAACATCAATGCCGATACCGCCGCCGGTGCCGTCGCGGCAGCGCTTCACGCGCATAAGGCGATCTTTTTGACCGACGTCGATGGCCTGTACAAGGACTTTAGCGATAAGGATTCGCTTATCTCTAACCTAACGCTCGACGAGGTTAACGAGATGCTCTACGGTGGCGAGGTCGATAAGGGCATGATTCCCAAGCTGCGTGCGGCCGTCGATGCGCTTACCGGCGGCGTATTTCGTGCCCACATCATTAACGGTACTACGCCGCATTCGCTGCTCCTGGAGCTGCTGACCGATGCCGGCGTCGGCACCGTGATCCATTCCACCGAGACGGCTTACGAGTTCGATACGCATCCGCATCCGCTTTCGACGTTTGCTGCGCGTCTGACCGAGAACCTTGACGAGGTCGAGAAGCTTCAGACGGTCTAGCTGACCCGCAGCCGCCCCATTCCTGCACCCATAGGTCTGCGCCGTCCAGCGCCCAACGAAAGGCATCCCATGTCACTTGCAGCTCAGCAATCGCTTGAATCCCATTACGTTATGCATACCTTTGGCCGCTCTCCGGTCGAGTTTGTCGAGGGTCACGGCATGAAGCTCACCGGCGACGATGGCCGTGAGTACCTCGACTTTCTTGCCGGCATCGGCGTGTGCAGCCTAGGTCATGGCAACCTGGCTGTGCTCTCGGCGCTCGAGGCACAGACCAAAAAGCTCATGCATGTCTCCAATTACTTCTACATCGAGCAGCGTGGACAGGTCGCGGCGCTGCTGTCCAAGCTTGCTAACGACGACGTAGATGGTGCGCGCGTGCTTGCCGATGCCATTGTCGCCGGCGATGAGACCACGGCAGCTGCTCTTGGTGCCCCGGCTGCGGATGAGCAGGTTTGGGAGACCTTCTTTGCCAACTCTGGCGCCGAGGCCAACGAGGGCTCGATGAAGCTCGCGCGCCTGTACGCCAAGCGTGCCGGTAATGGCGGCAACACCATCGTGTGCATGCGCGGCGGCTTCCACGGCCGTACGCTCGAGACCATTGCCGCCACCATGCAGGATTGGCTGCAGGATAGCTTCCGCCCGCTGCCGGGTGGCTTTGTGGCCTGCACGCCCAACGATGTCGATGAACTGCGTGCGATCTTTAAGCAGCTGGGGAGCGAGATTTGTGCCGTGATGCTCGAGCCGATCCAGGGTGAGAGTGGCGTGCACCCCATGACCGAGGAGTTTATGGCGGCAGCGCGCGACCTGGCACACGAAGTGGGCGCCGTGCTTATCGCCGACGAGGTCCAGTGCGGTATCTTCCGCACGGGTAAGCCATTTGCGTTCCAAACCTATGGCGTGGAGCCCGACATCATGAGCCTTGCCAAGGGCATTGCCGACGGCGTGCCCATGGGTGCCGTCGTGGCAAAGAAGGGGATTGCCGACGTGTTTAAGCCGGGCGACCACGGCTCGACCTTTGGCGGTAGCTGCCTGGCCATCACGGCGTGTGCCGCGACGCTCTCCGCGCTCGTGCGCGGCGATTATGCCGACCATGCTGCCAAGGTGGGTGCCTATATGGAGCAGGCGCTGGCTAAACTTCCGCATGTGGTAGAGGTGCGTGGCCGTGGCCTGATGCTCGGCTGCGATTTGGATGATGCCGCGGGCGACGCGCATGATATTGTTGCCCGCGCGCTGGCCGCCGGTGCCGTGATTAACGCTACGGGTGCTCATACGCTGCGTTTCCTGCCGCCACTCGTCTGCGAGGAAGCCGACGTGGACAGCCTGATCGAGATCCTGTCGGATGTCTTGGGCTAACGCGGCGCAATAACTCAATTTGGACCGGGTTCCGGACTGTGGGCGTGTCCTATGCGGCATGATTCAGCGGTCTGGAGCCCGTTTTGCCTTAGATTTGCTAAGGCAGGGAGACCTGCTGGTCAAAAAACATCAAATATGAGTACTGTTACCGATTTGGTAGCAGCAATTTTGGACTAATAAGGCCAGATAGCAAGTCGAAATGGGTCGCGCGCGCAGACGTGGTGTAAGAGTGTCCTGAGGTCCGTCGCTGCAAGTCC
>CAUEQD010000037.1 GCA_959019945.1 uncultured Collinsella sp. | reverse complement strand
GAGCGTCCGGCTGATAACCGGGAGGTCACAAGTTCGAATCTTGTCAGGTCCACCATCAAAACTGTGAAGAGCCCTGAGGCGTTGCCTCGGGGCTTTTTTCTTGTCTGCGATAAATCTCATTTTGGTTTTGTGTGCTGTGCGAAAGATTGGGTAGTATAGCTATTCAATGCGGCAACCCTGCCGCGTGTTAACCGCTACGTACCGGAGGTGTTCCATGGTTCGTGTCGACATAGAGACCATCGTCATGGCCGCCGGTCCCGTGCCATCGCTTATCGTGCTTCGCGAGCGCTGCAGTAAATCGGACTCGCCCGCGCCGTTGCGTTCCCTTTCCATTCAGACTGGTTCGTTTGAGGCTGCTGCCATTAGCCGTGGCATCGATAGTGGCCGCGCCGAGCGCCCGATTACCCATGACCTGCTGCTCGATACTGTTAGCGCCCTGGGCGCCAAGCTCGAGCGCATCGAGATCGTTCGCGCCGAGCCGCCGGTGTTCTACGCGACGATCGTTGTGCTGGTCGATGGCGACGAGCGCAAGATCGACGCCCGCCCCAGTGATGCCATTGCCCTTGCCGTGCGCAGCAATGCTCCCATGTTTGTGGAGGATGACATCATGAATCGCTTGGGCACTGTTTCTACCCATGCCGAGGAAGTTGACGACGAGCAGGAGTTCGAGAAGTTCGACGAGTTCGTCCATACGCTCTCCCCCGATGATTTCTAAATGCGGGGCGGCCAGGTTGCGGAGCGTTCGCTGATGGCCGGCGGCATGTCTGCCGAGGCGGCGGCTATCGCGCGTGAAGCCCAGATGCGCTCGGAGGCATCCGAGGCGGCTCGCATTGCCTATGTGACGCAGGCCCGCACGCTTCGTGAACGCCGCGGCTCGTTTATCAAGATGGTTGTCATCTCCGTCCTTGTCGCGGCAATCTGCTCGCGCCTTCGTGGTACAGTTGGTGCGCTTGGGTTTTCGATCTCTACGGGCCTGGTGATCTGGGGTGTGGTCGACGCGGTAATGCTGACTAGTCAGATCAAGGTGCTCGACAAGCGCGCGATGGATATGATGCGCGCCCGCGACGCTGCCGCTAAGATCGCCGCCGAGGCACAGGAACTGTAACGACGCCGGACTCGATGGGAAGGTCTAAAGATGGCACAGGATATGCAGGACGCCGGTAACGTCTCCGCCGAGCTCGACGCCATGGTGTGCGATCTGATCGGCGCCTTCTTGGACGACCTGGCCGCGGGCGAGAACCCGGGCGTGGTCGTGGCAATCGAGGACGCTGCTTCCAACCGATATCTGGCGGCGCTCGACGAGGACGGCGAAGAGGCGTGCCTGGAGGCGGCCACCAACTTTATCTCCGAGCACAAGATGGGCCTTAAGGACGAGGGCCTGGGCCGCATCGCCCGTTACGCCATCGGCTACACCGGTTGTGTCGAGATCGATGGCGGCTACCATGACGCCCTGCTCGTGAGCTTCTTCGAAACCACGCTCGAGAGCGGCTTTTCGGCATACGTACTGTACGAGGGTGTGGGCGCCGGCGATGGTTTTATGTGGAGCGACCCTGAACCTGCAGGTGAGGAAACCCCTCTAATCTAAAATCGCTAAAATAAACGAGTTTTCGGTAAAAGGCTCATTATTCCCGCTGAGCGTTGTGTTGCTGGGCGGGTCGCATACGCGTGCCGGTTGTATATAGATAGAAGATAGGGGAACTACATGCGCGTAGACAATCTGAGGAACATCGCCATCATCGCTCACGTCGACCACGGCAAGACGACGATGGTCGACAAGCTCCTGCGTGCCACGGACGCCTTCCGTGCCAACCAGCAGGTCGAGGACCGCGTCCTGGATTCTAACGACCAGGAGCGCGAGCGCGGCATTACGATTCTCGCCAAGAACATCTCTATCGAGTACAAGGACGTTAAGATCAACGTCATCGACACTCCGGGCCACGCCGACTTTGGCGGCGAGGTCGAGCGCGTGCTGCGTATGGCCGACGGCGCCCTGCTGCTGGTCGACGCCTTTGAGGGCCCCATGCCCCAGACCCGCTTCGTGCTGCGTCACGCTATCGACACCGGCCTCAAGATCATGATCGTCATCAACAAGATTGACCGTCCGGGTGCTAACCCCGAGAAGGCCTACAACGACTGCCTGGACCTTATGGCCGACCTGGGCGCCACCGACGACCAGCTTGAGTTCGCCATGGAGCACGTGGTCTACGCCAGCGCTATGAATGGCTTTGCCCGCCTTGATCCCAACGACGGCAACATGGACATGTATCCGCTGCTCGATATGATCATCGACGACATGCCCGCGCCCGAGGTTGACGAGAACGCCCCGCTGGCCATGCAGTGCGTGACCATCGACCACTCCAACTTCGTTGGTCGTATCGGCATCGGCCGCGTGTACTCCGGCACCATCCACCAGGGCGACCAGATCCTGGTTGTCAAGAACGACGGCTCCAGCGCTACCGCCACCGTCAAGCAGCTCTTTACCTTCGACTACCTGGGCCGCACCGAGTGCCAGGAAGTCGGCGCCGGCGACATCGCCGCTGTCGTGGGCATCGACCGCACCGATATCGGCGATGTCTACACCGATCCCGAGAACCCCGTCGAGCTCGAGCCCATCGAGATCGACCCGCCGACCCTGTCCATCGTCTTCGAGGCTTCGACCTCCCCGCTCGTCGGCCGCGACGGCGACATCGTGGGCGCCCGTCAGCTCAAGGAGCGCCTGTTCAACGAGGCCGAGAACAACGTGACCATGAAGATCGAGGAGCTCGAGGACAAGAGCGGCGTCGAGGTCTCGGGCCGCGGCATCCTGCACCTGTCCGTCCTGATGGAGTCCATGCGCCGCGAGGGCTTTGAGTTCCAGGTCGGCCGTCCCCGCGTCCTGTTTAAGAAGGACGAGAACGGCAACAAGATGGAGCCTGTCGAGCAGGCCGTCGTCGAGTGCCCGGACGAGTACTCGGGCAAGGTCGTTGAGGTCTTCGGTACCTCCGGCGGCATCATGACGAGTATGGACACCTCGGGCATCGTGACGCACCTCGAGTTTAAGATCCCGACCCGCGGCATCATGGGTCTTAAGAACCGCATCATGAATGTCACCCACGGCGAGGGCGTGTTCTACCACACCTTCCTGGAGTATGGTCCCTACGCCGGCGAGATCGGCAACCGTCAGAACGGCGCCATGATCTCCATGACCACCGAGAAGGCCGTTGCCTACGCTCTGGGTACGCTGCAGGAGCGCGGCCAGCTGTTTGTTGAGCCGGGCACCGAGTGCTACGAGGGCATGATCGTGGGCGAGCGCAGCAAGGCTGGCGACATGGTCGTCAACATCGCCCGTACCAAGAACCTGGGCAACCAGCGTTCCTCGACCTCCGATATCTCCGTCCAGCTGGTGCCGCCCCGCACCTTCTCGCTGGAGGAGGCGCTGGAGTACATCGCCGACGACGAGCTGGTCGAGATCACTCCCAAGAACATCCGCCTACGCAAGCGTCTGCTCAACGCCACCGACCGCAAGAAGGCTGCCGTCCGCGCCGGCCAGGTCAACAAATAAGCGCTGGGCTTTATAGCGTCTAACAAGAAAGGGCGTCGACCGCGATGGTCGGCGCCCTTTTTGGTTCAGGGGGCAGGTTCGTTTGCGCCGCCACAAAGGTGCTTGGCATCTTTGTGGCAGTTAGCTGCTAAGCGGTGGGGAGTCCCGGCGTGTTAGTCGGCTGCTGCGACTTGAGGCGGGCGTTGCGCCAGATGATCTGGATGATGTAGCCGAGCATAAAGACAAAGGCCACACCGCTGATGAAGCCGCCTACGAGGGGAAGCCCTGTGAGGGCGCCTGCGGCGATGCCACCCACGGCTGCCATGGCGTAGCGGTTTTGGCTGTGTCCGACCATGCGGGCGATCGCGCACCCCGCAAAGGCGTTCGACACCAATGCGATGCCGATAACGCCGCACATGAGGGCTCCGGCAAGCGATAGACCAGCGATGGAGATAATCAGCAGTAGGACGGCGGGGACGATAGCAATCGTGCCCAGAAGACCGCTCACCCACAGGGGCGTGGGGCGCTGGTGGAGCATGCCGGCGGCGCTGGCGGTCGCGCGCGGAAAGACGAGCTCGAGTAGCAGGGCGACAAAGCAGGTGGAAAGCGCCACGGCGACGGTGCCGCCGATGACATCGTTAACGGTGGAAGTATCCTCGTTTTCGGTGCGGTCGATCTTGAGCGCGCCGACCTCGGCTCCCGCGGCGCGCTCGGGGTCCTCGGAGACGTGCGCGTTCACGGTGCCGGTGATGTGGGCGTTCTTGCCCAGGATGAGCTTGTCGGCCCAAACCTCGACATCGCCATCGACGGTGCCATCGATGGTTACCGTGTCGCCCGCAAGCGCTGCCGACCTGGCGGAGCCGCGCAGGGCAACCGTCTCGCCCATCGCATAGAAACAGTTGGCGGTGCTACCGGTGTTGAGCACAACGTGCTGGCCGGCCACCGTGACGCTGCCATCAACCGTGGTCTTGGCGATGTCGATGGTGCGCGCCGCCAGGCGAATGGCGCCGCCTACGGTGCAGTCGCGAATCGATAGGCTCTCGCCCGCCGCGATAATATCGCGGCCGATGGAGGCATCGTCCAAGTTGAGGGCCTGGCCGGCCCAGTACAGGTCACCATCGACGCCGGACGGATTGGCGTCATTGTCGGTCGCAAGTACATTGCCTGCGGTGTCCGTGCCGGCGAACGACGCCGTGGGAAGCACGGTGATCGCCAGCGCGATGAGCGCGAATAGGATGGTGATGCGGCCCCACGCTTTACGGCGCTGGCTCGACGGGAATTGATTGCAGGGCATAGTGAATCCTTTGTTAGATACTCGGCATATACCTAACAGGGTACCCAACGCGTGGGCGCTCTAAAAGAACCTCTCGGTTGCATTTCGAAGGGTCGTGCCGTGCTGTCTACTTTTTACGGTGCAAAAAGCGCGCGATATCTTCTTCGGTGGGGCTTTTGATGTCAAAGCGCAGCGAGAGCCAGCGCAGACCCATGGTCACGACAACGCATACGACCAGCGCGGCGACATTGCTCATGATGCCGCTCATAACGAGACACACATAGCTTGTCGATCCGGCGATGGCGGCGATGGCATAAAAGTTAGTACGTTGGAAAATGCCCGGAACCACGCCCATAAAGCCGTCGCGCAGCATGCCGCCGCCCACCGCGGTAAAAAAGCCCATCATGATGCACACCGCCGGCGCAAAGCCGTAGACCAGCGCCTTGTCTGCGCCGGTTGCCGCATAGATGCCGACCGAGATGATGTCGAGCAAGGGGATGAGTTTTTCGGGCTTGTCGACGATAGCCGGGAAGATATAGATGATGGCTGCCGTGGCAATGGAAAGCGGGAGCGCCATCGGCTGGTTGAGGATGTAGACGTTGCCTACCTGCAGCGTCATATCGCGTAAAAGACCGCCGCCCAGTCCGCAGACCACGGCGAGCGCAACTGCACCCACCAGGTCGAGCTTATGCTCGCGCGCAACCAGCACGCCCGAGATCGATGCAGCGACAACAGCGAACATCTCGAGCCAAAACGGGATGGCAACCATGGCATCCGAGGCGTGTGCGGTAACGATCATAGCGGCGGCAACGGGCAAGATGGGGTCCTTTGAGTTACGGGTTTAGACAATGCCCGTACATAGTACATGTTCGGCGCCGATTGCGACCCTATTGCTCGGCAAACGGTCGGGACTGGGTACGGTCATAGGTTCCATGTTTGGGGATCCGGGTTGATGCTGAACGCGATGGGGGCGTGGTCGAATAGGAGGGATGTCCAAATTTTGAGCTTTGCTCAAAATTTATCCGGTCGGCTTACGCCGACCGCGCTGCGCTAAAAACGCGCCACTGGCGCGTTTTCTTTACGCTTTGCGCCCTGGCGGGTTCGAATCCCTCCTCCTCCGCCGTATTTGCTTGTAAGGGACTTAAAAGAAAAAAGCCCCCGATCTGGGAGCTTTCTCAACCAAAATGGCGGAGGAGGAGGGATTCGAACCCTCGTGACCTTATACAGGCCAAACGGTTTTCGAGACCGCCGCATTCAACCACTCTGCCACCCCTCCGCGTGGGGTAAAAACAAAGCAGGCTCGAAGGCCTGCTTTGGAATTAACTGGCGGAGAGTCAGGGATTTGAACCCTGGAGACGCTTTTGACGCCTACACGATTTCCAATCGTGCTCCTTCGGCCACTCGGACAACTCTCCGTTAAATGCGAAAGTCAGTATACACGAGGAATCGCTAAGTGCAAACAGAAAAGTTGGCATTTTTTAAAACGCTTGGCCGCGCTTGGCGTTGCAGTGGGGTTTGAGGTGCCAAAAAAACGGCTTCCGACCAGCGTGGTTGATCAACTTAATTGTTCAAAAGGGGTATTCATGAGCGACTTGGCAATGAATTTAAAAATCTTTGGGTGGTGCTGTGGACCACCGGTATGCATCTTGCGACCACAGCCCTGTGCCCGTTGACCTGCGGCTTGGCTCAGCTTGTCCCCGCGGCATCGTATCTTGTCCACAAATCCGTCAAGCTCTTGGTCGGCATTTGGTTGGAATGCGCATGAAACACCGTGCGACTATGGGCATATGTGGAGGTCATGAGGTTGTAGCTGCATATTCTTGCAGCCTAGGAGGTTGAAAGATATTATTACCAAGTCTTTTCCTGCTTCAGGCGCACCTTCACGACCTGAAGCCACATTTGCCCAGAGGAGGTGACAATATGAAGGCTTATGAACTGCTGTTCTTTGTTGACCCGTCGCTCGACCCCGAGACTCGTCTCGCTGTTATGAAGCGTATCGATACCACGATCGCTGAGGGCGCTGGCAAGGTCGACTCCGTTGACGAGTGGGGCAAGCGCAAGCTCGCCTACGAGATCAACGACCTCACCGATGGTGACTACACCCTCATCAACTTCCACGCAGATCCTACCCAGATCGCCGAGCTTGATCGCGTCCTGCGCATCACCGACGCTGTGGTCCGCCACATGATCGTCCGTCGCGACGACCAGGAGTAAGACTGTCGTTTTGGACTGGGCTTGTGCCCCAAGAGGAAGTAGTGAGTTATGAGCATCAATCGAGTGAACATCACCGGTAACCTCACCCGCGATCCCGAGCTGCGCGCCACCGCCGGCGGAACCCAGGTTCTGTCCTTTGGCGTTGCCGTGAACGATCGTCGCCGCAACGCGCAGACTGGCGAGTGGGAGGACTATCCCAACTTTGTCGACTGCACCATGTTCGGCACCCGCGCCGAGGCCGTGAGCCGTTTCCTGGCAAAGGGAAACAAGGTCGCGATCGAGGGCAAGCTGCGCTACAGCTCTTGGGAGCGCGACGGCCAGCGCCGGAGCAAGCTTGAGGTCATCGTCGATGAGATCGAGTTTATGAGCTCCCGTGGTGGCCAGGGTGGCTACGATCAGGGCGGTTACGCCCCCGCAGCTCCCGCGCCCGCAGCACGTCCTGCCGCGCCGGTGGCTACGCCGCCCGCGGTCGACGTCTACGATGAGGACATCCCGTTCTAAGGGTTGTTCACCTATTTTTGAGTGAGAGGCGGCTTCGGTTCGCCGAAGTTGCCAAATGAAAGGTATTTTGACATGGCTAATGATTTTTCTGCACGTCAGCCGCGTCGTAAGTACTGCCAGTTCTGCAAGGAGAACACTGAGTTCATCGACTATAAGGACACTCAGCTTCTCCGTAAGTACATGACCGACCGTGGCAAGATCAAGCCCCGTCGCGTCACTGGCGCTTGCACGCAGCATCAGCATGACATCGCCAACGCCATCAAGCGCGCCCGCGAGATGGCTCTCCTGCCGTACACCGTCCCCGTGGTTTCCTCTCGTGGCAACCGCGACCGCGGCTAAGAAGGGAGACGCATCATGAAGGTTATTCTTCTCGATGAGATCAAGGGCAAGGGCGGCGAGGGTGACGTCGTAGAGGTCGCTCAGGGTTACGCTGAGAACTTCCTGTTCCCCAAGAAGCTCGCTGTTGCCGCCACCAAGGGCAACCTCAAGCAGCTTGACGAGCGTCGCAACAACATCGCCAAGCGCGAGGCCGTCCGTCTGGCTACCGCCAACGAGACCAAGGCTGCCTTCGAGGGCAAGACGGTCACCGTTGACGTCAAGGTCGGCGACGAGGGCATCCTCTTTGGCTCCGTTACCGCCGCTATGGTCGCTGACGCCATCAAGGCTCAGCTCGGTATGGACATCGACCGCAAGCGCGTCGAGCTCGGTAAGCCCATCAAGGTTGCCGGTGCCCACACCGTTGCCATCTCGCTGTACCGCGAGATCAAGGCCGAGGTTGTCGTTCTCGTCGGCGTTACCGCCGAGGAGCTCGCTGCCGAGGCTGAGGTCGAGGAGGCCGCTGAGGTCGCCGAGGCCGAGACCGCCGAGGTCGAGACTGAGGCTGCTGCCGAGTAGCATTTGCTGCAACGCAACAATCTTGTTCTAAGAAGGGCGCTCTGGGAAACCAGGGCGCCCTTTTGTTTTTTGCGCTGAGTGAGTGTCATGGTGAACGTTGCGTCGAAGTCCTATATACAGGACCGTTCATCCGTTTGGTTCGGTGATGATTGGCGGCGCGCGGCGCGTTTTGGGACCGTGGCTGATACTATGGATGCTCGCAAGCGATATGAATGAGGATGCTCATGGCATATGACGATAGGGAGACGGGGCTGACGGTCGAGGACCGCGGCTCAAAGTTGGGTCTTCCCCAAAACCAAGATGCAGAGGCCAATGTACTGGCCGCTATGCTGCTATCGCCCGAGGTGGTCGAAGAGGCCCAGGTCGAGCTGCAGCCCGATGATTTCTACCGGCCCATTCATAAGACCATCTACACCGCGATGGTCGATATGTACAACAGCCGCATCCCCATCGACTCCATCTCGCTGATCGATTACCTGCGCAGCATCAACAAACTCGATGCCGTGGGCGGCGAGGCGTACATTTTGGAGTTGATGGGCCAGACCCTGTCGCTCGTCAACTGGCAACACCATGCTGCCATCGTTCGCCGCGACTCGATGCTGCGCGAACTGATCGGCGCTACCAACGAGATCAACGCGCTGGCCTATAACGCTCCCACCGACACCAAAGAGGTCGTGGAGCTGGCCGAGAGCAAGTTGCTCAAGGTCACGGCGCGCGAGGTCAAGTCGAGCTACAAGACGCTGACCGAGTTTATGGTCGAGGCCTATAACGAGGCCGAGGAAGTGTGCCAGGCTGGTGGCCAGGCCGCGGGCGTGCCCACGGGCTTCCCGTCGCTCGACCGCATGCTCATGGGCTTCCGCGAGGGTCAGCTCATCATCATTGGTGCCCGCCCTGCTGTGGGTAAGACCTCGTTCGCTCTGAACCTGGCGCTCAACGCCGCCGCTGCGGGCTATACCGTCGGCTTCTTCTCGCTGGAGATGTCGGGCAAGGAAATTGCCCAGCGCCTGATTTGCGCCTATGCCATGATCTCGATCAGTGACTTCCGCATGGGGCGCATTAGCCCCGAGCAGTGGGCCAACATCAACGAGGCCACGCAGACCTTGTCTAAGCTCGATATTCTGATCGACGACACGCCCGGCACCACGGTGACCGAGATCCGCGCCAAGAGCCGCCGCATGCTCCATAACAAGGAGAAGGCCATCATCATCCTGGACTACCTGCAGCTGGTGAGCCCTCCGCCGGGACGCCGCTCCGAGAGCCGTACCGTCGAGGTCTCGGAGATGTCGCGTGGCATGAAGATCATGGCCAAGGAGCTCAAGATCCCGCTGATTGCGCTGTCGCAGCTGTCGCGTCAGGTCGAGTCTCGTACCGGTAAGCGCCCGCAGCTGTCCGACCTGCGTGAATCGGGCTCCATCGAGCAAGACGCCGACATCGTTATGTTCTTGGACCGCTCTGCCGACGAGGCCGAGGCATCTCGCGACGATCGCCCCGACGAGGGCGTTACGCGTATCGTCGTGGCCAAGAACCGTTCGGGCCCGATCGGCGACGTCGACCTGATGTTCCTGCCGGCATCTACCAAGTTCTATGAGCTTGATGGGGCGCATACCGAGGAGTAGGACAGGCGCCCGTTGCACGGGTATACTGGGAATGTTTTGTGCTTCTGAGCGTCGTCGTGGCGCACAGACAGTCCATGAATGTAAGGAGTAAACATGCCGTCAACCGTTTTGGTCGGTGCCCAGTGGGGCGATGAGGGCAAGGGTAAGATTTGCGACTTGGTCGCCGGCGACTTCGATGCCGTCGTGCGCTATTCGGGCGGCAACAACGCCGGCCACACCATCGTCGTCAACGGCAAGAAGTACGGCCTGCACCAGGTGCCCTCCGGCATCATGTATTCCGACCACGTGTCGGTGATCGGTAACGGCTGCGTCGTCAACCCCAAGGTTGTCCTTGAGGAGATCGACATGTTCGAGGCCGACGGCATCACCACCAAGAACCTCAAGATCAGTGGCAACGCGCATGTCATCATGCCGTACCACATCGATCTGGATGGTGCTTTTGAGCAGAAGCTCGGCAAGAAGAACATCGGTACCACCAAGCGCGGCATCGGTCCGTGCTACCAGGACAAGATGGCCCGCATTGGCCTGCGCATGCAGGACATGCTGGATGAGGAGCTGTTCCGCGACAAGCTGGAGACCGCCCTCGCCCGTGTGAATCCCGAGCTCGAGCTCATCTACAACCTGCCCACCTACACTGTGGACCAGATCTGCGATGAATATCTGCCCATGGCCGAGCGCCTGCGTCCCTACATCACCGAGACGAGCCTGCTGCTCAACAACATGATCGACGAGGGTAAGGACTTGCTGTTTGAGGGCGCCCAGGCGACGCTGCTCGACATCGACCACGGCACCTATCCGTACGTGACGTCCTCCAACTGCACCGCCGGCGGCGCCATTACCGGCTCCGGCATGGGCATGAAGAACGTCGACCGCGTGCTGGGCGTTATGAAGGCCTACATCACCCGCGTCGGTTCGGGCCCCATGCCCACCGAGCTGCCCTATGAGGACGAGGCCGGCCACACGCTGACCGAGGAGGGCTATGAGTACGGCGTGACCACCGGTCGCCGTCGTCGCTGCGGTTGGTTCGACGGCCCCATCGCCAACTACGCCTCGCGCGTCAACGGCCTTACCGATATCGCCCTGACCAAGCTCGACGTGCTTTCGGCCTTCGACACCATCAAGGTGTGCGTTGCCTACGACGTCGACGGCGAGCGCTACACCAGCGTGCCCGAGCATCAGGTGCGCTTTGAGCACGCCAAGCCCATCTACGAGGAGCTCCCTGGCTGGAAGTGCGACATCACCGGTTGCCGCAGCTTTGATGAGCTGCCGCAGGAGGCTCAGGACTACGTGGCATTTATCGAGGATCTGGCACACACCCGCGTGACGTTCATTGGCGTTGGCGCCGGTCGCGAGCAGATCATCAACCGATTCTGGAAGTAATCGGTCTTTACGGTTATTGCGATATACCCCTTTGCAGCCCAGGCGGGCGGCCGAGGGGTATATTTGCTTTGTAATGGGCCCGCATGGTTGGCGGGCCGTTCATCCATAGAGGAGGCACCCTTGAAGGCGGACACTCAAACCATCGACATCCTGTTGTTGGGCAGCGGCGGCCGCGAGCATGCTTTGGCAGCCAAGCTCGCAGCATCACCGCGCGCCGGCAAGCTCTACATCGCGCCGGGTAACGGCGGCACCGCGAGCTGTGGCGAGAACGTTGTTCTCGACGATTGCGATCCTGCGGCCGTGGCGGCGTTTGCGCAGAGCCACGGATGCGGACTCGTGGTGATTGGTCCCGAGGCCCCGCTCGTGGCGGGCGTGGCCGACGCCGTGCGTGCGGCGGGTATTCCCTGCTTTGGCCCGGGTGCCGAGGGCGCTCAGATGGAGGGCTCCAAGCTGTTCTCCAAGCAGCTCATGGAGCGCGCGGGCATTCCGACGGCTGCCTACGGCTCGTTTACCGATGAGGCTTCTGCTCTTGCCTATGTGCGCGAGCAGGGTGCCCCGCTGGTCGTGAAGGCTGACGGCCTGGCCGCTGGCAAGGGCGTTATCGTGGCGACCGAGCTTGCGCAGGCCGAGGAGGCCGTGCGCGAGTGCTTTGGCGGCACCTTCGGTGACGCCGGCAACACCGTGGTTATCGAGGAAATGCTCGTTGGCCCCGAGTGCTCGCTGCTGGCCTTTACCGACGGCAAGACCGTGCGCCCCATGGCCACCTCGCAGGACCACAAGCGCGCGCTCGAGGGCGACCTTGGTCCCAACACGGGCGGTATGGGCGTTTACAGCCCGGTGCCCATCGTGACCGACGAGGAGCACGCCACCATGGTGGCGGTCATGGAACAGACCGTGGCCGAGCTTGCTGCCGAGGGCATCGACTACCGCGGCTGCCTGTACGGCGGCTTTATGCTCACGCCTGCCGGCCCCAAGGTGCTGGAGTTCAACGCCCGCTTTGGTGATCCCGAGACGCAGGTCGTGCTGCCGCGTCTTAAGAACGACCTGGTCGAGGTCATGCTGGCCTGCGCTAACTGCGAACTCGATCAGATTGAGCTCGATTGGCGTGACGAGTGGGCCGTGGCCGTTGTCCTGACGAGCGCGGGCTATCCCGGCAGCTACGAGAAGGGCAAGGTCATCACCGGCATCGCCGACGCCGAGGCCATGGAGAACGTGACTGTGTATCACGCCGGTACCGCCGTGGTGGACGGCCAGCTTGTGACCAACGGCGGCCGCGTGCTTGCCGTGACCGCTCTGGGCGACACGTTCGAGAACGCTCGCAACCTTGCCTACGAGGCCTGCGAGAAGATTGATTTTGAGGGCAAGACCCTGCGTCACGACATCGGCCTGCGCGCGCTGCGCGGCCGCGACGCCTGGGATGCCTAAAATCCGAGAGGAATGAGACGGATGGACGAGAATAACGAAGAGCTCGTGGACGCGCGGATCGTCGAGCAGGACGGTCGCACGTATGGGCACGCCGAGGGCGAGCCCGGTGGCGAGGTCGTTGATGAGCCGGTGCTGGTGCTGGGCGACGACGATCCGCACGATGCCGAGCTGCACGAGAAGATTCTTTCGGAGGAGTGCGCCTGGAAGGGCAAGATCCT
>CAUEQD010000036.1 GCA_959019945.1 uncultured Collinsella sp. | reverse complement strand
CAAACGGCGAACAAACGGCGAACAAACGGCGAACAAACGGCGAACAAACGGCGAAGGCCGCCTGGAATACCATCCAGGCGGCCTTCGCCATACACGACTCAATCAAGCCGTTACTTCTTATTGCGCATCTGCGCTTCCATCTGGCGCAGCAGGTCCATATCGGACTTGGGACCGCCCGTACCCAGGCCACCCATGCCGCCCAGACCCATAGCGTCCAGACCGGGGATATTGGGCATGCGCATCTTTTTGCCCTTCTTGCCCTTTTTGCCCTTCTTGCCGCCGGCCTGCGCCTGATTGGCCATCGTGCGCATGCGGCCCATCATCTTGTTCATCTCGCCCCACTGCTTCATAAGGCTATTGACCTCGGTGGGGGTCACGCCGGCGCCCTTGGCGATACGCGCGCGACGCTGTCCGTTGATGATAGAGGGACGCAGGCGCTCCTCCTTGGTCATCGACATGATGATGGCCTCGTTCTTGTCAAAGATGCCCTCGTCCAGGTTGCCGCCCATCTGGTTGAGCGCGCGCTGACCACCGGGAAGCATGCCCAGAATGCCCTTCATGCCGCCCATCTTCTTGACGGCCTTCATCTGGTCGAGCATGTCGTTCATGGTAAAACCCTCGCGCAGCATACGCTCGGCAGCCTCGAGCTGCTCGGCGTCGGCTGCCTCCTGGGCCTTCTCGATGATGCCGACAACATCGCCCATGCCCAGAATGCGCTTGGCCATACGATCGGGATAGAACGGCTCCAACGAATCGGGTTTCTCGCCCATGCTCACGAACTTGATGGGCTTACCGGTCACCTGGCGCACGGAAAGCGCGCCGCCGCCGCGGGCATCGCCGTCGAGCTTGGAGATGATCACGCCGTCAAAGTCGGTGCGCTCGGCGAAGGTCGAGACCACGTTGACAATATCCTGGCCGGTCATGGCATCGACGACCATCAGCACCTGATCGGGCTTGACGGCCTTCTTGATGTCCACGGCCTCCTGCATCATCTGCTCGTCGATCTGCAGGCGACCGGCGGTATCGACGATGACCACGTCGCGCAGGTGGTCAACGGCCTCCTGGATGGCGCCCTTGGCGATATCGACCGGGTGCGCGCCGTCACCGCGGAAGACCGGCACGCCGATCTCGCCGCCAAGCGTGGCCAGCTGGTCGGCAGCGGCGGGGCGGTAGACGTCGCACGCGGCGAGCAGCGGCGAGCGACCCTGCTTCTTGAGCAGATAAGCCAGCTTTACGGCTGCCGTAGTCTTACCGGAGCCCTGCAGGCCCACGAGCATGATGACATTGGGGATGCGGTTGCTAAAGACGAGCTTGCTCTCGGTGGAACCGAGCATCTCGGTAAGCTCGTCGAGCACGATCTTGACGACGTTTTGCGCCGGCGACAGCGACTCCATGACCTCGGCGGTCATGCAGCGCTCCTTGGTCTTGGCGACAAACTCCTTGACGACCTTAAAGTTGACGTCGGCCTCGAGCAACGCCATGCGAATGTCGCGCATGGCAGAGGTGATATCGGCCTCGGTCAGTTTACCCTTGCCGCGCAGGCGGTCAAATGTGTCGTTGAGGCGATCGCTCAGAGAATCAAACACTAGTCACTCCTTAGTTGGACTCGCCCACCAGGGCGCGGCAGAAATCTTTGGCATTAAACTCCTGCAGGTCATCGACCTGCTCGCCCACGCCGATGCGCAGGATGGGAAGCTTGAGCTTCTCGGCCACGGCCATGGCGATACCGCCCTTTGCCGTGCCGTCGAGCTTTGTCATGATAATACCGTCCAGGCCCAGCGCCTCGTTAAACTCGAGCGCCTGGTTCAGACCGTTTTGGCCCGTCGCGGCGTCGATCACAAGCACGACCGAAACCGGCATGGGACCGGCGGCCATATTGGCGGCGCGCTTACGGGTCACATTGACAACCTTGGCAAGCTCGCGCATGAGCTCAGGGCTCGTGTGCAGACGGCCGGCGGTATCGATGAGCACCAGGTCGCTGCCGCGCTTATCGGCCTCGTCGAGCACGTCGTAGCAAACACTTGCCGGGTCGGAGCCGCGGTCGCGCTTGATGACGGGGACGCCAGCGCGCTGACCCCACACATCGAGCTGCTCGATAGCGGCAGCGCGGAAGGTATCGGCCGAACCGATCACGACGTTCTTGCCGCGGGAGGCCATGGCGCTCGCGATCTTACCGACCGTCGTGGTCTTGCCGGCACCGTTAATGCCCACAAACAGCACGCAGCTCGGCGTATCGGAGAACGGATCGCGCTCGATGGGCACAAAGTGCTGCTCAAGCTGCTCGGCCAGGGCACGGCGAAGCTGTGGAGCGGTCTTGAGGTTCTTCTTGGCCGCGGCATCGCGCAGGTCATCGGAGACCTGAATGGCGATCTCGGCGCCCATGTCACCCATGACGAGGGTGTCCTCCAGGTCCTCCCAAAAATCCTCGTCGACCTCACCGCCAAAGTAGAAGACCTCGTTGAGGGCCTCGCGGCTTCGCTCAAGTCCGCGCGAGAGAGCATCGAAGAATCCCATTATGCATTCACGACCTTTCCGGTTTCGCGATCGAGTTTTTGCGAGACGACGCGACTGACGCCGTCGGCTTGCATCGAGACGCCATAGAGGACGTCAGCGTCCTCCATAGTACGGCGCTGATGCGAGATAACCAAGAGCTGCGTATCGGAACGCAACACATCGAGCGCGCCGATGAGCTTGGACAGGTTGGCGTCATCGAGCGCCGCCTCGACCTCGTCCAGCACATAGAACGGCACCGTGCGCGTACGATACACGGCAAAGAGCAAGGCGAGCGCCGTCAGACTCTTCTCGCCGCCCGACATGAGCATCATCTTGGCGATGCGCTTGCCGCGCGGCTGCGCCACGACCTCGATACCCGTCTCGGCAGGATGCTCGGGATCGGTCATCTCCAGATGAGCCTGGCCGCCCGGGAAGAGCATAGCGAAGATCTCGCGGAAGTTCGCGTCGACCTTCTCAAACGTCACCAGGAACGCCTTGCGCATCTTGCGATCAATGGCCACCGTGATCTTGGTGAGCGCCTTGCGCGCGCTCTCCAGATCGGCCAGCTGCTCCTCGATGTAGTCGGCGCGGCGCTTGAGCTGCTCGTACTCCTCCATGGCAACTTGGTTAACGGGACCAAGGTTGTTGATCTGGCGCACAAGCTGGTTGAGTTCGCGCTCGGCGGCATCGCGGTCGGTAGGAGCAGGAAGCATGAGCGCTTCCTCGAGCACCGTCGTGCCATCGGCGGTAATGGCCTTGATGGCAGCCTCGACCTGCACCTCGAGCTTGCCACGCGCGACCTTGAACTCGTTTTGCGTGGCGGAGGCGGTATCGACTCGCTCCTTAGCGCGGGCAACCTCTGCCTTGGCATCCTCGATGGTCTTCTTGAGCGAAGCGGAGTCCGCCTCCTCCAGAGAGGCCTGGTCACGCAGGCGCGCTGCCCAATCCGACGCGCGTTCCAACAGGGCAGAATAGCGTTCGTGCATGGGATCGACGCGCAGGCGCAGCAGCTCGAGCGAGCGCGAGGCCTGGCGTGTTCCGCGGATACGACGGTCGATGCCCTCAAGACGATGCTCAAGGTCGGGCACGCGGCCCTTCAGCGAACGCAGGCGTTCGCTCGTCTGGGCTAGGCGAACCTTGGCGTCGGCGAGCTTGCCGGCAGCCTCGGAATCGTCACGGCGAACGCGGTCGAGTTCGTCGTTGGCCTCGGAAATCTGCAAGCCCAGATCGCTTGCCTGCGCGCGGGCCTCGTCACGCGAACGGGTGAGCTCGTCAACGCGCGGGCGCGCAGCGCGAACGGCTTCGGAGGCCTGCTCGCGGCGCTTGGAGATGCGCACGCGCTCGACCTCGGCATTGTTGGCGCTTTGCTCCAAGCGGCCGATCTCGGAAAGCAGCGAGCGGCGCTCGCCCTCAAGACGGGCGATCTCACCGGCGGCATCGCCCTCGGCGGCACGGGCCTCCTCGACGGCAGCGTTGGCCTCAACGACCTGATCCGACACATGCTCAAACACAGCGGCCAAATCGGGCTCAAGCCCCTCCAGCTCGCGAATGCGACGCTTACGCTCCAGAGCACCCGACGCCTCGCCGGCATCGAGGCCCACACGCACCAGGCCGCCGCAGGCGACGCGGGCGCCATCGGAGGTCACGTAAGTCACGCCGTCAACGACCGGCGCCGACAGCGCGGCAGAAAGATCGTCCACGACGTAATAGCCGCCGAGCAGCGCCTCGACGACGGGTCCGTAGCCTGCGTGCACGGACAGACGATCAACCAGACGGGTACCGGCAGCGCCCTCGGCGGCAGCAGAGCCACTCACGCCGCGCGCCGCCAGCAGCGCCTCACCCGAGGCCTTCTTCTGGTCCAGAGCGGAACGACCGGCACGCTCAAGCGCGGACGTATCGTCGAACAGCAGCGCATCGATATCGCCGGCAAGTAGTTGCTCCACCAGGCCCTCAAGCTCGCGCGGGGCCTCGAGCACGTCGCCCAGACGACCCGAGACATCGTCGCCCAGCGCACCCACCAGACGGCTCACGAGCGGCGAGCTGTCGGCCATGCGGGCATCGAGTTTCTTTTGGCTGGAAAGCTCCGAGCGCACCTCGGACAACTTGTTGCGCGCCTCGCTCTCGCGGGCACGCAGGTCCTTCAGGGCTGCACGGGCGACCTCGGTGGCCTCACGCGCATCGGCCTGGGCCTGGCGCGCTTCCTCAAGAGCGCCCTCAAGCTCCTCGGCGCGGTCGCGACGGCTCTCGAGCGAGGCCGTGACCTCCTCGAGCTGCTCGTCAATCTGCTCCAGGCGCGAGGCATACATGTTGTCCTCGACCTCGGCATTGCTCAAGGAATCCTTCACCTTGGCGAGCTCGAGCGCGGCGTTATCGGCCACGCGCTGCACATCGCGTTGCTCTCGCGTAAGCTGCGAAATCTGATTGTCGAGCGCCACGCGCCGCTCGTGGAGCTCAGCGGCGGCAGGACCAGCGGCGTCAACGTCCTCCTGGGCTTGCATATGCGCACCGGTCACTTCCTCAAGCTGCGCACGCGCGTCCTCGAGCTCCTCGACCACGCGACGACGCTGATGCTCGGAGTTCGAAATCTGACCGCGCATGTCAGACAGGCGCGACACCATGTTGTGGCCCTTTTCCTCGAGCAGGCGCATGTCGGAGTTAATGCGGCCGACCACATCTTGCATATGACGGCGTTGCTCGCCCAGGTCGCCCACAAACAGGCCCTTTTCCTCAAGCATAACCTGGAGCTTCTCGAGCTCGCGCTCCTTTTCGCTCATGCGGTACTGCGCAAGCTCCAGCTCGGCAGCACCTTCCTTGGAGCGGCTCTCCAGGTCGTTCCACTGCGACTGCAGCGAACGAAGCTCATCGACAGCCAGCATCTGCGTAAGCTCGTTCGCGCGCGAGGACAGCTCTTTGTACTTGCGCGCGCGATCGACCTGACGCTCCAGCGGTCGCAGCTGACGGGCGATTTCCTTATTGATGTCGCGGGCACGCGTCAGGTGCTCGTCCATCGACTTAATCTTTTTGAGCGCACGCTCCTTGCGGCGCTTGTGCTTGGAAATGCCGGCGGCCTCCTCGATGAGGGCGCGACGCTCCTCGGGGCGGCTCTGCAAAATGGCGTCGAGCTTGCCCTGGCTGATGATGGAATGCGTATCCTTGCCTAGGCCCGAATCGTGCAGGATGTCCTGAATGTCCATCAGGCGGCACGGACTCGAGTTGATGAGGTACTCGCTTTCGCCCGAGCGATACATACGACGGGTGATGGCGACCTCGTCAAAGTCGACGGGCAACATATGGTCCGAGTTATCGAGCACCAGCGTGACCTCGGCGACACCCACCGGCTTGCGCGCCGACGAGCCCGAGAAGATGACATCCTCCATGGCCTGGCCGCGCAGCTGCTTGGCGCTCTGCTCGCCCAGGACCCACAGAATCGAGTCAGAGATGTTCGATTTTCCCGAGCCGTTTGGACCGACGATGACGGTCAGGCCCGGCTCAAACGTCATATGGGCGCGGTCGGCAAACGACTTGAACCCTTTAAGCGTGAGGGACTTGAGATACACGGTTCCTCGCTTACACGTGCTTCTTGTTCAGAATCACGCCGTTGGTGGTGTAACCCATGCGGTCGAGCGCTTCGAGCGCGGCAGCTCCCTCGGCTTCTTTCTTTGAGGAGCCGGAGCCGCGACCCTGACGAATACCATCGATCAACACCACAGCGGTAAAGGTGGGCGCATGCGCCGGGCCCTCGGAGCCAACGAGCTTGTACGCCGGAGGTTCGTGACCGTCGGCTTGCACGCACTCCTGCAAAAACGACTTGGGGTTCGCAGGATGCTCGGCACGCTCGGAAGCCAAATGCGGCTTAAGCGTACGGTGAATGAACTCCGCCGCAACGTCCCAGCCGGCATCCAGGTACAGCGCGCCCACGAGCGACTCATAGACGTTCTCGAGGGCCGAATGCAGGCCGCGCGCACCGGTACCGGTCTCGGAGGCACCAAAGATGATGATGTCGTCGATGCCCAGCTCGTGAGAAACCTCGGATAGCGTAGCGCCCGAGACAAGCGACACCTTCAGGCGCGTGAGCTTGCCCTCGTCAAACTCCGGATAGGACTCAAACAGGGAGCGTGCGACCACAGCACCCAAAATGGAATCGCCCAAGAACTCAAGGCGCTCATAGCTGGCAGAAACCGGCTGGCCCTCGACTGCCGAGGGATGCGTAAGGGCCGCGCGCAGCAGCACCTTGTCATTGAACTCATGGCCCAGAATCTCCTGGGCGCGCGTAAGTCGTTCGGATAAAGCCAAGACTTAGGCCTCCTTGGCAGCTTCGATAGCGTCGACGGCGTCGGCGACAGAGTTGAGCGAGAGCAGAGTCTCGTCATCGATCTCGAGGTTGAACTCGTCCTCGATAGCCGTAACCAGCTGCAGGCGCTCGAGCGAGTTGGCATCGAGGTCGTCAAAGGTGGTCTCATCGCTAATTTCGGCAACATCGACGCCCAGAACGTCAGCAGCGACCTCGGCGATCTTGTCGAAGATTTCGGAGCGGTCCATAGCGCTTCCTCTCATAATGCATGAATACCAAAAGAATGGTACCGCCCGGGCGGTGCCAAGACACGGTTCTGATTCTACCCCACGACGTGCGCCGCGAAGCACATAACAGCGCCCTAACTCGCTCTTATAAAACGATACCGTCCATAGAGTTGGCGACATTCTCGACCAGCCCGGCGCGCACGGCTTCGGCCGCCGCGAGCGTACCGTTTTTGACAGCCTCGACTGAGGTGGCGCCATGGCCGATCAGGACCACGCCGCGCAGGCCCAGAAGAATCGCGCCGCCCTTGGCGTCGCCCGAAAGCTTGGCTTTAATCTCGCGCATCTGCTTTTTGATGAGCAGCGCGGCAATCTTGGTGCCGAGCGAAGACATAAAGGCGCCCTTGAGCTCCTGCAGTAAAAACTTGGCAGCGCCCTCGGTGGCCTTGAGCGCAATATTGCCCGACATGCCATCGGCAACGACGACATCGAAGTTACCTGAGGTGATGTCCGTTCCCTCGCAGTTACCAACAAAGCCGGGAACGGCGGCTTTCATGGCCGGGAAGCAGGCCTTGGTAAAGTTGGAGCCCTTCTCGTCCTCGGTGCCGTTGGCAAGCAGGCCCACGCGGGGATGCTCGATGCCCAGGACGACGCGGGCATAGGCGCTACCCATCTGGGCAAAACGTACCATATCGTCAACCTCGACATCGGGGTTGGCGCCCATATCGCACAGCACCGTCAGACCGCCGGCGCGATTGGGCAGCGCATTGGTCAGACAGGGGCGCACCGGCTGCTTCTTGCCTTCGGCCTGATACCTAAACGGCGTCACATAGGCGGTGGCGGCGGCGGTCATGGCGCCGGTGGAGCCGGCAGAGAAGAACGCGTCCGCATTACCCTTTTTGATGGCGCGACACGACAGCACGATCGACGACTTGCGTTTGGTCATCACGGCGCGAATGGGATCGTCATCCATGGCGATAACGTCAGGTGCCTCAAGGGCCTCAACACGTGCATGGGAAGCGGCAAAGGGATTGACGATTTCGGCGGGGCCAGCTGCCAAGACCTCGATATCGGGATCGGCGGCAAGTGCAGCCTCGATACCATCGAGAACAACCTGAGGTTTCTCGTCTCCGCCCACAACGTCTACACAAACGCGAACGTTACTCATATACATGCTCCTTATACAAAAATGGCCGACTCATTGAGCCGGCCATTGTGGTTCCATTTGGAACGGCATCGCATCCAGAGTATACCGTTACTCGGTAACGATAACCTCGCGGTCCTTGTAGAAACCGCAGCTGGGGCACACGTGGTGCGGAAGCTTGACAGCGCCGCAACGGGGGCACGTGGACTGAGCCGCAGCCGAGATCTTCATGTTGGCGGAACGACGGGTGTGAGTGCGGATACGACCCTGCTTTTGTTTAGGTACGGGCATAGTGACCTTCCTTATGAACTATCCAGTGTGGCGATTACGCGCAAGTAGCGATACTACCACAGTTTTACTCATCAAGCTTGAGATTCTTCAATGCTGCAAATGGATTTTCCGTGGCAGCGGCCCATTCTGCCTCTGCCTGGGCGGCGCAATCGCATTGCTCGACGTTGAGATTGCAACCGCATGTGGGGCACAGACCACGGCAATCGGGCTTGCAGAGCACCACAAACGGCGTGTCCATAACGACCGCGTCATTGATGGGCTCACCCAGATCGACGATGCGGTCCTCACCCAGAAGCTCGTAGCCGTCCTCGTAGGCCTCGGGATCCTCGGGCTCCTCAAAGAGGTAGAACTCCTCGATCTCTCCGGCGATATCAAACGAGGCGGGCTCCAGGCAACGGTCGCACTCACCGGTGGCGTGCGCGCGGACCATGCCCGTGAGCAAGACACCGGTACCGGCATTGGTAAAGACAACGTCGTAGTCGATGCCGTCCTGAAGCTGGTACTCCTTCTCGCCCACCGTGTAGGTGGCGACATCGACCTTACCGGTCAGCGGATACGAATCTCCAGGAAACTCGAGCTGCTCGGAAAGATCGACGGTAACGCTCGGGAACTCAGCCATTACCACTGACCATTCTGTTGGGCGGCACCCTCGTTGAGCTGCTGACGGCAACGGGTAACGGTGCCGGTCAGGCTCTTGAGGTTCTCCTCCAGGTGTGTAAAGACCTGCTCTGCGTAGTCCTCGGCAGCATAACGCGTCTCGCGCTCGTACTGCTGGGCACGATCGCGGATGTCGTCGGCCTGCTGCTGCGCAAGGCGGACGATCTCCTGCTCACCGGCAATGGTGAGGGCCTGCTGCTGAGCGTCGGCGATGATGGAATCGGCCTGAGCGGCGGCGGAAGCCATAAGCTCCTCGCGCTCCTTAAGGATACGGCGGGACTTCTGCCACTCCTCGGGATAGCTCATGCGGATCTCGTCGAGGATGTTGAAGAACACGTCGGCGTCGATGACCTTGAACTGAGCGTTCTTGCCGAAAGGCGGCTTGGCTTCCTCGATCAGCCCTTCGAGCTCATCGACCAAGCTGACGATCCTATCGCCAGGAAAATTCTCGCCCGGCATCCGGTCTCCTTTCATAGGTAACATATCATCGTGCTAGTTTACCACATGCCACCAGGCAATAAGAAACGTCACGAAAAGCGATGTTTGAGTGCTTCGACCACGTTGGACGGGACAAACGTCGATACATCGCTGCCGAGCGAGGCGATCTGGCGAACAACCGAGCTCGAGATATAGCCGTACTGCGGCGCACTCATGACAAAGATGGACTCCAGCTCGCTATCCAGGCGATAGTTAAGGTCGGCCTGCTGCAGCTCATATTCAAAGTCGGTCATGGCGCGCAGGCCCTTGACCACGGCCCCCGCCCCCTGCTCGCGAGCGAAGTCGACCAAGAGGCCGGTAAAGGGCAGGACCTCGACGCCGTCGATATCACCGAGCGCCTCGCGGGCCAGCGCCACGCGCTCATCGAGCATAAACGTGGTGCCCACGCCGTTTTTACCCTGCGACTCGGCAACAGCGACGATCACGCTAGGAAAGATGCGGCGGGCGCGGCGGATCACATCGATATGGCCAAACGTGATGGGATCGAAGGTGCCCGGGACGATCACGCGGTTGATGGTGTCATTCATGGGCGTCCTCCTGAAACGTCGTGGCATCGTTGTTATCGGCATCGGTGACGGCACTATCGTCCTCACCGTCGTCATCGCCGACCCAACGAAGCAGGTCGACCGAGGTAATGCCGTAGCGCTTCTCACGTACAGTCTCAAAGCCTGCCGGATGCGCGCCCGCATCGGCGGAGGCATGCTCAAACAGGGCATAAGCGCCAGGCGCAAGCAGACCCTGCTGAGCCAGGTTCTGCAGCATTTCCTCGACCGGCTCGGCACCAAAAGCATAGGGCGGGTCGAGCAGGACCAAATCAAAGGGGCCGCCCGGTACACGACCGCGCGAGGCACTTGCCAGCATGTCGCCCGTGACCACACGCCAACGCGCACGGTCACGGCAGAGCGACTCGATATTCTTGGTAATGAGCCGCGCGGCGTTGCGATCGATCTCAAACGTCGTGAGCGAGCGGGCCCCACGAGAGAGCATCTCTAACCCTAAGGCACCGGAGCCGCCAAAGGCGTCCAGCACACGAACCTCGTCCAAATCGAAATCGAATGCCGACATGACCATAGATGCGCACGCCTCGCGCACGCGATCAGTCGTGGGGCGGGTGACATCGCGACCACGGGGCTCCTCGATCTTACGACCGCGCCATTCGCCGCCGATGATTCTCATCCTCCGCTGACCTCCTTAAAAATGTGTCGATATCGCATGGCGACCGCCTCGCGCAAGGGACGCGTCGCCACAGAGTCAAGGTTGCAAGCATACCGCAAGAGCTCGACCGCGTCCAAATGGGCCCATTCGATAAGGTCCTCATCGGCATCCAGGTCCACAAAGCGCAAGGTCACGCCACCGTGCTGACGGTACCCCAGGATTTCGCCCTCGTGACGCAGACGCAGGTCCATCTGGGCAAGCGTAAAACCATCCGAGGTCTTTTCGAGCGACTGTAGACGGTCTTGTGCCGCCGAGGCGCCGCCATTGCCCTTGGAGTGCGTCATGACCAGGCACGTGCCCGACACACTGCCACGGCCCACGCGGCCGCGCAGCTGGTGCAGGGCAGCCAATCCAAAGCGCTCGCCGTTCTCGATGACCATGACGGTGGCGTTAGGCACGTCGACGCCCACCTCGACCACCGTAGTCGAGACGAGCACGTCAATCTCGCCACGCTTGAAGGCATCGATAACCTGGTCCTTCTCCCCCGCCGGCATGCGGCCGTGAAGGCGCTCGATGGCAAGACCCGGCAACGCCAGACGCAGGCGGTCGAGCTCGGTTGCCGTATCGTGCAGTGGCACGGGGACGGTTACGCGGCCCTCGTCGTCGCGAGCAATACCGGGCACGTCTTCCAGCTCATCGGCCGAGTCACTCGGCTCCACGAGCGGGCAAATCACGTAGGCCTGCTGACCCTTTTCATGCGCCTCGCGGATGGCGCCATAGGCGAGGTCGCGGCTCGACTCGGTGAGCACGCGTGTCGTCACGCCAGCGCCAGGGACGGGCCGATGGCGGATGATACTCGTGTCCAGATCGCCGTAGACCGAAAGCGCCAGCGTACGCGGGATCGGTGTCGCCGTCATAACGAGCAGGTCCGCACCGGGGCCCTTCGCGCGTAGGGCGTTGCGTTGGCCAACGCCAAACCGGTGCTGCTCGTCGATGACGACAAGCGACAGATGATTGAACGCAACGTTATCCGAAAGCACCGCGTGGGTTCCAAAGAGGACGTCGAGCTCGCCCGATTCAAGCTGGGCATGGATCTGCTCGCGCTCTGAGGCCGGCGTGGCACCCGTCAGAAGCGCCCAGGACATGCCCGCCTGCGAGAGCAGAGGGCCGGTCTTATCGGCATATTGGCGCGCCAACACGCCCGTGGGCGCCATAACGCAGGCCTGCGTACCGCTATCGGCAGCCACAGCCAGAGCGCAGGCGGCAACGGCGGTCTTACCGGTACCGACATCGCCCAGCAGCAGGCGGTTCATCACGCGCCCACCATCGCACATATCGCGCAGGATATCTTGGAACGCGGTCTCCTGCTCGTCGCTCAGCGAAAACGGCAGGGCTTGCTTAAGCGCGGCCAGGTGCTCGCCCGCGGTGTGGGCATAGGGAACCACATCGACCAAGCCGCCGACGTTGCGCAGGCGCAGCGCCAGCTGCAGGTAGAGGCACTCCTCGTAGGCAAGCCGTGCGCGCGCGATATCGCACTCGGCCATACTCGATGGAAAATGGATCGAACGCAACGCGCGGGCATTGCTCATGAGCTTCCGCTTTGCGCGCAACGGCGCGGGAATCGGATCGAACGGATTGCCGACGACCTCGAGCGCGCCGCTTACGATGCGGCGCATCCACGCCTGGCTCACGCCATCGCTCACGTAATGGACCGGCAAAATGGTACCCGCAGCACGACCGTCCTCAAGCTTTTCAAAATGCGGCGAGGCCATCTGCTTAAAACCGTAGGCAAACTCGACCTTGCCCATCACGGCCAAGCGGTCGCCCTGCTTAAGCTGCTGGGCAATCCAGGGCTGGCGGAAAAAGGCGACCTGTAGCACGCCCGTCTCGTCCACCAGCGATACCTCGGTCACCTGCATGCGCGGACGCGGCTGCTTTTGGACGATGCGGTCGACCGTGGCGATGATGGTGCACACGGTACCGATGGGCGCCATCTCGATGGACCACGAACGGGTAAAGTCGAGGTATCGATGAGGGATATGGAGAAGGAGGTCCCCCACCGTCCTAATTCCCAGACGGCGAAGGGCCTCCTCACGTTTACCCGAAACATATTTGAGTCGCGCGATATCCTCGTCGAGCGCATTGCTCTGGGCAAAGCGCTCCGAGACGCGCGGCACGGAGCAGAGCTCGGACATGGGCAGATGCCTACTCGATCGAGAAGATCACGGGATAGAGCGGCTGCTCGCCACGATGGGCGTCAATCTCCAAGTCGGGCTGAGCTTCCTCGATGGCGTCGACGATCTCCTGGAAGGCCTCATCGGACAGCTCCTCGCCGGCCAGAATCGTCAGCGCGTCGCCCTCCTCTTCCTCCTGCATGCGGTTGATGCAGTCGAGCGTGACCTGCTTCACGTCGGAGCCGACCACGTCGATGGAGCCGGCGATGATACCCATGACGTCACCGGAGTGAATCGGAGAACCGTCAGAGGCACTGGAGTCGCGCACGGCGCGGGTGACCTCGCCATCGCGGACCTCGCTGATGGCGTCGACCATGGCGGCGACGGCATCCTCGAGCTCGGAATCGGGCAGGACTGCGAACAGCGCGGAGAAGGCCTGCGGGACGGTCTTGGTGGGAACGACGGCGACCTTCTTGTCGGTGCAGGCTGAGGCAGCAGCCTCAGCGGCCATGCGGATGTTGCCGTTGTTGGGCAGAATGATGACCGAGGTCGCGTTGACCTGGTCAACAGCGCCCAGCAGGTCTGCAGTCGAGGGGTTCATGGTCTGACCACCCGACACGATCACGTCGACGCCGAGGGACTTGAGGATGTCTGCCTCGCCGGATCCAGCGGCAACGGCGACAAAGCCCAGCGCCTTGGCGGGCTCGGCGGCCTTTTCCTGGTCCTCATGAATCTTGGCGGTACGGTCGTGGGCCTCCATCTCCATGTTGTGGATAAAGACCTCGTAGATCTGACCAAGCTGAAGCATGTGCTCGAGCACCAGGTTGGGGGTGTTGGAGTGCACGTGGATCTTGTAATCGGGGTAGGCGCCCACGAGTAGCTCACAGTCGCCCATGGAACCCAGGAACTTAAGGCACTCATCCTCGTCAAAGGGAGCGTCAGCCTTAAAGAGGAACTCGTTGCAGTAGCGGAACTCCGAGCCCTCCCAGTCGTCGTTGGCCTCGATCTCAACGCGATTGAGGGCCGCGTCGCGGGCAGAGCCAGCGGAATCAAACGTGGCGGAGAAATCCTCGACCACGGTGCTGCGGCCAAGAGCGGCGGCAACAAAGTTCTCAAGGAAAATAGCAAAGCCAAAGGCGCCGGAGTCGACCACGCCGTTCTCCTTCAGAACGGGCAGCAGGTCGGGCGTGCGAGCGACGGACTGGTAGGCCTCGACGACGATGGCATCGAGCGCGTCCTCGGCCGAGAACTTCTTCTTTTCGCACTCGTCGGCCTTGGTCGAGACATCGCGCAGCACCGTGAGAATCGTGCCCTCGATGGGCTTACGGACGGCCTGGAAGGCGACCTTGACGGCGCGGCGGAACGCATAGGCGATGTTGGCGGACGTGATGGGCTCATCAGCAGAGACGAGACCCTCGGCCACGCCGCGCAGGATCTGAGAGGTGATGACGCCGGAGTTGCCGCGGGCACCCATCAGGGAGCCGTGGGTGATGGCGCCGGCGATGGCCTCCATATCGGCATCGGCGGGAAGGGCGGAAAGCTCCTTGGTCACCGAGGCGAGCGTGAGCGACATGTTGGTACCGGTGTCGCCGTCGGGTACGGGGAAGACATTGAGCTTGTTGATCTCCTCGGCCTTGTCGGAAACAGCAGCCGCAGCGATCGGAAAACAGGTGCGAATGGTCTTTGCAATCATGGGTATTTGAATCTCCGTTTTCGGATGCTAGTTCAGACGGCTCTTGAGCGCGTCGATGTGAATGCCGATCTTAAGGCAGGCGGGATCGATCTGGGCGATCTCCTGCAGGGTGAAGGCAACGGAGCTCGAAAGATTGTGGCAGACGGACTTCATGTTGACGCCGTTCTCGAGCACGACGTGAAGATCGACCGTAAGGCCGTTCTCGTCGGCGGAGACAAGCACGCCCTTGCGGAGGCGCTGACCGGCAAGCAGGCGCACGCTCTCGGCGCCTTGGAGCTGCTCAGCCATACCGACGACGCCATAGCACGTCATCGCGGCATAACCGGCAATATCGGCAATAACGTCGTTCGAGACGCTCAGGCTGCCGTTAATGGTCTCAGACACAAGAATCTCCTTATCTGGTGCTCGCGGCACCATGTCGTGGGAGCAATCATTGCAATATTCTACAACGACCGCGCCATGTTGAGGTGGCGGGCCTCGGGATTACATCCTCGACACGAAATGTTGATACGGTAACGTTCGCGAACAGCGATCGCGGCATCAAAACCACCCCTAAAAGGGGTGGTTTGCTCTTAGGGTATAACCCTTGGA
>CAUEQD010000035.1 GCA_959019945.1 uncultured Collinsella sp. | reverse complement strand
AAAGAGAAGAGGCGGGGCATGCCCCGCCTCTTACACCACATCTCTGCGCGCGACCGATTCGAAGAGGTTGAAAGCCGTCAAACGCCCTTTAAAGGGGGCTAGATAAATTGATTATGAGCCCATTTTCGCTCAGAGCAGGCCGAAAAATATGACACCTCTTTTGCAACAGTACTCATATTTGGTATTTTTTGACCACAGGGTCCAAAACCATGCTCCAAAAATCAGAACCACCCTTAAAAAGGGTGGTTTGCTCTTAGGGTATAACCCACGGGCTCCGGGCTCGCGTCTAAAGGCGCGGGCCCGGACTTCGTCCAGGCCTAGTGCATCTTGACCCGTGGCGTGCCGGTCGAACCGGCGGGATCACCCCCTCTTGAAGGGGTCCTCGTACTCCTTCACGCTCAGCTTGTCCAGCGCGATGTCGTGGGACTCCTGCTCCCTGATGTACTTGGCGACCGTCGCCTCGTTCAGGCCGACGGCGGACACGTAGCAGCCCTCCGCCCAGAACTTCCTGTTGCCGAACTTGTACTTGAGGTTGGCGTGCCTGTCGAATATCATCAGCGAGCTCTTCCCCTTCAGGTAGCCCATGACGCTCGCGACGCTGTACTTCGGCGGGATCGCCAGCAGCACGTGCGCGTGGTCGGGCATCAGGTGCCCCTCGATTATCTCGATCCCCTTGTACTCGCACAGCTTCCTGAGGATCTCCCCTATGTCGCTCCTGATTTGGTTGTAGATCACTTTGCGCCTATACTTCGGCGTGAACACGATGTGGTACTTGCACATCCACTTCGTGTGGGAAAGGCTGTAGGCCTTCTGGGCCATGGCGACCACCCCTTCGACTCGAATTCTTGACGGCCTGAACAATCGTCAATATCGGTCGGAGGGGTGGCTTTGTAAAGCCGTTTGTCTCCACCCGCATAGCGGGTGGGTTGAAGCTGGCCGCTGCGCGCCCAGCAGACTAAAGTCTTGAATGCAAAAGGAGGGGCCTCGTAAGGCCCCTCCTTAGGAAAGGGAATCGATTTATTCCACAGCCGTAGATTAATCCTAGCCGCTACTCCATCATGTCGAGGACGGAGGGGCGAAGCTCGTTCTCAGCAGCCTCGGGATCGGTTTCGCGCAGGCGGTTGATGTAGCGGTTGTACCACATCACGGCAAGGCCCAGGAAGACAACCACGCCGCCGACGTTGTAGACCAGCGTCAGCCACAGAGGCTGATCGAGCGGAATGGTGCCGCAGATAAGCACGAAGCAGAAGACCACAAGCAGGAATGCAGCAATGACCAGGCCAAAGGTGCGCGAACCCATGCGGAAGCCACGGGGAGCAGCGTCGAAGTTCTTGCGCAACATAAAGTAGGCAAGCAGGATCAGCAGCGGCGGGAGCAGAGCGGTGGCAGCCGTCATGTTGGTGACGATCATGAGCAGGTCGTCGAGGTTACCGGAGCCCAGGGCCGGGATGATCAGGATGGGGACGACGATGGCGAACTGCAGCCAGGCAGCGCGGGCGGGAATGCCGTGCTCGTTGAGCTCGACGATCTTGCTACCAAAGACACCCTTGGGGATCTCGGTGAAGAAAACCTTGATGGGAGCGGAGGTCCACATCATGAGGGAGCCCAGCGTGGCGGCGAGAAGGATCAGGCCGATGGCGCGCGTAGACACTTCCATGGGAATGCCAAAGTGGGCAAAGACAGCGCCGAATACGTCGAAGATACCGGTGGAGATGGCAACGCCGCCCTCGGGGATGAACAGGTTAACCAGCAGCGAAGCGCCTGCATACAGAAGGCCGATGGTCAGACCGGCGATAACGACGGTGCGCACGAAGGCCTTGACGCCGCCCTTGAGGTCGTTAAGGAACACGCCGACAGACTCAGCGCCGCCAACGCCCTGGATGATCCAGGCAAGCGTACCGAAGAAGCCCCACGCAGTTGCGAAGTTGCTCATGTCGGGAGCCATGTTAGCGGGAGTAGGAGCCGTAGCGAACTCAACGCCGCCAAAGGCAGCAGCCAGGGACAGCAGGATGAACACGGCGGTCAGGCCGAGAGCCGCGGTCGAACCGAAGGAGGAAATGGAGCCGATCCACTTAGCGCCCTTGGTCGAAACCCACGTGGCGATAGCAAAGACAACGATCTCGATAATGGTGATCCACAGCTGCGAAAGCTCGGCGTTGGCACCAAAGAACACGTAGCTCGCGTAGATGATGACGTTGGGCAGGACGGACGCAAAGAAGAACAGGTTAACGAACCAGTAGCTAAATGCCGTCAGGAACGCCCAGCGGCCGCCCATCGAGGTCTTGACCCATGCGTACACGCCCGACTCGGAGTCCTTGTTAAGGCCGACGAACTCGGCGGTAACCAGGGTATAGGGGACAAAGTACAAAAGCGTGGCGAAGAAGAACGACGGCGCGGCTGCTAAGCCGATGGCCGCGTTGTTGTTGATGATGTTCTTGATACCGAACACGGCGGCGACCGTCATGCCCAGCAGAGCGAACGAACCAATCGTTCCTCGCTTTTCAGAGCTCATAAGCCCTCCCAATCATCTATTAAATGTCATCTAAACCCGTCCGAGCTGCAAGTGCAAACACGGACGGCGCACCTGCTAAGGGGAATGGGGAAAAGGGAGTCAACAAAGCCATCCCCCTTAACGGCGCGAAGCAAACGTCCAGGCGGACGAATACTACTTGTTGGGGAAGGAATAACCTTCGACCGTCACGTGCAGTACCACGACGCGGGGATCCGCGGCATCGGCCACGACACGGTAGGCCTCGTCAATTTCGACGACGGCAACGCCGCCGGCGGGAATCGTCACGGTCTCCCCCGCCCCCTCAAAGCGCTCGCGATCATCGATATCGCTGTAAGCGCGGGTGCAGGTGAGGCCTGCCTTGGGGGCAACCTCGACGGTCAGGTCGCCGTCGAGCGGAGCGAGCACGGCATGGTAGCGACGGTGACCGACCAGGTCGGCGGTTGCGGCCTCGCGGGCATAGACCCACCAGTACACCAGCGAGTCGCCGATGGAGTACGCCACATCGTGCTGCAGTTCAGAAACGCCGTCGAGCGCCTGGCCGGTACGCATCCACTTCTTGACGGACTTCATCTGGGCGTCGAAATCGGCACGCGAGTTAAAGATATGCATGGCTTATGCCTCCTTAATGGGTGCCAGCGCCTGAGCCAGATCGGCAGACGTCAGCGGTCGCAGGGACACCTCAAAGCTGAAGCTCTCAAAACGGGTGCGATAGGAATCGAGCACCTCGGAACCCCAAGAGTTCGAGCCAAGGCCGAGCAACTGGTCGTTGATGTTGACCGTGACCGTATCGCCCTTGACAAGATCGTAGACATGCTTGGCGTTATCGATAGCCTCGCAGCTATAGGGCCATGCCGAGAACGAGAACGGGTTGGAAGCGGCGTCGGCCGGACGAGTCACCAGCACGCCATCACCGTGGCTAGAGCGCAGGGCAACCCAGCGGGTACCCTCGCGGTTGGCACAGTCCTGAGGCATAACGTAGGGCGTGAACATGTCGTCGACCGTAGTGCGGTAATGACCGACCGGGTTGGCACGCAGCGAGTCCGGATAGTTCTCGCCCGGGCCGTGGCCATACCACTCGACGGCACGATCGCAACCGGGAACCTCAAAGGAGATGCCGATGCGCGGGATAATGTCCGAATAGTCGCCGTAGGGCTCGCCGGAAACCTTGAGGTCGACGCGGCCACTCGGAAGCACGGTATAGACGAGCTCGACGCGCATGCCGAACGCGCGGACGGGAGGAGCGATACGCTGGCTCACGGTAACGACGACCGCATTGCCGTCCTGCTTCCAAGAAACCTTGCGGGTGGACGTCTGCATTACATCGATGAAGTTATCCTTCCACAGGGAGTCGTACTCCTGAGCGTGGTTATCGACGAGCGGATGCCAAAAACCAACCTGGGGACCAGAGGCCATGACGTCACGGCCGGATGCCTTCCACTTGCTCACGGTGCCGTTTACCTTGCTGAAGGTCAGCTCGCCGTTGAGGGAGTGAATGCGAATCTCCTGCTCGGTCTCCTCGACCGTAAGCTCAGGACGAGCTGGGGCGGCGATGGCCGGCGCCGGATGGTTTGCGATGGCAAACTGGCTTGCACCCAGCTGGAACATCGGCTCGCACCAGACGTGAGCGGCCATGGTGTAGGCGCGCACGGTCAGCAGGGTCTCGCCTACCGCGGCCTCGCGAATCACCAGCGGAAGCTGGACGGACTCGCCGGGGGCAACCGCACCGGGCATGAGCGTCCTGCGGCAGACCACGTCGCCGTCCACCAGGGTCTCCGCCGAGAGGCAAACATCCTCGAGGGTGGTAAACCAGCGCTTGTTGGTGACAGTCAGCTCGCCCGCCTCGGCGTCATAAGCCATGCGAACCGGGCAGATGACCTGGCCGTACTCGGTAAGGCCCGGGCTCGGCTGCTGCCAGGGGAACACCATGCCATCGATGCAGAAGTTGCTGTTGTTGGGGTAATCGCCGTTGTCGCCGCCATACATATCGTAGGCAATGCCGTCCTCGGTCACAGCAGCCAGACCGTGGTCGCACCATTCCCAGATAAACTGGCCTTGGATGCAATCCCAGCGATCGAAGACCTCCTGATACTCGGACAGGCCTCCGGGGCCGTTGCCCATGGAGTGACCGTACTCGCAGTTGATGCGCGGCTTGGGGAATGGATGCTCACCAAAGTCGTTCATCTGCGACACGCGGGAGTACATGGTGGAGATAACGTCGACGGTATCGGCGTTGCGATCCTCCTCGTAATGGACCGGACGACCATCGAGCTCGTGAGCCTTGGCGTACATCGCGCGGATGTTGCAGCCATAGCCGCTCTCGTTGCCCATCGACCACATAATGATGCAGGCGTGATTGCGCTCCTGCATCACCAGGCGCTCAATGCGGTCGACGTAGGCCGGCTCCCATGCCGGGTCGTCGGTGACCAGGGCGATATTGCCGATATTCTCGAAGCCGTGGCTCTCCATATCGGTCTCGGCGACCAGCATGATGCCATACTCGTCGCACAGCTCGTAAAAGCGCGGGTCGTTGGCGTAGTGGGACGTGCGCACCGCGTTGATGTTGTGCTGCTTCATGAGCTCCAGGTCGCGGCGCATGCGATCGAGGCCCACGGCGCGGCCCTTGTGATCGTCGTGATCGTGGCGGTTGACGCCATGCATCTTAAAGTAAGTGCCGTTGAGGTAGATATGATTGCCCTCGACCGTCACCTCGGCAAGACCCTGGCGATGCGGGACGTACTCGCTGACCTGGTCACCGTCGTAGACCTCAAACGTAAGGTCGTAGAGGAAGGGGTCCTCGGGATTCCAGAAGTGGGCATCGGCCACGCCGCACTCGGCATGGCCGTCGACGCACTCGCCCGCAGCCACCACGTTCTCGCCATCGCTGAGCGTAAACACAACGCGGGAAGAGCCCTCGGCAACCGTATCGAGCGTAATCAGAGCGGTATCGCCCTCGCGGTGCGTGCGGAACCTAAAGTCGACCAGGTGCGCGGCGGGACGCTGCATAAGGTACACATCGCGGAAGATGCCCGAGGCCCACCACATATCCTGGTCCTCGATATAGCTGCCATCGCTGTACTGCAGGACCTTGACCGCAAACAGGTTGTCGCCCTCGACAAGCGCGTCGGTCACGTCGAACTCGGCAGACAGGCGCGAACCCTTGGTCATGCCGATATACTGACCGTTGACGTACAGCTCGCCATAGCTCTCGATGCCGTCGAAGCGAATGATCTCGCGAGCGCCAGCAGGAACGGCGGGAAGGTTGACGATGCGCTGGTAGACGCCCGTGGGGTCGTCGGAGGGAACGAACGGCTGATCAACCGGGAACGGGAAACCCTCGTCGGTGTAGGCAAGGTTGCCATAGCCGTCCACCTGCCACAGGTGCGGAACCTCCACGTGATCCCACTCGGGCTTGTACGTGGAGAGTTCCTCGTTGGAGACGGCAGCGGGGCCCTCAAAGAGGCGGAACTGCCACGAGCCGGACAGCTGGACAAACCCGCGCGACAGCTCGCGGCTGTACGTTGCAGCGAGATCGGCGGTCTCGTAACCCATAAAGTACGCATGGGGTGCCAGGCGGTTCCTGTGGGTGAGCGCTTGGTTTTCCCAATCGTTAATGGCGTCCATGGTGATGCTCCTTCATCATCGTAGTGATTCTTGTGCAACCGGTTGTCCTTATCTTACGGGCGATGCAAAAAACTGTGCAACCGGTTGTCCGCTGAACGGTCGATTTGGCCGGGTTAACGGTGCAACCGGTTGTACAATCGCAACACTTATGTCACCCTGAGTATCGAAACTCAGCACAAGACATCGTTCTTAAGCTCGTAGGCAACCTCCACGCCCGCTGATATCTCACCCACACGAGACGTATTCGATTTCGGCTTGGTTGCAAAACGACACCGGTCACCGGATATCATGAACGCTGTTCAGGCGCACTATAGTAAGCTGTATCCGCACTAGCCCGTATCAGTGACAACATCGACCGCATTTTCCAGGAGACGCCATGACACAACCAGTTCGCACCGCACCTACGCTTGCCGAGGTTGCCGCAGCTGCCGGCGTGTCGCGCTCCACGGCATCGCGCGCCCTCAACGATTCGCCCCGCATTAGCGAGGAAACCAAAAAGCGCGTCCGCGCGGCGGCCAAGGAAGTCAATTTTGTCCCCAACGCTCGTGGCCGAGCGCTCGCTGTCGGGCGCACGGAAATCATCGCCGTGCTCGTGACCGAGCCTCTGAGTGAACTCTTCAGCGACCCCACCTATAGCGAGTTTTTGAGCGGCATTACCGAGGAACTGTCGGAGTCGTCCTATCTGCCCGTTATCTTGCAGGCGTCTTCTACGCATGAGCGCAACCGCGCACGCGAGCACTTTGAGCGCCGCTCGTTCGACGCCGTGATCGACGTCTCTCCCTACAAAGGCAGCGAGCTGCTCGAGGTGCTGCGCGAGCTGGGCGTACCCACCGTGTTGTGCGGCCAGCTCGAGGGCCACCCCTATCGCGATGTGTTCTCGACGGTCTACTCTGACGACGAAGAGGGCGGACATTTTGCGGCACTCGCCATGAAGGATCGCGGGCGCAAAGATATCGTCGCCGTGTTGGGACCGAAAGACAACCCCGCTGTTGTCGACCGCCTGCGCGGCTACCGCGCCGTCTTGGGCGAAGACCTCCCAGACGCAAACGTTATCTATACCGGCTGGAACAGCGGAGACGGCTATCAGGCCATGCACCAGATCCTCGCGCGCGAGATTGCTTTCGATGGCGTGCTCTGCGGATCGGACCGTATCGCGGCTGGCGTCATCACCGCACTCAACGAGGCAGGCCTATCCGTTCCTGCGGACGTTTCTGTCGTCGGCTTCGACGATCACGAGATTGCGGCGCGCTGCGTCCCCGCGCTCACGACCGTCCGCCAGCCCCTGCGCGAAGAAGGACACATGGCCGCCAACATTGCGCTCGACATGATCAAGGGTGCCGAGCCCACCACCACCGTCATGCACATGCAGCTCGTTCAGAGAGACTCGCTATAAGAAACTGGGGCAGGCTTTCCGCCAAACAGTTGTTGCGGAAAGCCTGTCCCGTTTGAGCGCTCATTCTGGGGCACAGTTTCCGTTAGACAGCTCAACCGGAAACTGTGCCCCATTATTTTGCCGAATACTGGGTCGCGCTTTCCCAGAGGACCCCCTTTGGGAAAGCGCGACCCCTTCTGGACGCAGATTCCGGGTTGTAGTTTCCCGGCGCACGACGGCAAGCCTCCAAACCATGACGTCACGACATAAAAAAACGAGGGAAGGCACGTGTCCTTCCCTCGTTACAGGCAATATGTAGCTGCTTCCCTACATCAGGCGCAGACTGACGTCCTTGAGCTGGGCGCCGCTAACGGCACTCGGAGCGCCCGACATAAGGTCGGAGCCGCTGGCCGTCTTGGGGAACGCCATGACGTCGCGGATGGAGTCGGAACCGGTGAGCAGCATGCACACGCGGTCCAGGCCCAGAGCGAAACCGCCCATCGGGGGCGCACCAAACTTGAGAGCCTCCATGAGGAAGCCGAACTGCGACTCGGCGCGCTCCTCGGTAAAGCCCAGGAGCTTGAGCATGGACATCTGCATCTCGGCGTTGTGGATACGCATACCACCGCCGCCGGCCTCAAAGCCGTCCATGACAAAGTCGTAGGTGCAAGAACCGGCTGCCAACGGGTCGGCCTCGATCTTGGCGATGTCGGTCTCGGTCGGCAGGGTGAAGGGCTGATGCTCGGCTGCATAGGCCTTGCGGTCCTCATCCCAGTGGAACAGCGGGAAGTTGACGACCCACAGGAAGTCGTGGCCCTCGCGCTTGATCTCGAGCGCGTTGGCCATGTGGGAACGCATGCCACCCAGGATCTCGTCAGAGAGCAGGCGCGGGCCGGCGGCGAACATCACAAGGTCGCCGGGCTCGACATCCATGCGCTCGCGCAGAGCCGCCATCTCCTCGTCCGAGAAGAACTTGACGATGGGGCTGTTGATGGAGCCGTCCTCGCGGAAGGCGATCCAAGCCAGACCCTTGGCGCCAAACGTGGAGGCCACGCCGGCAAGCTTATCGATCTTGGCACGTGCCCAGGCACCGGCGCCCTTGGCGTTGATGGCCTTGACGACAGAGCCCTCCTCGTTTGCGGCGGTCGCAAAGACCTTGAACTTGGAGTTGGCAAAGATGTCGGTCAGGTCGACCAGGTGCATGCCGTAGCGGGTATCGGGCTTGTCGGAGCCATAGGTGTCCATGGCCTCCCAGTAGTTCATGCGACGCAGCGGCGTGGGCATCTCGACGCCCATGCGGCCGAAGGCATCGGACAGGACTTCTTCGAGCGCGCTCATGACATCGTTCTGGTCCACGAAGGACATCTCGATATCGACCTGGGTGAACTCGGGCTGGCGGTCGGCACGCAGGTCCTCGTCGCGGAAGCACTTGGCAACCTGATAGTAGCGCTCGACGCCACCGACCATAAGCAGCTGCTTCAGGAGCTGCGGGGACTGCGGCAGAGCGTAGAAGTTGCCCGGCTGAATACGGCTGGGAACGATGAAGTCGCGAGCGCCCTCGGGCGTGGACTTAAACAGGGAGGGCGTCTCGACCTCCATGAACTCACGGTTGTGCAGCGCCTCGCGAATGGCAAAGGTGAAGTCGGAGCGCAGCTTGAGGTTGGCCATCATCTCGGGACGGCGGAGGTCCAGATAGCGATAGCGCAGACGGGTGTCCTCGCTGGTCTCGATGCCGTCCTCGATCTGGAACGGCGGGGTGACGGAAGTGTTGAGCACCTCGGCGTGGTCGGTCAGGACCTCGATCTCGCCGGTCGCGAGCTTGGCGTTGGTGGTCTCCTCGCCACGGGAGCGCACGACGCCGTGGATCTTGATAGGCCACTCGGGACGCATGGTCTCGGCAATCTTAAAGGCGTCGCCGTCGGAGTGCTCGGGGTCGAAGGTGAGCTGCGTGATGCCCTCGCGGTCGCGAAGGTCGCAGAAAATAAGGCCGCCGTGATCGCGGCGACGGCTCACCCAACCGGTGAGGGTGACCTCTTCGCCCACGTTCTCGCGGCGAAGCTCGCCGCAGGTACGGGTGTGCATGGAATGCTCGTCGATGGGACGGGTCTGGCTCATACCAGTGATCCTCCTTTATGGATCTGTGCCGCCCCGTGTCGTTCCGGGCGGCGTCGTACAGATTTGCCCAGCCTGCGTAAACCGCGCAGCCAGACATGGCGTTCTATCTTATCGCACCTGTGTCGATGTGCCGCGGAAAAGTAGCTCCTGCCCAAAGACTTGACGGAGACGAAACAATTGCCGCACCGTGGCACCCGCCCGCGCTCGTCACGTGCGACAATATGCCTCAATAAAACAGCACTTGGAAAGGCCCGTCATGACTGCACGCCTCATCGTTATGGATATCGACTCCACGCTCATCAACCAGGAGGTCATCGACCTGTTGGGCGAAGAGGCCGGCGTAGGCGAACAGGTGGCACAGATCACCGAACGCGCCATGCGCGGCGAGCTGGACTTTAAGCAAGCGCTCGTGGAGCGCGTGGGGCTGCTCGCCGGCTTGGACGACAGCGTGTTCGAGCGCACCTTTGAGCGCGTGACGTTTACCCCCGGCGCGCTGGAGCTTGTGCGCTCGGCACACAGCAAGGGCTGGAAGGTCGGCGTGGTGAGCGGCGGCTTCCACGAGGTCGCCGACAAAATCGCGGCCGCCGCGGGCATCGATTTTTGCCTGGCCAACCGCCTGGAGGTCGTGGACGGCAAGCTCACCGGTAAGTTGGCTGCCGACATTGTGACCAAGGAGTCCAAGCTCATCCAGCTGCTGGACTGGGCAGTTGAGTGCGGCGTCGACATGGCCCACACGGTCGCTATTGGCGACGGGGCAAACGACATCCCCATGATCCAGGCCGCGGGCACGGGCATCGCGTTTTGCGCCAAGCCCAAGACGCGCGAAGCCGCCCCGTTTGCCATCGATGAGCGCAACCTGATGCTCGCCATGGACATCATCCTGCGCGACTAGTCGATCCTTCTAACAAGAGAATCAGTCTGTCCTATAGTTTCCGAACAATTTTGTCTTAGTGTTCGGAAACTACCCTTCTCGTGCTAGACTTTGCGCCGTCGAAGGGAACATATATGGATAAGCGAGATCTTGAGCAGTTGCTGAGCGATGTTGCCGGCGGAGCAGTCGCCCCGGCAGTCGCCCTCACGCGCATCCAGACGGCGCCGACCGCCGACCTGGGCTTTGCACAGCTCGATCTTTCGCGCGGGGTGCGCCAGGGAGCCGGCGAGGTTATCTACGGCGCCGGTAAAACCGCCGAGCAGATTGCCGCCATTATCGAAGCGCTTCTCGATGCAGGCCAGGGACACGTCCTGGTCACGCGGCTCGATGCCGATAAGGCTGCGCGCACCGCTGAGCTTCTTGCCGACGACATCGACCTTGGATATATCCCGAACGCACAGCTCGCCCTCGTGGGCGGCAAGCCCTCCCCTACTGGCAACGGACGCATCGTCGTCGCCTGCGCCGGCACGAGCGACCTGCCCGTCGCCGAAGAGGCCGCACTGACGGCCGAGTTCTACGGCAACGAAGTCGATCGTCTTTACGACGTGGGCGTCGCCGGCCTGCACCGCCTGCTCGCTCATGCCGAGGAACTTGCCCAGGCACAGGTGGTCATCGCCATCGCCGGCATGGAAGGCGCCCTGGCGAGCGTCATCGGCGGCCTGGTGAGCTGTCCGGTCATCGCCGTTCCCACGAGCGTGGGCTACGGTGCAAGCTTTGGCGGCGTGGCAGCACTGCTCGCCATGCTCAATTCCTGCGCCAGCGGCGTCTCGGTCGTCAATATCGACAACGGCTTTGGTGCCGCCTACCAGGCAAGTCTTATCAATCATCTGAGCGCCGGCACGTCCTACGCCCATTAAGGAGCATTCCATGTCCAACCATCAGCACACGCTTATCATCGACGGAACCTCAGGCATCAGCGGCGATATGACCGTCGCGGCCCTGCTCGACCTGGGCGCCAGCGAGGAGCACCTGCGCGAACAGCTCGCCACACTGCCGGTCGACGGCTTTACGATCGCCGTCACGCGTGCAAACAAGCATGGCATCGACGCCTGCGATTTCGACGTCCAGCTTGCAGAGGGACTCGAGAACCACGACCACGATATGGCCTGGCTCTACGGCAACGAAACAGCTGTCGAGCACACGCACGAGCACGGGCACGGGCATGAGCATGAGCATGAGCATCACCATCATGATCATGGCGGGCACGAACACGAGCACTGCCACGAACATGATCATGAGGCCCACGGCCATGACCACGAGGGCCATCATCACGCCCACCACCATCACCACCGTTCTTTGGCGGACGTCACTGCTATCATCGACGGCTCGCAGCTAAGCGATGGCGCCAAGCGTCGTGCGCTCGCCATCTTTACCGCGCTCGCCGCCGGCGAGGCAAAGGCCCACGGCAAAACGCCCGAGACCGTCATGTTCCACGAGGTGGGCGCCGTCGACTCCATCGTCGACGTCTGCTCTGTCGCTATCTGCCTCGATGACCTGGGTATTGAGGACATCGTGGTCGAGTCGCTTTCCGAGGGCCACGGCACCATCCGCTGCGCCCACGGCCTTATGCCCATCCCGGTGCCCGCCGTCATCAACCTATGCCAAGCAGGCAATATCGCTCTCACGCCCGCACCGGTCGCCGGCGAGCTCGTGACGCCCACGGGCGCCGCCATCGTCGCCGCACTGCGCACGTCCGAGCACCTGCCGGCCCGCTACCGCATCAAAGCCGTCGGCTACGGCGCCGGCAAACGCCCCTACGAGGGTTGCTCCGGTACGCTCCGCTGCCTGCTTGTTCACGCGGACGCATAGCCATGGACGCCCGCAAGACAAAAAGCCGCGCCGCCATCGTCGCGGCGTTCTCCGAACTCCTACGCGAAGATGACTACGGCAAGATCACCGTCGGCGACATCATCGTGCGCGCTCACGTAGGCCGCGCGACATTCTACGGCCTCTTTAAGAGCAAAGACGACCTACTGTCCGAGCTCGTGAGCGACATCTGCACCCACGCCCTCGACGACGATGGTACGCCGCTCGACGACCCACTCGTGCAAGTCGAGCATATCCTCAACAACCTCTGGGATCGTCGTCAGGGCGTACGCGCCCTCGTAGCCGGCGCCGGCTCACGCGTCTTCGCCGACTGCTTACGCAAGACCATCATGTCGCGCGCAGCCGAAACCGTCCCCGTCGACCCCGCAGGCCCCGCCGCCACCATGGACCGCAGCTTCTTACTACACCACATAGCCTCAAGCTTCGTAGGAATGGTCCAATGGTGGGCCTGGCACAACTTCCAAGCCCCAAAAGAGGACGTAGCCAAAGACTACCTATCAGCCATAAAACCCCTCTTCAACTAAGTAAGAAACTCATCCCAAAGCATCGCCCCAACCCAGGCCGCCACGCATCCCAAAGTGTCACTCGCACCTCAAAGCGCCTAACAACAAAGTGCCCACCACATCCAAATTCAGATATATATGTTGGTTGCTTGTTCGAACGCAACTGGATTCCCGCAGGGTCCGGCATAGGTTAACTTTCCGCCGCACTCCGCAGGACGCAAGAAGCTCCCGCCGCACGAAGTGCGCAGCGGGAGCTTCTTGCATGTCCGAGGACGCGGCGGAAAGTTAACCTATGCCGGACCCGGGCGTTATATCAATTGTTTTGGACTAGAACATGCCCAAGAAACCGTGCACAAACAGCGCGGCCAGAGCGGCACCAACAAACGGAGCAATGCCAGGAACAAGCAGGCCATACTTCCAGTTGTTGTCGGCCTTGTTCTTAATCGGCAGCACCTGATAGGCCATGCGAGGACCAAGGTCACGGGCCTGGTTCATGGCGAAGCCGGTGATGCCGCCCATGCCCATGCCAACGGCCCAAACGATCAGGCCGACGCAGATGGCGAGCATCAGAACGTTCTCGCCGGCGCGGTTAGCGGCAGCGAGGATGGCGCTGATGAACACAAAGGTGCAGATAGCCTCGCAGAAGAAGTTACGGGCGTAGTTCGTACCCTCGGTGGTGGGGTTGGTCGAGAAGATGTTGCGCTGGGCAATGGGGTCGACGACGCCATCGGAAGCCTTGAACTCATCGGCATACATCAACCACGCGATCACGGCGCCCGCAAAGCCGCCGAGCATATCGGCAATCATGAAGGGAATGCAGCTGCTCCACGGCACCAGGCCTACGATGCACTGGGCAAGCACCATGGCGGGGTTCATGCACACGGCGCCGCCAAAGACAAACAGGCAGACCGAGATGCCAAAAGACCAAGTGGTGATGGCAAACATGTGGCCAGAGCCCTGATACTTGGTGCCCTTGAGCACGGTATCGCAGTGCACGCCCACGCCAAAGATGATCATGAGGGCCGTTGCGCCGAATTCGCAGAGGAGTTTGGTAAGCATAAAACCTTATCTTTCTTGTCGGTTATAAACGATTCGTTTAGGCCGCGCACTAGTGCTGCGCGACAACAACGCCCAGACCATCGGGAATGACGGCTACCTTGGCATCGGCACCCTTCATCTCAAAGGCGAGCTTGAGCGCCTCCTCGAGGGTGTTAACCGGCGTCATGTGCATATCCTTAATCATCTGGTGATCGCACAGGTCGGTGACCATGATCACAGGGTGATGCGCCAGGATGCGGGCGAAAATCTGGCTCGTCCACTGGTCGGGCAGGGTCTCGTCCTTAGGACGGTCGATACAGGCGCGCTCAAACTCTGCCGGATCGTTGTCGGCGATGTTGTGATAGAAGCCCTCGCCGCCGTGACCGTCGGCACAACCGGCGACGTCGATGATCACACCGCCCTCGGGAAGCGTGGCCTCGGCAGAGCACATGCCCTTCACGGCCTGGTAGATGTTCTGGTCGAGCGGGTAGCCGCCGTTGGTGGTGATGGCAATCTCGCACTCGACGGGCTCAACGCCGGCAAGGCTCTTCACGAACTCGCAGCCAGCCTCGTGTGCCTTATGGATGTCGCCAGCGAAGGAGCCAATGACCTCGTGCTTGCCGTTGAGCACCACGTTGAGCACAAAGGCAAGGTGAGCCATCTCGGCAGCGGCAAACATGTCCTCGCTCACGTGATTGTGGCACAGGTTGCCTGCGCGCGAATGGGAATCGTTCACAAACTGACCGTTGTGGTTGTACATGATGGTCTTGTAGCTGGCGATACCGGGCAGCACGGACTTACGGCTGCCAGAGAAACCGGCAAAGAAGTGCGGCTCAATAAAGCCCTCGGCAAGCAGCAGATCGCAATCGGCCGCAATCTTGTTGATGATGCACTCGCCACCAGAAGGCAAGGTGCCGATCTTTTTCATCATGCTGTCGTCAGTCGCGACGTGCATAACGATTTCCTCGTTGGCAACAATCTCCTCGCCATACTTGTTGACGAGCTCCTCATGCGTCGACGGACGGTGCATACCCGTAGCAACCAAAATACGAACTCGAGCCTCGGGCGCAGCGGAATGGATGTGATGCAGCAGAATAGGCATCGTCACACGCGAGGGAACGGGACGCGTATGATCGGAGCTAATAATGACAATATCCTTCTTGCCAGCGCAAAGCTCCTCGAGCGAAGGCGAGCCATAAGGGTTGGCAAGCGACTCCTCTACCAGCTCTTCCTGCGATTTCGTAGTCTTAAACTCGTTTTGATGACCTTCCATCACACCCGCGAAGTTCTTATCCTCGAGCTCCAGATGCAACGTCTTGTGGTCAAACGGCAGTTCACATTCAAACAATGACGAGCGCCCTCTTCCTTTCAACTGACACACTAGATAAACCGTTGGAAGGATACGCCGCTCACCGAAAAACACCACCGTCCACCGACTCATTAACACAACGTTCATATTTGACCCACAATCAAAACCACCCCTAAAAGGGGTGGTTTGCTCTTAGGGTATAACCCTTGGAT
>CAUEQD010000034.1 GCA_959019945.1 uncultured Collinsella sp. | reverse complement strand
GGGTGGTTTCTGATGCGGCGCGCTGCGCGCCCCGCACAGGCTAAAGCCTCTAAATAAAAAGGGCGCGTCCATACGGACACGCCCCCGTGAGCAACAATGCAAAGAACGACTTAGAAGCTACCGCGCTTCAGGAAGTCGGGAAGCTCGAACTGATCGTTGCCGAAGTTAGGAAGCTCGGTGCCACCGACGTTGCGGGTCGGAGCGGCCTGAGCCGGGCTGGTGGCCGGAGCGGTGCGCTGCGGCTCAGCGGAGGCAGCGGCCTTGCTCTGAGACTGCTGAGCAGCAAAGAGCTCGTCCTGACGGTTGACGTTGGAGTCGGAGAAGCCCGTAGCGATGACGGTGATACGCACCTGATCGCCCAGGGACTCGTCGACAACGGTACCGAAGATGATGTTGGCCTCGGGGTCGACGGCGTTGGCGACAACGTCGGCGGCGTCGCTGATCTCCTGGATGCCCAGGTCCTTGGAACCGGCGATGGAGAGCAGCACGCGTGTGGCACCATCGATGGAGCTCTCGAGCAGCGGGCTGGAGATGGCCTGCTGGGCAGCGTCGACGGCACGGGTATCCCCAGAAGAGGTACCGATACCCATCATGGCGGTACCGGCCTGCTTCATGATGGTCTTAACATCGGCGAAGTCCAGGTTGATGATACCGGGGACGGTGATGAGGTCGGTGATGCCCTGGGTGCCCTGGGAAAGGACGCCATCGGCAATCGCGAAGGCCTCGAGCATGGTAGTCTTCTTCTCGGCGATGTCGAGCAGCTTATCGTTGGGGATGACGATCATGGTATCGACGCAATCGGAGAGGGTCTTAATGCCCTCCTCGGCGCTCTTCTTGCGCTTGCGGCCCTCGAAGGTGAAGGGCTTGGTCACGACGGCGACGGTCAGTGCGCCGACCTCGTTCATCGCGATATCGGCAACGATGGGAGCAGCGCCGGTACCGGTGCCACCGCCCTCGCCGCAGGTGATGAACACCATGTCGGCGCCAGCGAGCGCCTCGGCAATGTCGTCGCGGGACTCATCGGCAGCCTTGCGGCCAACCTCGGGGTTGGCGCCGGCGCCCAGGCCGCGGGTAAGGTCGGTGCCGATGTGCACCTTGATATCGGCATCAGAGATCGCGAGTGCCTGAGCATCGGTGTTGATGGCAACAAACTCGACGCCGCGGATGCCCTCTTCGATCATTCGATTGACCGCGTTGGTACCGCCGCCGCCGACGCCGACCACCTTAATGACGGCAAGGTAGTTGTTGATCTCTGTCTCGTGCATGTCGGTCCTCCGAACAAAGGTTATAGCCATAGCATGGGTCGACCCCTGCGCACATTAACCTTCAGGTTGAAAGTAAATGCAAAGGTAAACCGTATTATGGTTGCACATTATGAACGTATCAGTCAAATAATTGACCGTGAAAACCAAACAAACCAGATAAACGGCGTGGTATGGCCACTCAACAAAGCATCAACCAGCGCTATGAGGTCGGAGCATTCCTAAATGTGTAGTTGCCCGGAGAGCGCACATTGATATACGTTACGCCCTCTACCTGCGAAAGCAACTTGGTGACTACGCGTTCCTTCTTGGCGATATCGTCCGAATCGCCCAGCGACACCTCAATGCCGTTATTGAGGTTTGCCGAGATGGCTTCGACCGAAGGCGTGGAAATATCCTTGACTTGTCCCAAGAACTCGCTCGAAAAACCACGCACATAATCCAGGCCGGCCTTAACGGCCTTGGAGCTCACCGCCTGGCCGGAAACTGGAGCGACATCCGCCGAGACATCAGTCAGCAACACCGCGCCATAGTGCTTAGCGAGCGCCAGTGCGGCATCGATGCCGGTCAGGGTATTTGAGCCCTGCCCTGTCGTGATGACGTTGCCCTGGTCGTCCACTTCGACCGACGTCGACAGCGGGGCGATCCAGGTGTCATCATCCCCGATGGCCCAGGCTAGGTCATCGGAGCTGATATAGGCAATTGCGATGACCTTGCGCTCCATAGGCGTAATGATGAGCGTATGCGGGAACTGACGCTGAACATCCACGCCCGAGACCCACGGGTTCTGCTTGAGGTCCTCGGTAATCTGGTCGGGATCGACGTTAAAAAGCGACGTTCCCTCGGGCAAATCGATCAGCTGGATAGCATCGTGCTTCGTCACATGCTCGCTGCCTTGAATCTGAATATCAGTGGCGGTAAACAATCCAGAGTTAATCACCACGATGGCAACGACGACGAGCACGGCCAAGACGGCCAGAACGCCGCCCACGATTTTGCCTTTGCCTGTAACGACAGAAGCGGCGTCTGATGTTTTATTTGCCATCGCCCCAAGTGAAGACAACGGGTTGACGCCTTTTTTACCCGAAGGCTTCTTGGCGGTAGCCGGCACCGATGTCAGCGAGCGCGGTTTCGATGCGCCCAGCGTGCGACCCGGACGCAGCGTTTTAGTTCCCGTCGGTGGCTTAGGAGTTGCCATGGGACGGGCAGGCTTGGCGCCCATAACAGGCTTTGACGTCACCGAGGGACGCGAGGACTTTTTTGCGGCCGGACGATTACCGAGCTGCGAGCCGACGACCGGACGACTGGTCTGTCGAGCATGCCCGACAGACTTAGAGTGCGCGACGGTATTGCGTTGAGGTTTGGCAGGCGCGCCGGAACGCCCTCCGGCGCGGCGGAAGGTGGGTTTCGATGCTCTAGAAGCCGAGGAATTTAACTTCCGGTCTGAGCTCGATGCCATACGCCTCCCTCACCTTTCCGTGCACATGTCTGATAACCGCGGCAACGTCATCGGCCGAGGCAGTTCCGTTATTAACGATAAAATTAGCGTGAACGGGCGAAACTTCCGCGCCGCCAATCGAAAAACCCTTTAATCCACAATCCTCGATAAGCTTGCCCACGCTCGCATCGGGCGGGTTGCGAAAGACCGACCCGCAGGATGCGCGACCCATGGGCTGTGTACGCTTGCGCCTCGTCAGGTACCGCTCCATGCGCTCGCGAATGTCGGCCTTGGGCGCCAGTTTAAGCTTGAGCACGCACTCGAGGATGATCTCATTGCGGGGAAGGCTACATTCGCGGTAGCCCCAAGTGATCTCGGACCCCGCATAATGTTTGATACCGGATGCCGGGTCAAACGTTACGACATCCTCAACCAGCGAGCCAATCCACTCGGTCCGTGTGCCGGCATTCATAGATATCGCACCGCCAACCGAACCAGGGATGCCAACGGCAAACTCAAGGCCCGAGAGGCTACGCGACAGGGCATCGTTGACCAGGCGCGCAAACATCACGCCCGCACCGACCGTCAGCGTACAACCGTCATCGGCAACAACCGTGCGCTGAAACTCACGTCCGAGCGAAATGACGGCGCCGCGATAACCGCCATCGGCAACCAGCAGATTGGAGCCCTTGCCGATGATGACCCACGGCACCTGCTCGCGATCGAGCACCGCCACGGCGCGGCGGAGGGCATGATAGCTATGGCACGTCACAAAGAGGTCGGCCTTGCCGCCGATACGATAGCTCGTATGACGCGCAAGGCGCTCGTCCTCGATCACATCCGTGTCGATCATGCCCGAGAGCGCCATGACGGCGTTAAACAGACCCATTAGACTTAAGCGTCTTTCTTGGCAGTCAGATACTCAATGAACTCGGGACCGACGGTCGTAACGTCACCGGCACCCATAGTGAGCAGCAGGTCGCCCTCGCCCACCATCTGCTCGAGCTCCTGATTGAGCTCAAGACGGCTGGAGCAGTACACGACCTCCTTGCCAGGATGCTTGGCGCGCACGGTATCGGCGAGCATCTTAGAGGTGACACCCGGAATGGGCATCTCGCCAGCCGAGAACACATCAATCAGCAGCAGTTTATCGGCATTGGCAAATGCATCGGCAAAGTCGTCGCACAGGGCCTGCAGGCGCGAATAGCGGTGCGGCTGGAACACGACGTCGACGTGCTTGTAGCCCAGCGACGAAGCAGCAGCAAGCGTCGCCTTGATCTCGGTGGGGTGATGGCCGTAATCATCGACCACGGTGATGCCATCGATATCGCCCACGTGGGTAAAGCGACGGCGGACGCCCTCAAAGCTCGAGAGCGCCTTGGCGGCGGCGTCGATGTCAAGGCCCAGGACATGGGCGACGGTGAGCACCGCCGTGGCGTTGAGCATGTTGTGGCGACCGGGATTGCTCTTGATCTCCACAGCGTGCTCAGTGCCGTCCTCAAAGCGAACGATAAAATCGCTCTGGATGCCCTTGACATCCGGGTGCATGCAGACGATGTCGTTGCTCTCGGCAAAGCCGTAGGAAAGCACGTGACGACCCGTCGACTTGGCGAGCTCGACCAGATGCGGGTCCTCACCGCAGACGATGACGGTGCCGTCCTCGCCCACCAGGCTCATGAATTTGGCGAAAGTTGCCTCGATCTCCTCGATACCCGAGTAGTGATCGAGGTGGTCGGCCTCGACGTTGGTCACGATGACCACGTTGGGGTTCAGGAACAGGAAGGAGCTGTCGGACTCGTCGGCCTCAGCGACAAAGTAGTCGCCCGAGCCGTTCTTGCCGTTCGTGTCATAGCCCTCGACGATGCCACCGATCAAGAAGCTCGGATCCAGACCCATGCGGTCGAGCATGGTGGCGCACATCGAAGACGTGGTGGTCTTGCCATGCGTGCCGGCAACAGCGACGGTGGTGTAGCCGTGGCCCAAAGCAGAGAGCATCTTGGCACGGGGCCACACGGGAATACCAAGCTCGCGAGCGCGCACGAGTTCAGGGTTGGACTCCGGAATAGCGGTGGAGACAACAACCACGTCGGGCTTGACCTCGTCGATCGTGGCGGCCTCATGGCCCACATGCACCTTCACACCAGCGCGGGTAAGCTGGCGGATATAACGTGACGTCTTAAGGTCGGAGCCGGTAACGGCATAACCGCGCTCGTGAAGAACGAGGGCGATGCCGCTCATGCCGGCGCCGCCGATACCGATAAAGTGGGCGCTCTTAAACTCGGGCGCGGAGGTTGCAGTCTGTGAATCAGCCATGTGCTCGTGTACTCCTTGCGTAAACACTGCCTGTAACCCGTTAACTGTACCGCACCTACCGCATCAGCGCGAGGGCGACCGACGATATCCCGTCTAACTAACGCAAACCCTCTACCGCATCCGCCAGAAGAGCGGCGGCCCTATCCTGAGCCAGACCACGCGCCGCCTGACGCATGGCGTCGCGCGCCGCCGCGTCATCGACCAGGTGCAGCAGTTCATCGGCAAAGGCAGAACCGTCGATATCGGCATCGGCGCAGAGCACGCCGGCCCCAGCGTCGACCAGATAACGGGCATTGGTGGTTTGGTGGTCGGCCGTCGCATGCGGGTACGGCACGAGCACCGAAGGCACGGCGAGTGCAGCGATCTCGGCCACGCTCGATGCGCCCGAACGCGAGAGCACCAAATCGGCAGCAGCCAGCATATCGCCCATGTTGTCGATGTAAGGCTGGACGCGGTAACGCTTCGCCTCCTCGGGCGTCAGCGCCAAAGCGCGCTCGGTCTCCTCAAAGCCGTCGGCACCCGTCGAATGCAACACATAGAGGTTCTTGCGCGAAAGCAGCTCGTTTTTGAGCGAAGCCACACGCTCGTTGAGGTGCTGGGCGCCAAGTGAACCGCCAAAGACGAGCAGCAGCGTAGCGTCCTCGGGAACGCCAAGTGCCTTGCGGCCGCGAGCGCGATCGCCCTCGATCACCGAGCGACGTACGGGGTTGCCGGTCATGAGCACGTGGTCAGGGTCACCTTCGCGCTCAAAGACCGAACGCGCTGCCGGCACCGAGATGCACACGCGGGCGGCGTGGGAGTTCATCATCTTGTTGGCCAGGCCCGGAACAGAGTTCTGCTCATGCAGCAGATACGGAACGCCCGCGCCCTTGCACCACCCCAGCAGCGGAACCTCGACATAGGCACCAAAACCAATGGCGGCATCGGGCTTGCCGACCTTTGAGAAATGACTGGCGAGCGCACGCTTGGCTTTGTTGACACGCCACAGCGAGGTCAGCGCCGTCCAAGGACGGGAGCGGTCGAAGCCCGTGACCGTAATGGGCACAAAATCAAACCCAGCCTCGGGGACCAGACGACCCTCGAGCTTGCGCGACTGGCCCACGAACACAACGTGGTGGCCACGGTCACGCAGCTCTTCGGCCAAGGCGAGCGCGGGGTTGATGTGCCCGGCCGTGCCGCCGGCTGCAATAGCAACGGTCATTTTATCGGTCATGGTAGTCCCTTCGTACACGCGGTCCCTGGTCGTCGGTACGCAGACGCGCCGACGGGTCCGAGTTCAAATCGATTCGATTATATCCGCCGCCCGCGTTGCGAGGGCTGGGGCGCTGAGGACGACCTTGCGGCGCCGTTCGCTGACGCGGGCGGGCTGCCGGCTCGGTCGCAGAGCCATCCAGGACGGTAAAACCGTTACGCGAAGATCGCTCGCCGCGCACGTGGGGCACGCCGGCGGTACTCTCATCCATAACGGCAAAGCTCTCGCGGCGGCGGTCATACTCATCGCGGCGGGCGCTCTCGTACGAAACGCGCAGGATCAACCCGGCAAGCATGAGCGACACAATAATCGACGAACCGCCGTAGCTAATAAACGGCAACGGTTTGCCCGTCATGGGAAACACGTTGAGGATGCCCAGCGCGTTAATCAAAAACTGCACTGCGAGAATGACCGCGGAGCCAGACGCCATAAGCGCGCCCCGGCGATCGGTCGCCTGCTCGGCAATGCGAAACGCCGAGTAGATCAGCATCGCAAACACCAAGAAGAACAGCACGGTTCCGACAAAACCGACTTCCTCGCCAATGATGGCCAGGATGTAGTCATTGTGCGCCTCGGGCAGATACGAGTACTTCATGGTTGAGTTGCCGATGCCACGGCCGAACAGACCGCCCGAGGCAAAGGCCATAATGGCAAGCGTGGCCTGATAGCCGTCACCATACTCGTCGGCCCAAGGGTTCAAGGCAACCTGAATACGCACCATACGGTACGGCTCTGCGACAAGCGCAATCACGATCACGAGAATGCCGAAGATTAGCACGCCGATGATAAATCTGGGGTCGAGACCCGCAAACAACGCCATGCACATGAGGGTCAACAGGATGATCAGGACAGTACCGAAATCGGGCTGGATAAAGATCAGAAAGAGCGAAATGCCCAGGTAAATGCCCATCTTGCGAAGGAATTCGTTGATGTTGCCACCGGGCGAAAAGAAGCGATCAAGCATGATGGCCGAATACGCAATGGCAAATGGCTTTAAAAACTCGGAAGGCTGGAACTGAATACCGGCGATGTTAAGCCAGCGCGTGGCGCCACGGCTGCCGCTGCCCACCAAGAACACCAGAAACAGTAGCCCTATCATGCCTATGAGGAAGATCCTGAGCACATCCTCCCCGAACCAGCTGTCCGGCAAAACGCGCACGATGGCAATCAGCGCCAGAACACCGACCACGGCAAACGCGGCCTGTCGACCCAGAAAAAACGTCGCCGAGCCATTCTCGTGCAGCGCCTCGACCGAAGACGCCGAGTACACCATCAGCAGGCCAAAGCATACCAAGGTAAACAGGCAGGCCATGAATATCAAACGGGGGCGCATGATACGGGCGGGAACGCCGGCAATATAGCGTTCGCTAAACGACTGCCCGCCGCGACCGGAACGCGGAGTGCTGCGCCGCGAGGAAGCACGGTCCGAGTCGGGCCTCCTCATACCTTGTCGGGGGCTCTCCTCTCTCACCGGCAACCCCTATTCCATTTGCGATTTCGCCGCAGCGGCAAGCTGGGCCACATAGTCCTTAAACACGCGGCCGCGCTCCTCATAGCCCGAGAACTCATCGAACGAAGAGCAGGCAGGAGAAAGTAAGATCACGTCGCCACGGCTCGACAGCGAACGGGCGACGTCCACGGCATCGCGCAGGTCATCCGCCTGGGCGATATCCACATCGCCGTCGACATCGGCCTCGTCCATAGCGGCGGTGAAACGCTCGCGCGCATCGCCAAAGCAGACGACCGAGCGTACGTTATCCATAACAACGCGCGCGAAGTCCGTGAGCGGCGTGCCCTTATCGTGGCCGCCGAGCAGCAAGATCACGTCGTCATCGGGAAATGCCGTCAGTGCCTTCTCGACCGCATCGGTGTTGGTCGCCTTGGAATCGTTGACGTAGCGCACGCCGTCAATCTCGCCACACGGCTCCACGCGGTGCTCGAGCGGCTGGAACGAGGCAAGACCGCGGCAGACACCATCGACATCGGCACCGACCGCCAAGGCAGCCGTGGCGGCGCACAGGGCATTGATAACATTGTGATGGCCCGAGATCTTGAGCTCGGATGTAGCGATGAGCGGGGTCTCGACGCCCTTCAGGCGCACGACCATCTTGCCGTCGCGCACAAAGGCGGCATCCTCGCCCTCAGGCTCGTCAAAGGCAACCTTGCAGATGCGACGACCCGGCGTGTAGATGTACTCATCGAACTCGTGAATGCCGGCGTCTTCGACGTCGACAACCGCCAGATCGTCATCGACCATATTGTCAAACAGTTTGATCTTGGCAAGCGCATAGTTCTTATGGCTCTTATGCCAGCCCAAGTGGTCGGGAGTGATGTTGAGCAGCACCGCCACGCGAGGATGAAGCTCGGCGGTCGTAGCAATCTGGTAGCTCGAGAGCTCGGCCACAAACCACTCGTTATGAGCTCGGCCGTCAATCTCGTTGACCGGCGGCTCGCCGATGTTGCCGACAGCTACGCTGGCCTCACCGGCAGCCTTGAGCAGATAATCAGTCAGCGACGTGGTGGTCGTCTTGCCGTTGGTACCCGTAATGGCAATCCAGTTATCGGGCGATAGGCGATAGGCAAACTCGGGCTCACCCATAATCTGGGCGGCATGCTCGCGCCCGGCCTTATAGAAGCCCGAGAACTCCGAGATGCCCGGGCACGTCACGCATACGTCATAGGCGCCCTCGACCTGTTCGGTCCCATAGACAAACGACGCACCAGCAGCCTCGAGCGCACGCGTGGCGTCATTGGGCTCAGAGGTGCCGCCGCCATACACGGTAACGGCACTTACGCGCTCGGGATGTGCCAGCGCCCAGCGGGCGACATCGAGACCGGATTTGCCCTGACCCAAAACGAGCAGGCTAAAGACATCAGCAAGAGGCATGAAAGACCACTATCCCAACTGGAAGAACAAAGCAAGGCCAACGGCACCAAAGGCCGCAGCGATAATCCAAAAACGGATGACGACCTTGGTCTCGGCCCAGCCCTTCTTTTCGAAATGATGATGGATGGGCGCCATAAGGAAGACGCGCTTGTGCGTAAAGTGGAAGTAGACAACCTGAATCATGACCGACAGGGTCTCAACGATAAACAAGCCGCCGATGATGAGGGAGACGACCTCGGTGTTGGTCATGATGGACGTGCAGGCAAACGCGGCGCCCAGGGCAAGCGAGCCGGTATCGCCCATAAAGATGCTCGCCGGATAGCAGTTGAACCACAGAAAGCCCAAGCAGGCACCGGCACACGCGGTGCAGAAGATGGACAGGTTCACGTCTCCGTGCAAAAACGCCATCGCAGCCATGGCGAGCATGGCAATCATGGAGGTGCCGCCAGCAAGACCGTCAAGGCCATCGGTCAGGTTCACGGCATTAGAAAGACCGGCGATCATCAGCCAGCAAAAGACAATGTAGAGCCACGGGAACGAAAGGCCGCAGATGGTGGTCGAAAGAACACCGAGGTCAATCGTCAGGCCGCCGGGAAAACGAATCTCGGGGGCGACGCCGCACCAGTTGACGGCAAGTACCGTAAAGGTGACACAGATAATGGTTAGGCCGATCATCTTGGCATGAGGCGTCAGACCGAGCGAGCGCCCATGCGTAACGGAGGTCAGGTCGTCGATCAGGCCCAGCACGCCGGTCGCCAGCGTGGCGAGCAGCACGAGCACGAGCTCGGTGGTGAGCTTGCCCATCAGCAGGCAGGTCAGCGAGATCGCGACGAGGATGACAACGCCACCCATGGTGGGCGTTCCCTGCTTAACCAAATGACGCTTGGGGCCATCGGCACGAACCTGCTGGCCGATACCCTCGACCTTGAGCAGCTTGATCCACCACGGCATGAGCAGCAGCGCAATGGCGGCGGCGATGCCAAGCCCCAAAAAAGCCTGATACGTTGGATACGAGGGATTGCCGAACATGGGCTAGCACACACCTTCCACAAAGCGGTCGAGCTCAACAAAGCGGGAACCCTTGACCAGTACAACATCATGTTTTTCAAGCGCGCCGCCCATGCGGTCGAGCACCTGCTGATAATCGGAGAACACCTGGATGCGGTCCTCGTCCATGCCCATCATGCGCGCGGCATCGGCCATAAGCTGGGCCAGCTCACCACCCACGCACGCCAGCATGTCGAGCTTCTTGGCGGCGGCATAGGCGCCCACGAGTTCATGCATGCGAGGAGCCTCATCGCCCATCTCGCCCATCTCGCCCAAGATCGCCATGCGAGACCCCGTGCACGAAAGCGAGCACAGCAGATCGAGGCCAGCAGCCATGGATTCGGCACTGGCGTTATAGGAATCGTCGATGACGCGGGCACCGCTCTTGGCGCGTTTGATCTCCTGGCGGTGACCGGTGATCGTGAGGCCTCTAAAGGCAGCATCGATCTGCTCGGGCGTCACGCCCAGGCGATAGGCAACCGCGGCGGCCTTAACGGCATTTGGGACGGACTGCACGCCGGGGATGGCAAGCATGGTATCGATTGTCTCGCCCTGACCAAAATCGAGAGTAAAGACCGGACGGCCCTCGTCATCAACTCGAACGTCGCGGGCACGGACCTCATCATCGTCCGAGACGCCGGCCAGCATCACGTCGATACCAGCAGGCTGGGCGAACGTATCGCGAATGAACGGCGTAAAGTCGTCCTCGCCGCCCAAAACCAGCAGCGGCAAGAAGTCGCCAGCGGCGCACATACCCTGGACAATCTCGGCCTTAGCGCGGGCGATGTTCTCGCGGCTACCCAAAATGCCGATATGAGAGGTACCAATCTTGCTCACGATGGCAAGGTTGGGATTGGCGGACTGGGACAGGCGCTCGATCTCGTGGAAATGGTTCATGCCCATCTCGAGCACCAGGACCTCGGTATCGGCCGGAGCGGAAAGCACCGTGAGTGGCATGCCGATCAGGTTATTGAAATTGCCCTTGGTGGCCCAGACACGATAGCGCTTGGCGAGCACAGCGGCGAGCACGTCCTTGGTCGTCGTCTTGCCGATGGAACCGGTAATACCAACGACCAGGCAGCCAAGCTCCAGACGGTACGTGTGCGCCAAACGCAGCAGAAACTCCTCGGGATCATCGGTCAGCAAGATGGCACAGCCCTTGTCCTGCGCCAGCGAGACCAGCTCGGCCTCGGGCTCACGCGTCATCACTACGGCGCCGGCACCCGACTGGACGGCACGGGAAGCAAAATCATTGCCGTCGACGTTTTCACCGGGAAAGGCGACGAAAATCGTCCCTTCCTCGACCTGGCGCGAGTCGATAACGCACCCGCGGCATACCTGATCGGCTTCTCCCGTCACGGTTCGGGCCCCTGTTGCGGCCGCGAGGTTGTTGACGGCGATCTCTATCATTGCAGCTCCCCTGTAAACCTAATAATGCTATCGGCGTATTGTATCCCAGCGCCGCGCATGCGTGGTGCAGGGCATGTGAACACCCCTCATATGGGACAACAAACCACGCTCCAAAGATTGTAACCCCCTACTTCGTGTGCGGGATACCCAGCACGTCGAGCGCGTTGGCCATAATGGACTGGAACGGCACCGCAGCGGCATCTGAGCCGCTCGGCGTTCCGTCGAGCGTGATATAGCACAGCACCTTGGGCGATTGTGCCGGTGCAAAGCCCATAAAGGACGACATGTAGTTCTCCTTGAGGTAGCCGCCGTTCTCGTCGGCTCGTTCGGCCGTACCGGTCTTACCCGCCACGTCATAGCCGTCAACCGCGCCGCCAACGCCCGTTCCCTCGGACACGACCGTCTGCATGCACGATGTCACCTGGGATGCGGCGTCCTCCGAAATCGCGCGCTCGCCTTCGCCCCAGTCCTTCTCGTCGCCTTTGCTGGACTTATAGAAGTGCGGGGTCATCATCACGCCGCCGTTGGCGATGCCGCCCACGGCACGTGCGATCTCAATCGGCGAGACGGACAGCGCCTGTCCAAAGCTCATCGAACCCAGCGTGGCGCCGTCATACTGGTCACGCTCCTTGACGATGCCCAGGCTCTCGCCCGGAAAATCGACACCGGAGCTGTGACCTATGCCCCACTTGTCCACATAGGCGGCAAAGTCATCCGCACCGATCTTGCGCCCCACCAGGACAAAGCCCACGTTGGACGAACGGCGCATCATCTCGCGCACATCCATGGTCATGGCATAGTCGCGCTTGTCGGCATCGGTGACGGTATCGTCACCCACCTTGATGCTCGCCGGCACCTCAAACGACGTACTCGATCGCACGACGCCCAAGTCGAAGCCGGCGCCCGCCACGAGCGTCTTAAAGACCGAGCCGGGCTCGTAGGCGTCGGTGACCAGGCGCAAGTTCATATCCTCGGTCTTGGCGTTTTCCAGATCGGTCTGGTCGTAGGTCGGGTACGAGCAGGCGGCGAGAATTTCACCAGTCGTGGGGTCGGTGACCAAAGCCGAGCCGTTCTTGGCCTTTGTCTTCTCGACAGCCTCCGCCAAAGCATCCTCAGCCGCTCGCTGCATATTGACGTCGAGCGTCGTCACGATGTCAACGCCGTCGACCGCAGCCACCTTTTTATAGGCACCGCCCGCGATATAGCTGCCGTCCCTCGCGCGCTCGCGCACGAGGGTACCATTCGTGCCGGTCAGAAGCTTGTTGTATTGCTTTTCGAGACCCGTCAAGCCGTCGTTGTCTACATTCACTACACCCAGCACCTGCGATGCCAGATTGCCGTATGGATATACGCGCTTCATGGCCTGCTCAAAAAGCACGCCGGGCAGGTTTTTCTTCTCCAGCGCCGCAGCATCGTCTTCGTCCACCTGGCGCTTGATATACACCCAGGTGCCATCGGACTCGACGAGCTTGCGGCAGGTCTTTTTATCGATTCCAGTTGCCTTGACCAGCGCCGACACCGTCTTGTCAACATCCTCGACAAGCTGCGGGTTCACGGCGATGTTGCGACATTCGACCGACGACGCCAGCACGTTACCGTTGCGGTCGTAGATGGTGCCGCGTTTGGCATAGAGGGTCTGTGCAAGCAGGCGGCGCGCATCGGCACGCTCGCGCAGTTTATCGGCTTCGACAATTTGATAGTCGGCAAGGCGAAAGACGCCCAAGCCCAAACCAAGCCCGATGAAGCCCATGATGGCTTTGCGGCGAGGCAGAGGCGTGCCTGTGAGCCATTCGGTCGACGAACTCTTGCGCGACCTGGTGTTATGCATTTGAGGGCCGTCCGAGCCGCGAAGTCGCGACGCCGGGTCGTTGCCACGGGACTGCCCGGCGTTGTAAGATTGCCGACCCGTTCCTTGATAACCAGAACGTCCCCGCGACGAGGGACGTCCAGAACCGCGGCCCCCATCGGAACCGCGGCGATAGTCATTTGTCATACTCAGCTACCGTCTTGCTACTGAGCGGTCGCGGTCGCGTTGGCGCCCGCGGCTGCATCCTGCGAAAAGTCAAGTGTAACGCTCTCGCTGGGCTCCACCATGCCATAAGCGCCCGCAAGGTCGCGAATGCGCGTGTCGGCGCCATAGACCGAATGCATGACCTCCAGGTCGGAGCTCTCATCGGTCGCCTTTTCGAGCGTGTTGGTAAGCTCGGCGTTGCTGTTGAGCACCTGGGCCGTAACGCCGGCGAGTGCCACGCGGGCGACGCCGATCGTCATGAAGATAGCCGCAATGATGCAAAACGTTTTAAGAACGCTCATGAAAACCGGGCTTACCGCCTGGTTTGCCTGACGGCCCGCGCCCGTGTAGACATCAAAGCGCGGCGTGCGCTGCTCACGGGGAGCAACGGGGGCCTGCGGCGTCTCACGATAGGCGGGCATGGCGTTCATATCATAGGCAAGTGCTGCGCTTGAAGTGTTGTAGCCCATGATATGCCGCCTCCCATCCCGAGTACGTTGGTAGTGTGTTTAAGCTTCGTTTATGGTGCGAGCGGGAGGTCCAATATCGCGCGGTCGCGCCTACAGACGCTGCGCCACGCGGATTTTGGCTGATCTCGCCCGAGGGTTGCGCTCAACCTCATCAGGCTGGGCAACCAAGGGTTTGCGGGTGATGACCTTGAGTATCGGCACGTTGCCGCACACGCACACCGGAATCTCCGGCGGACACGTGCACCCCTGGCTCATCTCCTTAAAGTGGTTCTTTACGATACGGTCCTCGAGCGAGTGATACGAGATGACGCAGATACGTCCGCCCGGGTTGAGCCACCTGGTGGCGGCATCAAGCCCTCGTTCGAGCACATCGAGCTCGTGATTGACCTCGATGCGAATGGCCTGGAAACTTTTCTTGGCCGGGTGTCCGCCATGCCGACGAGCGGCAGCCGGGATACCCGCCTTGATGATCTCGACAAATTGGCCGGTGGTTTCGATCGGTTCTTGCTCGCGGCGGCGCACGATCTCGCGCGCGATCTGCGAGGCAAACTTCTCTTCGCCGTAGACGCGTAGAATCCGGGCGAGGTCGTGTTCGTTATAGGTGTTGATGACCTCAGCTGCGTTTAAGGTGTTATTACCCGGATCCATCCGCATGTCCAATGGGGCGTCCTCGTTATACGAAAAGCCCCTGCCAGGGATATCGAGTTGCGGTGACGAAACGCCCAAATCGAACAGGAAGCCATCGACCCCGGGCACCTCGGCCGAGCAAAGCAGCTCGTCCAAGTCGCCGAAGTTGCCCTTCAGCAGCTGGTGCGGAACTCCGGGAACCTCGCGGTCCAGACGGGCGCCAGCGGCCTCGAGGGCCATGTCGTCCTGATCGACGCCGAGCAAAAGGCCCGTCTCCCCCACCTGCGCGGCCATCTTTACCGAATGGCCGGCACCGCCAAGGGTGCAATCGCAGACAACGGAGCCGCTCTTTAGCCGCAGCGACTCAAGCACTTCGCCGAGCATGACAGGTTCATGCCGATATTCTTGTGTCAAGATCCCACGCTCCATCCGTTACCCGTGCCTTGCCCTTACGAGAAGAAGAGGTCCAGCAGGGCCTCATCGTCATCGTCCTCATCGGCCGCGGCGCGATCCCAAACCTCAAGGTGGTCGTAGTTGCCCACAACCGTGACCTCGCGGTCGAGGTTCGCCTGCTTGCGGAGAGACTCGGAAAGACCGATACGACCGGCGCTGTCCACGTCCATCGACGTGGTGCGCTTGTTGATCGCCCTCATGAGCTTCTGGTCATTAATGTCACGCGGGTTAAAACCCTCGTGGCCCTCACGACCCGCGAAGAGTCCTTCGACCCACTTATCGAAGGCCTCGGCAGAGAACACGTACAGAGCATCGACATCCAGGGCTTTAAACACGCGAACGTGCTCTCCAAGCTCCTCGCGAAGGGGTGCAGGCAGGGATAGACGACCTTTTGCATCGAGATTGCGCTCGTATGCACCAGTCATTCCCATGTGCGCCCTCCCCTCGGTTACTCAGATGGCACGTACGCGGGGAACCACCCCGCCTGTCGACGTCATCAATAATATGGGGAACCGCCCCATTTTTCAACACCTTTCCCCACCCCTTCCCCCC
>CAUEQD010000033.1 GCA_959019945.1 uncultured Collinsella sp. | reverse complement strand
GAGGACGGGGCCGAGGACGGTTAAATCAATTTGCGAAAGAATCTTGACGGTACCCTCGGATTTCGGAAGTGCGGGGAAAAACTCCGAATCTCCGAGCATACGGCTCTTTTGCACCCTTGTGACCTGCGGTTTTGTTGCTAAAAAAGTCGGTCTGGTCGGCGGCGCTCAGTTTTTCACCGCACTTCCGAAAACCGCGGTCTCGCAATATGAAAAACGGCCTCCATAACTCTGGGTTAATGGATAAGTGTGGCCTTTCGCCGTATATCACTGTCCGTTTATGGAACCTATCTCCAACGAGTCGTAGCCAAATGGTTTAATGTTAGAAACACATAGTTGCCGGCGGGCCGCGGGTGACGTTTGCTTTGATATCGGAGGTACCAAGTATGTTTTGCACTCCGTTCAACAAGTATTGGTCTGGCTAACATGAGCCGCCGTGCTATTTCGATAACCCTTGCAGTGGTCTGCCTGGCTGTGCTCCTGGGCGCTACAGGGCTGTTTGCTATAAGCCGGGAAACGTCCTATATGCAGGAATGCGCTTCCGAAGGGTTTGCCATTGACGGTTACTATCGGGACGACAAGACGAGTCTGGAAACCCTGGCCTTTCTTGAAGAGGATAACCATCGGTGGCAACTGGTCGACAAAGACGGCAGCTGCGTTGACGGGCAGTTTAAGCGTACGGATGACCCCAACATCCTGATATTAAAGAAGGAAAACGGCGAAGAATTCGGCACGGTTCACGTTGCGTATATATCGCGCCGACGCAATCAGGGACAGATTTACCTAATTAGAAATACTGAGGTGACCCGATTTTATCTTGTGAGCACCGATCCGGCGTTTACGGTGGAGTCTGGCGATGTCGATGCGGACGTCTGATTCACGGCAATAAAACAGCGAACGGGGCGCGGGTATGAACTGCACCCCGCTATTTGCTCGTGTCCGTATTGCGTCTGCGCCTCGTCATAACTTGCGTCCGTGCGAGCATTCGTCCCGCGCCGGCATCACTTCACGTCAAACTCCACGCGATCGAGTTCGGGCACGTTGAGGTCGATGAGCTTGCGAGCGACGTGGCGGTCGTGTGCCCCGAGCGCCTCGCTTGTCGTCACATGGGCGACAATCTCGCGCTCGACGATGCCCCTCTCGTCGCCTTCGGTGGCCGAGGTCTCGACGGCGACGGTGTAATCCTTAAAGCCCGGCAGTACCGCGGCAAGCTCGCGCGTGGTTTCGGTGACGCCGTAGCCGTCCTGCACGCCGGCCTGCGCCGAGCCAATAGACCCCGCCGTCATAACGATGCAGGGGATGGCAAAGATCACCGTGCCCACGATGATGCGGCGGCGCACCTTGCGCGATAGCTCGTCGACCTCGGCATTTTCCTCGGCAGTTACAATGCCGTCGCCGTTCAGGTCGCGCTTGAGCGGCACGCGCAAAAGAAGCAGCACGGCCTCGGCGGCCAGTGCGATAAAGACCACGTTGATGCCAAACTCGTAAAGCGCCGAGAGAAACAGTGATCCGCTTGCGATGGCGATGCCATAGCCCGCCGCGCACAGGGGCGGCATGAGCGCAGTCGCCACGGCGACGCCGGCGATGAGCGTGGCGGGTTCCTGGTCGCGCGAGTTGCCCAGGCCACCCGCAAAGCCGCCCGCGAGCGCGACGGCAAGGTCCCACACGGTCGGTGTCGAATTGTCGATGATGGCGGCCGTGGTGGTGCCAAGGGGCGAGAGCTTAAAGTACAACGTGGACGTGACCAGGCAAAAGGCCATCTGCAGCGCGAGGCTGGCGACGGCCTCGACGGCAATCTCGCGGTCGAGCGTGGCGATGCCGTATGCCATGGCAAGGACCGAGCCCATGAGCGGGCAGATGAGCATGGCGCCTACAATGGCGATATCCGAGTCGATATCGAGGCCGATGCTCGCGATCAACATGGCAATGATCAGGATGCACAGGTGAGAGCCAGTCAGGCGCGCCCCGTTTACGAAGCGCTTGCGAATCACGTGATAGGGCGCACGACCCTCGCGAATGTTGAATGCCTGCTTTAGAAAGCGGCTTGCGTTCTCCATGGCCTCGCTGTGGGCGGGGCGGATGCCATGGCGCCGATGATGGCGCTCGCGCAGTCGCTTGAGCTGTTGTTTGTCGAGTTCCATGTCCACCTCGTATTGCCGCAGGAACGCGGGTGCGTTCGCAGCATGTACTCTACACCGTGACGGGCGGGGCGGTCATCTTGACATGGAACTTAGGCCAGCAGGCAAAGGAAGACAGGCCACATGCGAGTGCTGCTGAGGGTTTCGGCAGATACAAAAAAGCGCGGGGCCGGATGGTCTCCGACCCCGCGCTCTGCACGGGTACGTTGTTGTTGGGTTTAACCCAGCAGGCTCAGGCCAACAGAGACAAACGCCAGGATAACGCCGACGATAGACTCGCCACCGAGCAGGCCGCTGGCGACAACCAGGCCCTGTTCCTGGAAGGCGGCGTCCTTGGCAGCCCTCTCCTCGTCAGAAAGACCAGCGGTGGCATCGCGGTGGGCGGCCCACTTGTCGTAGGCGAGCTTGACGCAGGAGCCCAGGAAAGCCGTGAGCGACATATAGAACGGCAGGTACACGCCCAGGCCGATCATCATGGCCGGAATGCCGAGCCAGTACATGACGATGCCGGCGATAAAGCCGCCCGCAAACCACGGCACGCTCGGGATGCCCGAGACCATGGTGGCGACCACGCTTGCCTGTGCGGCAACGAAGCTCTTGTCGGGACCAAAGGCGTCCGGACCATAGGCGGTGACGAGCGCGACCATGACGGCGGCGGCGACCAGGGCGCCCACGATGCCGCCGATGGCCTGGCCGACCCACTGCGCGCGCGGGTTGGTGCCCAGCACGGCGCCGGCCTTAAAGTCGTTCATGACGTCGCCCGCAAGGCCGCACGCCACGGCTACGATGCCGGCGATAAAGAACAGCTTGACCTGAGCGAGCTGCGCGAAGGCGGCAACGATGAGCATGACGATGAGGCCAAAGATCTCCATGGGGTCGATGCCCGTCTGGCCGCAGCTCTGCGCGCTCATGATGGTGGTGACAAAAGTGAACAGCGTCACGATGACGGCCGGAACGGGGCCAAGGTCAAGCACGATGGCGATGATCACGGCGATGGCGGCAGCGCCCAGGCCGATGATGCCGGCGTCGAGCTTAAGGGAGCCCGAGATGAGCGACTGCTCGTCGGTGTCGGTGGAGCTGTCGGCAGCAAGACCGCGGACGATGCCGGCGACCTGCGGCAGGATGTCCTTGAGGACGACGGCGACGCCAAAGCCCATCATGAGGCCCATGCCCAGGGACTTGACGATGCCCTGCGCAGTTATAACGTCGAACAGACCGGCAGCGGTGCCGCCCACGATGATGCCAAAATTGCCCAGCAGCGCGCCGGCAAACCAGAACGCGACGGGGGCGAAGCCCACCAAAAAGCCGATGGACAGCAACATGGGCGAGTTGTAGATGGCAAAGGTCACGCCGGGGATATTGAGCGTGCACAGCATGCTGGGCACAATGCCCAGAGCGTCGCGCAGCACGCTGTAGATGCCGGCGATGGCCATGGAGCCAAAGAGCTGCTTGCCGGTCTTGCCGCCGGCCTCGGTCGCGCGCAGGGTCTGAGCTGCGGCGTTGCCGGTGGGGAACTCAAGCGCGGCGTCCACGATAAAGTGACGGTGGATGAGTGCCGTGGCCAGCAGGCCTAGGATAGTGCCGGCGAGTGCCACGATAAACATGTCGAGCCAACTGATCTGGTCGGCATAGCCCAGCATCCAGGCGCCCGGGATGGTAAACGCCAGGCCGCCGGCGACCATGGCGCCCGCGGACATGATGGTGTGGGTGACGTTGGCCTCGTTGAGACTGGCGTTGCCCATGAGCTTCAGGAAGAACAGCGAAATGACGGCAGCGAAAATGATCGGCCAGGGGAGGGCGCCCATCTTGAGGGCGGTATAGGCCGAGCTTGCCGTGATGATCACGCAGCCAAGGACGCCGATGACGACGCCGCGCAGCGTGAGTTGCCCGCGCATCGAAGCGCGGTTCGAGGGATTGCTCATATAGAACTCCTTTGCGTATATCCGCTTCCCCCGGGAGCGCCGTTACGGATACGGCGCGGGAAGTCGGGTTACCAAGGGCCGCCGCGTGAGCTCGCGCGCGACCGCGCACCAGTATAGCCGCAAGCTAGTCATTTTGGGATGACTGGTTTAGGTAGGCGATATACTGCTGGGCAGACGAAAGGAGCGCCGACGATGCTTAATGGGTGCGCATATATATTGACGGTCGACGTGGGCAACACGTTCATTCGCTTTGGCCTGTTTGCAGAGGATTCGGCCGCGGCGCAGGAATGTCCGCTTGCGACGTGCGAGATCACCACGCCGTCGAGCATCACAGCAGACGAGGCGCGCATGCGTCTCGTGCAGGTCATGGCCGCACTGGCGGCCGATGCGGGCATGCCGGGTGCGCTTGTGCCCGCGGCTGCTGTGCTGAGCTGCGTGGTCCCGGCGCTCGAGCGCCCGTGGAAGGAAGCGCTTTCCCGTACCTGCTCGGGGCGCGTGCTCACGGTGGGGCCGGGCCTCAAGACCGGCATACCCGTGCACTACGATGACCCGGCCGAGATCGGTCCCGACCGCATCGCCGACGCCGTGGCGGCCCGCGCCGTCTACGGCTCGCCGTGCATCGTGATTGACCTGGGCACGACGACCAATATCGAGGTCATCGACGCGCGCGGTACCTTTGTCGGCGGCGTTATCGCGCCGGGGCTGGCGCTCGGCGCCCGCTCGCTTTCGGCGGCAGCAGCGCGCCTGCCTCAGGTCGAGCCCTCGGCGCCGACGCACGTCATCGGCCGCAACACGCGCGAGGCCATGCGCTCGGGTGTGGTTTTGGGCGAGGTGGCGCGCATCGACGGCATGCTCGACATGGTGCTTGCCGAGATGCGTGCGACCAAGGCCGCGGGGGAAGGCAGCGTGCCCATCGTCATTACTGGCGACGATGCCGAGGCGCTTGCGGCGCTGGTCGGCCATAGCCTGACGGTCGACGATGCGCTGACGCTGCGGGGTCTCGCCGAGCTCTACCACATCAATCAAAAGCCCCGCCGCGCGTAGGGCGAGGGGCTGGTGGGATAAGCGCCCCTACCTTTCACCTGCTACAATGGGTCAAAATGTTGCGATTACGGAGGTGTCTGCCATGTCGGACGATCTTCATCAAACCGCGTCGGGCAAGCGCCGCGACGTCATTAGCTGGGATGAGTTCTTTATGAGCGTGGCCATCGCCGCGCAGCGCCGCAGTAAGGACCCCAACACGCAGGTGGGCGCGTGCATCGCCAACACCAACCACCGCATCCTTTCGGTGGGCTACAACGGTACGCCCTCGGCACTCAACGACGACTTTTTCCCGTGGGGCACGAGCGACGACCCGTTGCAGGATAAGCACAACTACGTGGTGCATGCCGAGGCCAACGCCGTGCTCAACTACCGCGGCTCGCTCAAAGACCTTGAGGGTTCCACGGTCTACGTCACGCTGTTTCCGTGCCACGACTGCGCCAAGATCCTGGCACAGGTGGGTGTGGGCGAGGTCGTCTACCTGGACAATAAGTATGCCGACACCGATGACGGCCGTATCAGCCGCCGCATTCTCGACTCCTGCGGCATCAGCTACCGCCAGGTCATCGTCGATGTTCAGATTGGTACCGGGGGACAAGCTCAGCAGTAGCGCGTGCCAACGCCGGCTGGCGGCAAAACAGCCAAAAGAGCCCCGTCCCAAATTGACTACTCGTGAAAGTCGCGTCTGCGCGCATGGACGGCTCGTGAGCGGGTACATGGCTGTAGTAACATAGCTTCTGTCCGCGGGCGTGCCCGCGTTATTGTGAGAAAGGAGCCCCTGTGGCTGTTAACGAAGAGCTGCTTAAGAAGGTTCTTGAAGAGATTCGCCCCAACCTGCAGGCCGACGGCGGCGATATGGAGTATGTGGGCGTCGACGACGAGGGCGTCGTCAAGCTGGAGCTGCAGGGCGCCTGCGCCGGCTGCCCCATGAGCTCGCTAACCCTGTCTATGGGCATCGAGCGCATCCTGAAGGAGCATGTGCCCGGCGTTACCCGCGTTGAGCAGGTCAATGCTTCCGGCGAGGCCGAGGACCTGTACGACGAGTACGCGCCGTTCTAAGATGCGAAAGCTGCGGACGGTACGCTCCGCGTAGACGTTACGTCCAAATATGCGGCTGCGAGCGTAAGGCCCGCGTCCGCATTTGTATGTAGGGAGCAGGGGATCGATATGCTCAACGACCTCTACCATATGCTTGATCCCGTCGCGATCTCGGCGGGCCCCATCACCATCTACTGGTACGGCCTGGCCTACGTGGTCGGCGCTCTGCTCACGGCGGTTGTTATGTACCGCACGCAGCGTCGTTGGGGCTTCGACATCACGATCGATGACCTGACGAGCGTCGTGGTCGGCGCGGTCTTTGGCCTCATCATCGGCGCGCGCCTGTTTTACGTCGTCTTTTACGGTGATGGCTACTATTTGGCCCACCCGCTCGAGATCTTTGCCACCAACGAGGGAGGCATGAGCTTCCACGGTGGCCTGGTGGGCGGCATCTTGGGCGGCATCATCGTGTGCCGCATGTACAAGCTCGACGCCTGGACTTTGGCAGACCTCGCGGTCATCGGTGCTCCGCTGGCCCTGTGCCTGGGGCGCTGCGCCAACTTTGTCAACGGCGAGCTGTGGGGCAAGCCGACCGATCTGCCCTGGGGCGTGATCTTTGGCGGCACCGCGGGCGATATACCGCGTCATCCTTCTCAGCTCTATGAGGCATTCCTAGAGGGCGTCGTGCTCTTCTGTATTTTGCAGGTGCTCAGCCGCAAAAAGCCGCTGCTGCCCCAGGGTACGTTTATGGGCGTGTTCGTGATGGGGTACGGCATCGTCCGCTTTCTCGTTGAGTTCGTGCGCGTGCCCGATGCCCAGTTGGGTTATCTGCTGGGCGGCGTCATCACCATGGGTCAGCTACTGAGCCTGCCGCTCGTGATCGCCGGTCTGGCGCTCATCATCTTCGCCCGTCGCCGCAACCAGCCCCAGCGCATCTACCTCGACGCCTAACCACCAAAACCACCACAAAGGGGACAGGCACCTTTGTGGTGGTTTTGCCGAGTTTGATAGGTTTCTAGAAAGGCTTTCGGACTGTGAAGGATTCCGACCTCTCCACAACGGCTGCGCGCGACGCTGCCCGCATCGTCTGGTTTAAGCGCTATCCCGCCAAGCAGACGCTCATCGCATTTTTGCTCGCGCTGTTGGCGACCACGGCGTTTTCCATCGATCCCGCCCCGGTGTCGAGCAACGCGGTCTTGGCGATTGACCCCAAAGCCTCGGGCATGCTGTACGTGTGCTACGAGGTGCTCCTCTCGTTTGCCGGCCATACCGACGCGGTCATGCTGCTTGCACTTGCCTGCCTGCTCATCTTGCCGTTTCGCTACGTTTTCTTTGGCCGTGGCGACACCTGGCGTCCATCGATCATTCTGCCGTCGCTGTTCTTCGCCATTTGCATGGTGTTCGGCCGCAGCTACGACCTCACCGACTCGGCCGAGATTGTCCTTGGCGACAAAGCTCGCATCATCTGCGCCTGGATTGGCGGCGCGGGTTGGATGCTCTTGGCGGTCGTTGCCTTCTACCTTGCCTTTGAGTGTCTAGATTGGCTGAGCTCTCGGCGCATTCCGTTTTCCGAAGCGCACTTTGGCCGCGTATGGCGTGTGACTCACGCCGTGCTCTCGGTCCATCCCTTTGCCGGGCCCTTCCTGGTGCTTATGATCGCCTGGGCGCCCACGCTCATCGCTTCGCTGCCCGGCCTTTTTATGGGAGATACGGGTGCGCAGATTCGCCAGTGGTTCAACTATCCCAACGGCACGAGCGACTACCTGCGCCTACTCAACCCCAACGTGCTGCTCAACGGGCATCATCCCGTAGTGCACACGGCCATTATCGGCTCGTGCGTTCAACTGGGGCTTTCGCTGTTCAACAGCGCTAACGCGGGCCTCATCATCTATACCTGCGCTCAATTTGTCATCACGGCTGCCTGCATGGCCTATTCCATTTCGTCGCTGCGCAAACTGGGCGTGAGCCTGCCGGTTCGCGGTGCGATCCTGCTGTTCTTTGCGTTTATGCCGATGTTCTCTAACTACGCGGCGTTGCTCACCAAAGACGTGCTCTTTGCCGACGCGTTTTTGGTGCTGCTGGTACAGACCGTCAAGCTCGTGGCATGTGGATTGCCCCGTCGTGATGCCAATGTCGAGCGAGCAGGCGAGAAAGCCCCCGTGCTCTTTGCGCGCCACGACTGGCTGCTGCTCGCTCTGGGCGCCATGGGTTCCACGTTTCTGCGCAATGGAGGCCTGGTCTTTCCGTTGGCGGCCTGCGTGATTGCGGCGGCGTTTTGCGCATGGGATGTACATGTCGCCCGTCGTGCGGCTAAGCAGACGGGCACCGCGGTCTCATGCGCCACGCCGCGCTTCCGCTGGGTTGGCGTTCTCGCGGTGCTCGCGCTCTGCCTTGCCTCTAATATGTACTTCACCAAGGTCTTTATGCCGGCGCACGATATCACGCCCGGTTCCAAGCGCGAAATCCTCTCGATTCCGTTCCAGCAGACGGCTCGTTTCGTCCAAAAGCACGACGGCCTCAACTCGGGCGTCAACCCCACGGTTAAGGAGGACGGCACCATCGTGGAAGCTCCCTGCGACGGTTTGGTGACCGAAGAGGAGCGTGCCGTGATCGATCGTGTACTCAAGTACGAAAACCTGGGCCGCCGGTACAACCCCGACAAGTCCGATGCCGTCAAGAACTGCTTTAACGAATATGCCTCGCAGGAGGACATCGCCGCCTATTTTGAGGTTTGGGCCCAGATGTTCAAAAAGGACCCCGAGTGCTATATCTCGGCGCTTATCAATAACTACTATGGCTACTTTTATCCGAGCGCCCGCGACGTATGGGTCTACAGCACGGCGCGCAGTGCCGAGATCATGGCTCGCCCCGACAATCTCAAGTACTTCGATTTCCATCCGGTCGATAGCGAGGTCGTGCGGTGGTGCGACCATCTGATCAACCTGTATCGCGTGGCGGTACAGCGCATCCCGTTTATCTCACTTACCATGAGCTCGGCCACCTACGTGTGGATCATGATCGTCGTGGTGGTCTACCTGTTGCGCCGCCATTCATGGCGCGCGCTGGCCATCTGGATACCGCTGCTGGGCGTGCTCGCCGTGTGCCTGATCGGTCCATGTAACGGCTCGACCTACATGCGCTACCTGTATCCGGTCATCGCCTGCATGCCCTTTGCCATCGGCGCCACCATCACCCGCAGCGACCTCCTGTGGATCTAACCAAAGATTAGTGCATTGGGGTCAGGCTGCTTTGTGCCAAGGGGCTGCATCATCACGACGCCTTCATTTTGGGGTTTATCTTGCAGGCCGGTAGGTATATCATAACGACGTTTGTTTATATTGCCCGAGCATCTGCGCTGGGCTTTAGGTCGAAACCGATAGGAGACACGTATGTCCGGACACTCTAAGTGGGCCACAACCAAGCATCGTAAGGGCGCGCAGGACGCCAAGCGTTCCGCCCTCTTCTCCAAGCTGAGCCGCAACATCACCGTTGCTGCCCGTCTCGGCGGCGACCCGCTGCCCGAGAACAACGCCAGCCTCGCTGCTGCTGTTGCCAAGGCCAAGGCTCAGTCCATGCCTAAGGACAAGATCAAGTCCGCTATCGATAAGGCCTTTGGTTCGGGTGCCGACGCCGCCGTCTACGAGAACATCGTGTACGAGGGCTACGGTCCCGCCGGTGTCGCCGTCTACGTCGACTGCCTGACCGACAACCGCAACCGTACCGCCGCTGATGTCCGTTCCGCCTTCTCCCACGCTGGTGGCAACCTGGGCACCTCCGGCTCCGTTGCCTTCCAGTTTGAGCGCAAGGGCCAGATCGTCGTCGCCAAGGAGATCCTGGACGAGAACGCCAAGAAGGAGACCATGATCGCCAACGGTGCTGCCGGTGACGAGGATGAGTTCATGATGGCCATCGCCGAGGCCGGTGGCGAGGACTACGAGGACGCCGGCGAGGAGTGGATCGTCTGGACTACTGCCAACGAGGTCATGGCTGTCTCCAAGGCGCTCGAGGAGCAGGGCGTCCAGGTCAAGGGCTCCGAGACCACCATGGTCCCGACCACCCCGACCGAGGTCTCCGGTGCCGACGCCAAGAAGGTTCAGCGCCTCATCGACCGTCTTGAGGAGCTCGACGACGTCCAGGACGTCTACAGCACCATGGACATGACCGACGAGGTCATCGCTGCCCTCGAGGAGGAGTAGCGCCCGCACGGATTGAGCCGTGCATATCTGGGCATAATGAAGCGAGCATGCAAGCCTCGTGGAATAGATGAGCCGGATCCGCGTGCAATGAGGCACCGGACCCGGCTCTTTTATAATGATGCGAATCGTTTTGCATTCTGTGGACCGAAACCTGAAGGGAGCGCGCGTGCGCGTACTCAAACGAGCCCTAGCGATCGTGTATCTTGCCGCCGCCATCGTGGCGCTGGGCACGCTTGTCTGCCAGTTCTGGGGACCGTATACGTATCGCTTTATGCTGCTGTTGCGTGACACCATGCCTCGCGTCGTCGTTACGGTGTGTGCCGCCATCGTGGCACTTGGCGTGCTCATCGGTTTTTTCCGCCTGATGTTCGCGCGTCGCGAGCCGTCCTGCGTGCATCCGGCGGGGGAGCGCAATATCGAGGTTACGCTCGCAGCGCTTTCCTCGTGCGCCCGTGCCGCGGCGGAGTGCGATGATCGCGTGATGGTTGAGCATATCGAGGCGCGCGTTCAAGGCTCCGACGAGTCGCGCGTTCGTTTTAAGGTCGAGGCCATCGCGCTGGATGATAAAGACGTCGCCTCTCTTGCCACCGCGATGCAACAGCGCATCGAGAAGGCCTGCGACACCATGCTCGGCACGCCGGGCACGACCGCGCGCGTCCGTTTTTTGCCGTCCAAGACTACCGTCCAGACCGTGGAGGTTTCCGGTGAGTGATACCAACCAAGACAAGACCGCCCGCACGCCGCGCCTGACGATCGACCAGAACGCTACGCCGGCAGGCGAGTCCGCCGACACCAAGCCCGAGGCCGGCGAGCAGCACGACAGCGCCGCCAACGACTTTGACGAGGCCATGGGGCTCATCAAAGGTACGGGCGCTGCTATCTGGAGCTACGCCGTGCGCCACCCCAATACTACGCTCGGCGCCTTGGCAGGCTTTATCCTCGCCGTGCTGGTACTTACGTTGGGCCTGTGGGACACGCTCGTCATCGCATTCTTTGTGCTGATCGGTGCCGTGATCGGCCAGATTCGCGATGGCGAGAACGGTATCGTCAACTTCTTCGGCCGTCTGTTTAGCGGCCGCTAATATGTATTCGACTGTCGCATCTGCGGCAGGCATAAGGAGGAACCATGGCTTTTAACACGAAGGTCGATGTGGCCGATACCGAGCTCGAGGCGAATGAGGCCGTCGCCGCCGAGGCGGATGACGTAACGCTCGAGGACGAGGCGCTCGTCGAGGCCGAGTCCGATACGGACGAGGACAACGAGGAGATGGACGAGGAGGCGGACGAGTCCGAGGACTCGCTGACCTATTCCAACGGCGTGATCGAGAAAATCGTCGCCATGGCCACCCGCGAGGTTCCGCACGTTCTGGGCATGAAGGGTAACCTTATGCACTTTGTGCAGGAACAGTTTGGTGCCGAGAACCTGACCAAGGGCGTGACGGTCGAAGTCACCGATGACAACCGCGTGGTCGTCAACATCTCGGTTATCATCGAGTATGGCGCCTATGCGCCTGCGATCTTTGACGACGTTAAGGCGCGCGTCACTGAGCGTCTGGCCGCGATGACCGGCCTTGAGGTGGCAGGCGTCAACCTGCGCATCGAGGATGTCATCACCCCCGAGGAGTACGAGCACCGCACCAGCCAGCACGAGTAACCTACCAAAAAGGGACAGGTTTGTTTTGGCAGGTTTTATCTGAGAAAACACCAAACGGTCGACCGCGCAAGCAAAAGTGCGGTCGACCGTTTTCCATATAGCCTCGATCTAGGCATACCGCTCGTCTAACTAAGGGTTGCAATCTTCGCGTTCCGCGTTACCCTAATGGGCGCATTGTTTCCAAATTGTTAACGAGGGGTTGCCGTAATGGCCGACGAACACGAGACCGAAAGCAAGGCATGGGCGATTGAAGCCGCTGCGGCAGAGGCGGCATCGCGTGCTGCCGAGGAGGTGCATCGTCCTCCCGTGGTGCCGATGGAACGCGTTGTCGGTCGCGAGGATATCGAACGTGGCGAGCGCGCCGGCCGCAAGCGCAGTCAGGAGCCAGGCTTTCCGCGCTTTTTTGCCGAGCTCAATCTGGGCCTGATCCTCACGGCCTTTGCCATCGTGGCTTTCAAAACGCCCAATCACTTTGCCTTCGGCGGCACCTCGGGCGTGTCGGTCATTCTTTCCACGCTGTTCCCGACCCTGCCCGTCGGCGTCTTTATGTGGATTATCAACGCGGTCCTGGTCATCCTGGGTTTTATTTTTTTGGAGCGCAAGGCAATCCTTTGGAGCGTCTTTGCTTCGTTTGCGCTTTCGGCCTACGTCTCGCTGTTTGAGCTCTTCATTCCGACCGATGTTTCGATGACGGGCGATATGTGGCTCGACCTGTGTTTTGCCGTCATTTTGCCGGCGCTGGGCAGTGCCATTGTCTTTGACATTGGCGCCTCGACGGGCGGCACGGACATCCTTGCCATGATCCTCAAACGCCGCACCACGCTCGAGATTGGCCGTGCACTGCTGCTGGTCGATATCGGCATCGTGACCATCGCGGCTTTCCTGTATGGCCCGCGCGTCGGCCTGTACTGCGTGCTCGGTCTGTTTGCCAAGACGCTTGTGGTCGACAAGGCCATCGAGAGCATCCACCTGCGCAAGGTCTGTACGATCATTTGCGCCGAACCGCGCAAAGTCGAGGAGTTTATCGTCAAGCATCTCAACCGCACAGCTACGATTAGCCGTGGCTACGGCGCCTTCTCGGGCAAGTGCGTCACGGTGATCATGAGCGTGCTGAGCCGTCGCGAGGCAGTGCAGCTGCGCCGCTATACCCGCGAGATTGACCCTGACGCCTTCATCACCATCGTCGATAGCTCCGAGATCGTGGGCAAGGGCTTCCGCGGCACGAACTAGCGCGGACGCATCCTTCGAATCATTGAATAAGGCCGCCTACGTTGCAAATCGGCCATCTTGGAGTATTTGTCCCCACATTGGGCGATAATGTTGCCAAAGACATCGTATGCGATCCAGGTGATTCGCTCTAGATACGAAGGGATGATTTCGATGTTCTGTTCGCAGTGTGGCGCCCCCATGGGCGATAACGACAAGTTCTGCGGCGCGTGTGGCGCTCCTAATACCGAGGTCAAGGCCGCCGGCCCCGCTCCGCAAGCTCAACCTCAGCCGCAGGGTCAGCCGTTTGCCCAACCGCAGCCGCAGCCGTTCGTTGCGCCCCAGCCGGCTATGAACGTGCCCAAGGGCTGCATGGCTCAGGCCTTCAACGACATGCTCAAGGTTCCCGGTGCCTTGGTTCGCGTATGCCAGATCGCCTTTTTGCCGGCGCTGATCTGTGTTGTCTCGGTGCTGGTGCTGTTTATCCCCGTTATCGGTGGCATCGCGGCGGCCATTGGCTTTTTGCTCGCGTACGTGGCAAGCGTGTGCGGCGCGGGCTTTGCTATCGAGTGGGGTCGTGACCTGTCGCTCAAGGATGATAACGGCATGGAGCGTCCGCTGCTGCGCTCGACCTCGTTTGGCCTGGGTATCTTCTCGTCCGTCATTACCGGTGTGCTCGAGTTCGTTGCCATTATCCCAGTGATCGGCGTGATCTTCTCGGCTATCGAGAGCGTCGTGATCGGTGCCGTCGGCTCGTACTATTACTCCGGTCCGAGCGGTCTCGAGGCCGCACTCTTCGGCTCGATGGGCCTGCTCGTCTTTGCCATGATCGTGTCGGTGGTACTGGGCATCTTCTTTAAGATGTTTGGTGATGCTGCCGTGATGCACTTTGCCGTCGTCGGGCGCGTGGAGAGCGCGTTCTCGCTTGAGAAGGTTTGGAAGTCCTATAAGGCCAACCTGGGCAAGTTGTTCTGCGCATCGATTCTCCCCGAGTTTTTGACGGGCATCGTGTCGCACATCATCACGTGGATCTTCACCGCCATCTTCGGCGCCATTGCTACGTTTGGTATGTATAGCTATTACTATCGCCCCACGGGTCTTGAGGCAATCATCGAGGGCGGCGGCATCACGCTCATTCTGTTCTTGATGATCATTGCCTTTGTCACGGTGTTCCTGACTGTGTTTGGCAAGATGCTCAAGTATCGCGCCGTTGGCTATTGGGCGGCACGTCATGCCAGCGAGTGGGCCGATGAGGATGCCGACGATGTCCTGACGTTTGTGCTCCCGGGTGAGAAGAAGCCTGCTCCTGCGGGGTTCAATCCCACGGCCGCCACTGGTACTGCCCCTGCGCCTGCCCCTGCCCCGGCACCCGCGCCTGCACCTGCTCCGGCACCTGCCCCTGAACCCGTACCGGCGCCCGAGGCGACGCCTGCGGAGCCCGATTGGGATGCCCTTGCCACGCCGGCGGATGAGCCGGGCGATAATCCTGCTGCCGAAAACAATCAAACCGAATAGTCGGTCGAGGCGCCCTGGGCAACTGAGCCCGGGGTGCCTTTTTCTACTGCGAAAGCAAGAAAATGCCTGGGAAAACGGTTGCAGCAAAATTTCTCGGAAATTGGCCAATGTTGCGCAACAACGTCGCGGCTATTGTTGAGAACATAGACGTGTAAGGTTTGAAGGCGTGCAACGCCTTAGGAAAAGGAGAAGCTTATGTTCTGTCCCACTTGTGGTTCTCCCATTTCGGATGATGCCAAATTCTGCCCCGTCTGCGGTTCTGCCGTCGGTGCCGCTCCCGCTGCTCCTGCTCCGCAGCCCGCGCCGCAGCCTGCACCTCAGCCCCAACCTGCTCCGCAGCCCACGCAGATTCAGCCCACTCCGGTTCAGGCAGTTCAGCCTCAGCCTCAGCAGCAGTACGCCGGCCAGCAGCAGTACACCGGTCAGCAGCAGTATGCTCAGCAGCCTGCACCCGCCCCGATGGGCTATGCTCCGATTAAAACCAACCGTGGCGTGATCGGCTGGCTCCTGCTTTCCATCGTGACCTGCGGCATCTATTCATATTACTTCCTCTATTGCCTCGCTCGCGACATCAATGTCATGTGCCAGGACGACGGCGATTCCACGCCGGGTCTGGCAGCATTTATCCTGCTGTCGTTCGTGACCTGCGGCTTCTACGCACTCTACTGGTACTACAAGATCGGCAACCGCCTGCAGGCTAATGCTCCTCGCTATGGCCTGATGTTCCAGGAGAACGGTACCACCGTTCTTATGTGGCAGATCGTCGGCGCGCTGCTGTGCGGCCTTGGCCCCATCTTTGCCATGAACATCATCATCAAGAATACCAATGCCATGGCAACGGCTTACAACGTCCGTCTTGGCGCTCGTGCCTAACGATAAGAGCGGCGTGAACAGCTCCCAGGGACATAAGGGCGCGGCGGAACTCATTCGCCGCGCCCTTTCTTGCATCGGCGCGCTCTTTGTTGCCTGGCTCGCACTCTACCTGCTCGATATCGGCTGCGTGTTTCGCCTGATGACGGGCATTCCCTGTCCGGGATGTGGCATGACGAGGGCCTGGCTGGCAGCACTGCGCCTCGATTTTGCGGCGGCCTTTGCCTACCATCCGCTGTTTTGGGTGGTGCCGATTGCGTTTGTGCTCGCGTTCGTGCGCGAGGAGGTGACGTCGAGCAAGCTAAAGCGCGGCATCGACATTGCGGTTATTGTTCTGTGCGTGCTGGTCGTTGCCGTATGGATCGTGCGCCTTATCAACCCGGCAGACGCGGGCCTGCTCTTTGGTGGTCACGCTCCCGTCGGAGTTCCTGCCGATATCATCCACCTCGAAACCCCACGCTGGCTCACCATTCTTCACTCTTACCTGTCGTGACGGAGGACGCGCTAGAAAAGCGGTCGACACATAAGCGGGGGCGAACGTTGAGATAACGTTCGCCCCCGCTTTGCTCTAGCTAGGTTGTTATGGGTGGGCGTGACGGCTACTCGTCGCGCTTCTCCTCGTGGCGAGCGGCGGCACGGGCATCGTGAATGCCCTTGATGGCGGCATGGCGGGCGGTGCGGGCGTCGTGCACGGCGTCGCGGGCCTCGGCGGCCGTTGCCTTGGCAGAGCGCAGCTTGGCTGCCAGGTCGGGATTGGTCTCGGCAACCGCGGCGATCGTGGGGCCGTCGAGCTCTTCTTGCGTGGGCTCGGCCAAAAAGTCGATGGCATACTGAGCGGCTACCATGGAGCCCTTGGCGAGCACGCTCTCGTCGATCTTATAGAAGCAGGAGTGCTGGGCATAGGTGGCGCCGATCTGGGGGTTGCGCGTGCCAACAAAGGCGAGCACGCCCGGTACGCGGCGCAGATACTCCGAGAAGTCCTCGCCCGAAAGCGTGCCGCGGTAATGGCCCTCGCCTGCGGGGCCCAGGCACTTGAGCACAGCTTGGCGGCAGCGCTCGCTCGAGGCAGCATCGTTTTCGACCTTGTAGTTGGCGATGGTGTAGTCGGTGAGTTCGGCCTCGGCGCCTAGCGCTGCTGCGGTGTGCTCCACGATGCGGCGCATAAGCTCGGGCATCTCCTCATGCGTTTTGTCGCCATAGGTGCGCACCGTGCCGGCGAGGTACGCCGTGCCGGCGATAACGTTGCGCGCGGTGCCGCCGTGCAGCTCGCCGACGGTGATGACGGCGGGTTCGTAGGGGCTAATCTCGCGCGAGACGATGGTCTGCAGGGCGTTGACGATCTCTGCCGCAACCATAACGGCGTCGTGGCCGCGCTGGGGCATGGCGCCATGGCACGAGGTGCCGCGGACGTCGATGCGGAACCAGTCGGTGTTTGCCATGCGTGGGCCGGGCTCGCAGCTTACGGTACCGGCGTCGACCTCGCTCCAGATGTGCGCGGCGTAGGCGCCATCGACGCCGTCGAGCACACCCGTGCCAATCATGAGTTTGGCGCCCTGGCCGTTTTCCTCGCTGGGCTGGAATACGATGCGAATCTCGCCGTGGATGTCATCGGTCATGTGGCGCAGAATCTGCAGCGTGCCGAGCATCATGGCGATATGGCAGTCGTGACCGCAGGCGTGCATGCAGCCCTCATTGACGCTGGCGAACTCCTCGCCGGTCTGCTCAGTGACGGGCAGGGCGTCGATATCGGCGCGCAGCAGGATGCGGCGGCGCGGCGTGCCGTCCTCGCGGTAGGCATCCGGCGCGGTGCCGCGAAGCGTCGCCACCAGGCCCGTCTTGAGCGGACGCTCGTAGGGGATATTCATGGCGTCGAGCTGGTTGGCGATGTCGGAAGTCGTGCGCTCCTCGGCAAGGCTCAACTCCGGGTGCTTATGGAAGTGCCGGCGCTGCTTGATGATGTAGGGTTCAAACTCGGCGGCGATATCCTGGATGGCCGCGGTGACGTCGTCTGCCGCGCGAACCTCGGTTGCCGCCATAATTTGCTGTGCCTTGGTCTTCGTCATGGTCGATTTGCTCCTTGCTGGGTTGATCGCAAAATCGTACAGGCTTTCTCCAGTATGCCACCTGCCGCTAGGGCTGGTAAAGTTGCCGTTTGCCGCTTGGGGTTTTGTTGCAAGGGCGGGGGAGTACACTCGGGAGTGTTGAATTTCCTGCCAGAGATGGGGATGCCCATGCAGCATATCGATCGGATTATCCGCTCCAAGAACGTTTTTACCGCCCAAGACGGCATCGATACCGCCCGCGAGCTGGCGATTGCCATTGCGGGCGATCGCATCGTCGCTGTCGGCGCATCCGATGACGTGGTTGCCGCCGCCCCTGCCGCCACGCCGGTGGTCGATTACGGCGAACAATTTATCTGCCCCGGTTTCCATGATGCGCACCTGCACTTCTTCCATACCTCGGTCGGCTCCTCACCGTATATGCTCATGGATATGGGCACGTCAGAGGCGGCACTGGTGCAGCATGCGCTCGAGTTTTCCCAGGGCCTGCCCGACGACGCCTGGGTCGTGACCCAGGGCTGGCGCGATTACCGCTGGGATCCGCCTGAGCATCCTACCAAGGCCTCCCTCGACGCCGCCTTCCCCGGTCGCCCCTGTGTTATGTATTCGGGCGATGGGCATACGCTGTGGCTCAACAGCCGCGCACTCGAAGCCCTCGGCGTGACGCGTGACAGCGAGCCTCCGGCGGGTGGCAGTTACGACAAAGACTCAAACGGTGAGCTTACGGGTATTGCCCACGAGGCAGCTGCTATGCAGCTGCTGCCGCGCTGCCTGGAATGGCTGGGCGAGGACCGCATCGCGAGCGCTTACGGCGACCAGATGAAGCGCATGGCCGAGCAAGGCATCACCTCAATCTGCGATATGTCGCTCATGCCCATGCCGGGCTGCGACTTTATTCGCGACGATGTTTACGACAAGCTGCAGGCCGCCGGCAAGCTGGGCATCCGCGCCCATCTGTTTCCCACGCTGCTGGATGACCAATCGCGCTTGGAGGAACTCCAGACCCGCTACGCGAACAACGCACTGCTCTCGGCGCCGGGCTTTAAACAGTTCTTTGACGGCGTGTCGAGCGAGCATACCGCATACCTCACTGAGCCCTATACCAACCCGCGCTTCCCGGGCGACCAGGGTCGCCTGACGGTTCCTGTCGAGCGCATGCGCAAGTTGGTTCTGGCGGCAGCCGAGCGCGGCCACACCGTGCGCATCCACGTTATCGGCGACGGTGCCATCCATGCCGCACTCGATATCTTTGAGGAGGCGGCAGAGCTCTACGGTCTGCCCCCGCACGGTCATAACACGCTCGAGCATCTGGAGAATCTGCTGCCTGAGGACATCGATCGTCTGCGCAAGCTCAACGTCATTGCCTCGAGCCAGCCTTGCCACATCACGCTCGACCCGGGTGGCCCGGAGCGCGACCTGGGCCTGGAACGCAGCCGCATCATGTGGCCGTTTGCGACCTATAAGCAGCGCGGCATCCGCCAAGCCTTCGGCACCGATAGCCCCATCACAGCCGTTACCAGCATGAACGTGCTCTACACGGCTATTACGCGCCAAGACCCTCGCAGCCACTGGCCCGAGGGCGGCTGGCTCCCCAGCGAGCGCATCGATGCGGCAACGGCCCTGCGCAACTACACGCTTGGTAGCGCGTACGCAGCGGGCGACGAGCAAAACCTCGGCAGCCTAGAGCCCGGCAAATACGCCGACCTGGTAGTCCTGGACCAAAACCCGCTCACCATCGACCCCCAAGAGCTCCAGGCTACCAAGGTTCAAGCCACCTACCTGGCAGGCAACTTAATCTACGAGCGTTAACCCCACATCCCACCCCTCAGTTGCGGTGAAATACGGACTAAATAACACCTCAACAGCCAAAAACAGTCCATATTCCACCGCAACTTAAGGGGCACGTTTCAGCAACGTGCCCCTTTCTTGTGCGCCCTACCCGCATCGCCATTTTGCTGCACTGACTTTTCTGAATGCCGGGCCCGAGTTAGTCAACCTGGCTCCCGG
>CAUEQD010000032.1 GCA_959019945.1 uncultured Collinsella sp. | reverse complement strand
GCGGGTGGTTTCTGATGCGGCGCGCTGCGCGCCCCGCACAGGCTAAAGCCTCTAAATGAAAAGAGGGCGGCATAGACCTTTTGGTCATGCCGCCCTCTTTGAATGACAAGCTGTCGCTCTGGCCGCCGCGCAGCGTCAACCAAGTTACAGGCCGAGCATAGGCTCCAAGACGAAGAAGTATGCGAGCACCACGATGCCCAGGACGATGCGGTAGACGCCGAAGCACTTAAAGTCGTGACGACGGACAAAGCCCATGAGCCACTTGATGGCGATGAGCGAAACCACAAAGGCCACGACGCAGCCCACGCCCAAGATGGCGACCTCGTTGGCGCCAAACGTGCCGCCCTTAATGAAGTACTTGACCAGCTTGAGCGCGCTCGCACCGAACATAACGGGGATGGCCAGGAAGAACGTGAACTTGGATGCCACCGAGCGCGTGCAGCCCAAAAGCAGGCCACCGATGATGGTGGAGCCAGAGCGCGACGTACCCGGCACCAGCGAAAGTACCTGGGAGCAACCGATGCCCAGCGCCGTCTTCCAGCTCAGGTCCTCGAGCGTGGCGATGGAGCCAAAGTCCAGATCCTCGTCATCGCCCTCGTCCTCGGCAACATCTGCCGCGGGCGCCGCAAAGTGTGCACCGGCGGGACGTCCACCCGACACCACAGCACGCGAACCAAACGAACCGGCAACGGCCATTTCCTCGCGCTTGCTCGCGCGCCAGTTCTCGATCACGATAAACAGCACGCCGTACACAATGAGCGCCAGCGCCACGACGGGAGCATTGTAGAAATGCTCCTCCATCCAGTCGTTGAGCGGCAGACCGATCGCCGCCGCAGGAATGCAGCCGAGCACAATCTTGCCCCACAGCACCCAGGTGTCGCGACGGCCCTCCTTGCCCTTGCTGGGCGAGAACGGATTGAGCTCATGGAAGAACAGCACACAGACGGCCAGAATGGCGCCGAGCTGAATCACGACCAGGAACATATTCCAGAACGTCTCGCTCACGTTCATCTTGACGAACTCGTCCACCAAGATCATGTGGCCCGTCGACGAAACCGGCAACCATTCGGTGATGCCCTCGACCAGGCCCATGAAGGCAGATTTTAGAAGCTCGATAATATCCAAAGGGACCCCCTCGTTAGACATCCGCCGATATTGTTCTGCGGACGGTGCGGGCGATGTCCCATTATCAACCGTTGGCGGCGCGCCTGCGCCTACCCTTACCAAAAAACTCGCCCGTTCACAGAATTGCGAGCGGTCAAACCCAAATCCTTGGGTATAACTGCAACAAGATAAAGTGTCCGGCGGCCAACGCGCCCGCGCCCGCCCGATGCACGAGCCCCGCGCCCGTGCAATAGACCAAGGAGGAAACCATGAACGAGGGCTACACCAAGGTATTTGTTTCACTCGACGGTACTGAGCAGCAGGATTTTGTGCTCGCACGCGCCATCAAGGTCGCCGCAAACAACGGTGCCAAGCTGATTATTGGTCACGTGATTGACTCCACGGCGCTCGAGAGCGCCGGCTCCTACCCGGTCGACCTGGTCAACGGCCTAGAGGAGGCCTTTAATAACTCCATTGCCAAGCAGCTCGAGGAGGCCAAGGCCAATCCCGATATTCCCGAGGTCGAGGTCATGATTCGCGCCGGTCGTATTCGCGAGACGCTCAAGGACGAGATGCTCGACGTGGTCAAGCCCGACCTGGTGCTCTGCGGTGCCCGCGGCCTATCCTCGATTAAGTATGCGCTGCTGGGCTCGATTTCGACGTTCCTGCTGCGTAACACGGACTGCGACATTTTGGTCGTGAAGTAGGTTCCTTCCCGTCGGCGCAAGGCCTGCGGGGTTATCACGCCGACGTCCTCGCCGCTTCGCGGCTGCGGGATGTCGGCTTAGATAGCCCCTCCCGGCCTTGCGCCTTCGTCACCGTACTTCAACGAGTTATCTGATTAAAAGATGGCGTGCCGCCCCGTTTGGGGCGGCACGTTTTTGTTATGGGGCGATTCTGTTTAGGCGGGTTTGTACTTCTGGAATGATCTTATCGAACATTGCTTCTGCCTCAGGGAAACCTTCTTCTTTGAGGCTGCGCGCTGCATCTCTCAGTGCGTCTGGCACCTCACTGCAGGTGTCGTTAATCATTCCGGTGACGATCCCCTGGGGCAAACCCGCCTCGGCCATTTGCCTCAACGCCGACTCGCGAGTCACATCATCGATTTTTCGGCTTCCGCCAAACGAAACCCCCATCTCGCGAACGAGATTGGGATAGATCGTTGTACACAACACATCGTAGAGCGGCGCCAACCTCACTTGCTTCCAGTCCTCGTCCCACACGAGTGACCAATTCTTAAGATGGTTGTCGCAGTTTCCTACGGCATAATCGAACAGTTGGTTATAGCCAACAAGAAACCTATCCTCCATTTGATTCGTCGACACCCTTCGTACCGCGTCGACGATAAGCCCCAGGTAATTGACGCCCGTTGGCTCATATTTAAGCTCGCGCGAAATGCCTTTTGCCTGACAAATGTCCTCCTGGTGCAGACGATTTGGAACCAGCAGCCCATCGAGCGAACGACCACCATTAGACATCGCTCGGTCAAACCGCTTCACGGCGATAATCGGTTCGGCATCTTCAACTCGAATTAGAAAGCACTCTTCGGCTGATAGATCCATCAGCGAAGCAGCTCTCACGCACATAGCTTCGCACACCGTCTCACCCGGAAATGCTTTCGACCCCGCTTTGAGGATATGCGTCGATGGGGCTGCCCCGTGGGGCAGATACCATCCATCGCATGAGTCATCACCCGCATGGTAGAGGCCGATTTTCGCCTGAACGCCCGCAAGGGAAATTCGACTCTCGAGCGCAAGACCAAAGGCCACCTCCGCTGGCGCGTACGCCAGCTTGTTCAGCTGCTTCTCCCCTATCTCCTCATAGCCCATTTCGAGACCGTCGGCCGAAGGTTCTCGCGTCAAAATCAAAGCGCCGACGGGTTCGTTGCGAACCAAATCGAGGACCTTAAAGTAATCGCCGCGTTCCGCCCGAGCCTTTTTCTCAAGGTCTCTGTTGAGCTGTCCCTCTGGAATAATGCCGGAGAAAAAGGAGCTCGTTACGTCCGGGCTGAATGTCTCGGCCGACAAGGGCAACGAGGACGAAATCGGAACCGCGTCAGCATTCTCGAGGTACTCGGGGACATAGGTGAATAGCGGAAGCCCAGCATTCTCTTCCAATATGCCAAGCAGCTGGTAGGATCCCTTAAACTCACGATGAACGAACAGCGTGCCGCCCATTATTTTCCCCTCACCTTCAGAATAAAATCGATATCCACAATGGAGGCGTAGTCGAAAATGACGCCGATTTCGACCGTTGTCCGCCCCCGCTCGATATCGCCTATCACACGAAGGCTGCGACCCGTCATAGTCGCGACGTCGCGTTGAGTTAGGCCAAGCTCACGCCTTCTAAGCCTAAGGGCCTTCCCCATCTCGCCCGGATCGAAAACCATGCGTTCCGAGAAAGCAGTTTCAGACGGCTTAAGTTTGATGCGTCCATCGAGCACTTTAGTCGTTGTCACCGTTCTCATGCCGCTCCTTAGCTATGTTCCCAGTCGTGAACATAGTATAGAACTGTATAGCTATGTTCCCGAACGTGATTATAGCTTTACAAGTAATACCTATACTCACGTTCGTGAACATAGTAGCCAAAGCGATCGCCATCCTCCTAAACGGGAAGATTCCGTCGATCGCGCCACGCGGACCGGCTACTCGAAGTATTGGAATTTGTTCGTTGAGAAGGCGAAGGTTACGGTGAATCCTTTGCCGGGCTCCGAGGCAGCGGTGACGTCGATGCCCATTTTGGAGCATAGGCGCGCCACCAAGTAGAGGCCGATGCCCGTTGCGCGCTTGGTCGTGCGGCCGTTGTCGCCGGTAAAGCCCTTCTCGAACACGCGGGGCAGGTCAGCTGCGCTCACTCCGCAACCATTGTCGGCAACGGTAAGCTCGATGCGCTCGCTCGCCTGGCCTTCGTCCAGCAGCGCGCCCGAAAACGTGATCTTCGCACCGTCCTCGCGCGCGTATTTAATGCTGTTCTGGATGAGTTGGCCCAGAATAAACTCGAGCCACTTCTCGTCGGTAAAGACCTCAAAGTCGAGGTTCTCACACACCGGTGCCACGTGCGCCGCGATGAGCTCGCGCGCGTTGGCCTTAATCGCGCCCGTCACCAGGGCCTTGAGGCTCCAGCGGCGAATCAGATAGTCGCGCTCCACGACTTCCGAGCGCGCATAGTAGAGCGCCTGGTCGATGTAGCGCTCCACGCGGGCCAGCTCGCGACCCAGGTCATCCACGCGCGACAGGTCGTCTTCGCTGCCGTCCAGGTTTTCCAAGATCAGATGGGCTGCCGCCAGGGGCAGCTTGGCCTCGTGGACCCAGCTCTCGATATAGTCACGATAGTCGTCGGTCTGGCGGCGACCTTCCGCTACCTCATCGCAAGCCGCCTTACCCACGCGGCGCAGGACCTCGTACTCGAGCTCGCCCTCGGCATAAGTCGGGCACTGTACCATCTCCTGCACCCACGCGGGGCTCTCCAGCTCCTCGGCCGCGCGCTCCAGCTGGCGCAGAAAACGACGATGGCGCGCGTACTCGATCACAATGCCGAGTATGCCAAAGATAAGAGACACGCCGACCGCAATGACCACGATAGAGACAGGCGCCCCGGCGACCGTCAGCACAAAGCAGCTCAACAGCACGCCGCACGTCCATACGGCGACGGGGAGCAGCGCGTCTTTAAAGAACTTGGCAAACGACATGGCCGGCCCCTAGACCGAATAGCCCTGGCCGCGGTGCGTGGTCAGATACCCCTTGATGCCGATTTTTTCGAGCGTAGTGCGCAGGCGGTTGATGTTGACGGTGAGCGTATTGTCGCCCACAAAGGCATCGGAGTCCCACAGGTCCTGCATGATGGCCGAGCGCGAGACGATTTTGCCCGCGCGGCTCAGGAGTAGCGACAGAATGCGCAGCTCATTTTTGGTGAGTTCGGTGCTGTCGCCGGTTGCCGTGTTGGTGACCGCGGAGCGGGCAAGGTCGAGCTCCAGCCCCTTGTGGACGAGCGTGCTGCGCTCGCCGGCCGCCGAGGTGCGACGCAGCAGCGCATTGATGCGCGCCACGAGCACACGGGCGCTGTAGGGCTTGGGGACAAAGTCGTCCGCGCCGAGTGTCATGGCCATGACCTCGTCGATCTCGGTTGTACGCGACGTGAGGACGATGATGGGGACCTCGGACTCGCGGCGGACTTCATGGCAGATATGCTGGCCGTCTTTGACGGGAAGCGTGAGGTCGAGCAGCACCAGGTCGGGCGTTGCGGCCAAAATGTCGCGCGAGACATGCTCAAACGATTCGCAGGCCTCGACCGTAAAGCCGGCACGGGCCAGGATGTCGACGAGCTCGCGGCGGATGGGTTCGTCGTCCTCAACGATATAGATCAGCGCCATGGATTACGCTCCCCTCTTGGTTGTCTTGCCACCATTATGGCCGCGAACCCGCAGGCGTGCGCCACGCGCGGTGCCAAGGTGACAGAACTGTTCGCGAGCGGTGGCGTTGGGCACGTCTCGCGCTCGCAACGTATACGGGGGCCAAAATGATTTTTTAATCCCCGTCCCAGAAAAATCATTTAGCGGCGGGCGCGGAGCTTTTCGTAGCCGTCGGCAAAGAAGGCGACCGTGGCGGCGTCTGCCTCGGTTGCGTCAACGTCGGTGGCGGGGACCACGCCGTGCTCGTCGCTCACCAGGAACAGTGCGCCCTTGAGCTGAGCGGGGATATCCACGCGCGTGACCGGCATGTCCTTGGTTTGGGCCAGCTGCTCGATGAGCGTCGCCGTACCGCACAGGCACTCGTCCGCCGGCGCCACAAAGGCCAGCTCGCCGTTGTTGACGGCAGCGAGCAGCTCGGGTGCCACGCCGGTCTCGTCGGCCTCGGAGCGGGCCTCGGCAGAACGGGCGCGCAGTGCCTTGGCCGACGTGTCGGCCAGCGGCTCGTACTCCCCCACCGTCATGGCGGCATTGCCGTTCACATCGATCACCAGCATGAGCACGCCGTCGTGGGCGGTGTAGTCGCCCTCGGCAAGCGACCACTCAACGTGTTGCTTGGCCCAGCTGAGCATGTTGTGGGTGAGCGGCTCGCCCTGCACCAAGCGCTCGGACAGCGCACGGATGTGGCGGTTGAGCATGGGTACCTTTTTGTTGGACATGCGCCAGCGGCAGATAAGCGCGGGCTTATCGAGCGTGAACTTCTCGACCGCCTCCTGATTGGCGCAAAAGTCCTCGTACGCACGCTGATCCTCGGCATTGCCAAACAGCTCGGCATCATCAATCTGGGGCATGGTTGTACCTTTCGTGTTAGTCATTCCGTCCTCTTATACCAAAAAGACGGCCCTCCAAACGGAGCAGCCGTCTTTTGCAAAGATTATTTTGTCCCAGGGCGGAACTTAGTGCCTAAAGTGGCGAGCCCCGGTGAACACCATAGCAATATTGTGTTCATTGCAGGCCTGGATGCTCTCGTCGTCGCGCTTGGAGCCGCCGGGCTGAATGATGCAGGTCACGCCATGCGCGGCAAGCACGTCCACGTTGTCGCGGAACGGGAAGAACGCGTCGCTTGCGCAGGCAAAGCCGCCCTTCTCAACGCCCTCGCGCTCGCAGAAGTCCTCGGCACGCTCGCAGGCCAGCAGTGCGGAATCAACGCGGTTGGGCTGACCCGGACCCATGCCAATGCCGGCCTTGCCCTTGGAAACCAGGATGGCGTTGGACTTGACGCCCTTGCAGACCTTCCAGGCAAACTCGAGCTCGGCCATCTCGGCGTCGGTGGGCTTGCGGTCGGTGGGGAACGTAAAGGTCGCGGGGTCCTCGGTCACATGGTCGACCTCCTGCACCAGCATACCGCCGTCGATGGAGCGCAGCTCCACCTGGGCGCCGTGGTCCACGCCGCCGGTGGCCAGCACGCGCAGGTTGGGGCGCTTAGCCATGCGCTCGAGCGCATCATCGGTGTAGCCCGGGGCGATGATGACCTCGACGAACTGCTTGTTCTGGTCGGCGAAGTGCTCGACCAGCTCAAAGGGAACCTCGCGGTTGCAGGCGATGATGCCGCCGAAGGCGCTCTTGGGATCGCAGGCGAAGGCGCGGTCGTAGGCGGACGTGATATCGTCGGCCACGGCAGAGCCACAGGGGTTCTGATGCTTGAGGATCACGCAAGCAGGCTCATCGAACTCGCGAACCAGGTTCCAGGCGGCGTCGGCGTCCAGGTAGTTGTTGTAGCTGAGCGGCTTGCCCTGGATCTGCTCGGAGCCCACGAGCGGGAACTGGGAGCTCGCGGTGTTCTCGCAGCCCTCGGCAAAGCGGTAGACCGTGGCCTTCTGCTGCGGGTTCTCACCATAGCGCAGGTCATCGACCTTCTCCAGCGAGATCTCGAGCTTGGCAGAGGTGTCCGCCACGTCGCTTGCCTGGGCGGCGAGCCAACGGGAGATTGCCGTGTCGTAGGCGGCGGTGGTCTGGTAGACCTTCACCTGCAGACGACGACGGGTGGAAAGCGTGGTGCAGCCGCCGGTCTCGTGCATCTCGGCAAGGACGGCGTCGTAGTCGGCCGGGTCGGAGATGACAGTGACGCTCGCGGCGTTCTTGGCGGCAGAGCGCAGCATGGAGGGACCGCCGATATCGATGTGCTCGATGGCGTCCGCGAAGGTGACCTCGGGGTTGGCGACGGTCTTCTCGAACTCGTACAGGTTGACGACGACCAGGTCGATCAGCTTAATGCCGTGCTGAGCGGCCTCCTGCATGTGCTGCTCGGAATCGCGGCGGGCAAGCAGTGCGCCGTGAACCTTGGGATGCAGCGTCTTGACGCGGCCGTCCATCATCTCGGGATAGCCCGTGAACTCCTCGATGGGGGTTACGGGAACGCCCGCGTCCTCGATGGCACGAGCCGTGCCGCCCGTAGAGATGATCTCGACGCCAAAGTCGTCAACCAGCGTCCGTGCGAAATCGACGACGCCCGTCTTATCGGTAACCGAGATCAACGCGCGTGCGATCTTCACATCAGATCCCATGCAGTCCTCCTGTCCGGTACGCCGCCGTGCTCTGTGAGTCGGTGATACGTCGATCTGCAGCGCTCGCGCAGCGGCATTGAAAATACTGATTCAATGTAGCGCATCGAGCGCATCGATGCACCCCGCAACGGGCGCATGTGCAGAAAAAGTTTGCGAGCAGAGGGGATGGGCACGGCACCGGGCACGGTGAGTTCATGGAACACAGGGGCACCATAATTAGATGCCAATAGCGTGGTAGAACTGTGCTCGATATGCATCCGCAAAAGAAAGAGGCACCATGGTCTCGCGGGTTCTCTACCGACCGTTTGATACCGAAGACTTCGACGCCATCGCGCTGATTCTGCAGCAGCTTTGGCATAACAATTCGGATAACGATGAGTACAACCGCCTTGAGGCCGCGTGCGACCTCGCCTATTGCCTTTCTTCATCGACGTTTTCGCAGGTTGCCGTAATCGACGGTCAGGCGCGTGGCATTGCGCTCGCGCGCGCGGGACAGAGTTCCGGCGCCACCGTCAAGGAACATTGGATGGACACCGAACGCGCTCTGCTATCGCAGATGCGTGAACTGGAGCCCGATGCCTGCGCCGAGTATCTCTCGTTTGTGCGCGCAACCATCCGAACCAACAACCGCCTGCTCGAAAGCAGCCCGTTGCCCCACGACAACGAGGTCACGCTGCTTGCCGTGGATCGCGACGTCCATGGCCTGGGTGTAGGCTCAGTGTTGCTCGATGCCGCGGTCTCGTACCTGTCCTCGCGCGGGGCGACAAGGGCGCACCTGTACACCGACTCCAACTGCTCGTGGAAGTTCTACGAGTTGCACGGCTTTAAGCGCACGGCCACGCACCGCGCCAACCGCGAAGAGCGCCGTCACGACATGCCGCGCGAAAGCTTCCTCTACGAACTCGACCTAACAGCCTAGCCCGGGCAGCCGCACCTAGTCATTTAAGTCTGTCCCCAATGAGTGGCCTAGGGGGTTTGTAGATAGCCGTGGTCAAAAAACATCAAATATGAGTACTGCTACCTTTTTAGTAGCAGCAACTTGGGGCATTTTTGATGCTTGTAGGCATGACGACCAGCTGCACGAGCTGACGTAGCTCCTCAAATGTTCAATAAAATGGGCTCCTAACGAGAAGTACTCTCATTAGGAGCCCATTATTATGTGCAAACATATGTGACCAACGCAGCAACAGTACTCATATTTGGCATTTTTTGTCCACTGCCCCTTGCGCGAAGATCCGCAGCGGAAAGTTTGACCCGTTTCGATGCACAAAAATGGGATGAATCTTCCCTGGCAACCGCCCAGAAAGATCCACCCCAAAGCAAGCGCTCGCTAGAACGTTCCGCCGCCGCCTCCGCCGACGCCGCCACCGCCGCCGCCAGAGAAGCCGCCGCCGCTGCCGCCGCTCGAGCTATCGGAACTCGAAGCCAGCTCGCGGATGGTCTCATGATACACATCGTTGAACGAATCGAGCGGAGACTCGTTGCCGTAGTGATGGTAATACCACCAGTAGCAGGGGTAGTTGTCGTAGAAATCGTCGCTGTTGCGCAGGTCCGTAGGCACGGCCTCGGCCAGCTGTCGCAGCACTTCTTTCGAAACACCCAGGGCAACGCCCATCACCAGCAGTTTGTTCCACAAGATCAGGTCGCTGGGGATAGCCTCCTTCAGGCGCGTAAAGTCCTCGAGCCAATGCTTGAGCGCCTTGCAGCGAGCCGCCACCTCGGCGCCCTCCGGCGTGTAACGGCGGAAGGTGCAGCTCAGGACAAAGCCCACGATCGTGACGGGAATCGAGATCATAGCGGCGCCGACGTTGGCGTCCGCAAAGTCGGTATAGATCAGAGAGCCCAGAATGCCAAAGACAATGATGATGCCGAGAACCAGGCCGGCCACCATCGCGATAGTGCCATCCGATGCGATAAACTCGCGCGCCTCCAGCTTGCCCTTAACCGTGCTCTGATAGTCCTCGAGCTTGTCGCCAACAGATGTGGTGCGCTCGCTGGCATACTCCTCCAGCTCGCTAAACGTGCGCGAACGGACGCCGTCTTTATCGGGCTTAACGCCGGCGAAGAAGACCTTGAGCACATCGCGATCGATGCCGTCCTTCTTGGCAGCCTTCCAGGCCTCGTCGGTCACTGTGATGCGATACGTCTGCTCCTCTTTTTCGCGACGGAGCAGACCCTTCTTCTTGGTCTCGGTCGCTTCTTCCAGCTTGATCACGCGGTCGTCGGTGAGCTTCATAAGCGTGGCGATATATGCCTGATCGGGCACGTCGTTCCAGCTCATGAGAGCTGCAAGCACCGCGGGATGGTCGGCCGAGGGCACATCGCGGAAGTACTCGTCCTGGAAGAGCGGCTTGGGCTTGGGCCTGCGCAGCTTAAGCATCACGATCACACCGGTATAGGCAACCGCCACGACAACACACACCACGGCAATCGCGCCGGCAACCGCACGCGCGTGCTCACGGCGAGCGTTGGCCTCGTCGGCCCATTCCTTCTCTTCGCTCAGAATCGTCGACATGCGCTTTTCGCCCGAGACGGCAAGCTGCGGCACCCAGTCGCTGGGGAAGGCGATGCGTGCCTCGGCGAATTCGCCCTCATGCACGCAGGGAATGGTATAGGTGACCATGGGCTCGTCCGCATCGAGCGACACGTCGCCCGTCAGCGGGCCGTGGCCCCATGCGCGGAAGTTATCGCCCTTGACGGCAGCCGTCCCGGCAGCGGCATTTGCGAAGTACACTTCCATCTCGACGTCATCGGAATCCGCCGACCAGCCGTCGCCGACGAATTTCCAGTAGAGCTCGGCGGTATCGGCCCAGTTCATAACCGCACCGGTCATGGAATAACTCACGTAGTAGATTGCGCTGTCGCCGCTCTCGTGAGGGCTGAACACCTTAATCTTTACGCCGTCGTCGGACTGCTCCACCGTGTAAACGCCGTCGTCGCCTTTGTTTGCGCTGTCGACCTTGTTAAACGCAGTGTCGTCTTCCTCGACGCTCAGCACATTGACGACCACCGAGCCGCCTTGCTGGTTAGAGCCTGTATTGATATCCCAATACACGCCGTTGATGTCGTCGTCGAAATCGAACTGGCGTCCCTCGACAACGGTCAGCGAACCATCGGCCTCAACCGTGGCGCCGATGTAGGTTTGGCTCATGGAGTAGCCGTCGGCGTGCGCGACGGCAGGCAGCAGCAACAACGCAAGCGCGACGAATGCGCAGACGGAAGCGAACCGCGCAAACAGGCGGCGCTGCCGACAGGACTGGGCAACGGGGGCGTTCATAGGCACATCCTTTGTCTGTGGTACCAGTAGCGTCATTGTCCCACGTTTGCGGGTTCATGTGACGAACATCTAGGTCAGCGGAGCGTCAAAACGGGACGAAAGTCACACCCGCGGCCGGCACCTGGGGACGTTCCTTATCTGCCGGCAATCTGGGACACTCCTTGGCATAGCCCGCTCCGGCAATAGATACCACTTCATAGCTCCATCACAGGTGTAGCGGCTTTGTGTGGGCGCGGCGTGAGCCGATTAAGCCGGCGAGCGAGGGGCATAAAGCAGTTGAGCGAAAACGGTTTGCCCCTTTGCCGTCCGCTCGAGGATCATGTCCCCCTTTTCCGCGGAAACCCCGGCAGTTGCGAAGAGCTGCCGGGGTTTCTGTCGTTTGAGGGCTAGATTGATTGACGACGATTAAGGCGCCGAGCCGGTGGTCCGGCACGCGCAACGCGCGGCCTCAGCAACTTGCAGGCCACGACAGCGTCTCCCCCACCGCGCCCCGCGCTATACTCGTCCGCATGGATATCAACGCACGCAACATAGCAGCGCCCGCCGCGGACGCGCCAACGACGACCTCCTCTCCCGCTCCCACGCCCGTCGTGGGTCGCTTTGCCCCGTCGCCCTCGGGCCGCATGCACCTGGGCAACGTGTTCAGCTGCCTGTGCGCGTGGCTTTCGGCCCGCAGCCAAGGCGGCAGCATCGTGTTACGCATCGAAGACCTGGATGATCGCTGCAAGCGCCCGGAACTTGCCGCTCAATTGATTGACGACCTGGCTTGGCTAGGGCTTGAGTGGGACGAAGGCCCCTACTACCAGCACGATCGCTTGGATCTGTACGAGAGCGCCCTGCGCCGGCTGCAAGACGCCGGCCTCACCTATCCCTGCTTTTGCACGCGCGCCGAGCTCCACGCCGCGAGCGCGCCGCATGCCAGCGACGGCACGCCTATCTATCGCGGCGCCTGCCGAGGCCTTTCTGCCGAGGAGGTTGCCCGCCGCAGCGTTCTGCGCGCTCCGGCCACGCGCCTGCGCGTGCCCGCCGTCGACGACCTCGCAGACGATGTGGTCGAATTCGTGGACCGCACGTATGGTGCCCAATGCGAAGCACTCGCCACCGAATGCGGCGACTTTTTGGTACGCCGCAGCGACGGCGTGTTTGCCTACCAGCTGGCCGTGGTGGTCGACGACGCCGCCATGGGCGTCACCGAGGTCGTGCGCGGATGCGACCTGCTGGGCTCCACGCCGCGCCAAATCTACCTGCAGCATCTGCTGGGACTTCCCACGCCGCACTACGCGCACATTCCGCTGCTCATGTCGCCGGATGGCCGCCGCCTTTCCAAGCGCGATCGCGATCTGGACCTGGGCGAGCTCCGCGCCCGCTTTGGCACACCCGAGGCACTACTGGGCTGGCTCGCCGGGCAAACGAGCATCGCACCGGACACCACACCGCGCTCTGCCGAGCAGCTGGTCGAACACTTTAGCTGGGATGTCATCCGCGCACATCGGGAGAACATCACTGTAACGGTCCAGTAGCCAAATACGCCCCGCCCCCTCGTCCCCCTTCAACGAGGACATAATTCTGTGTCTTGTTATGTACGGAATAATTCCGTACAATTATGCAAAGGAGGTTTTTGCCATGCCAACGATTGAGAAACAACGCCGTATGGATCTAAGGTTGACCGAACGTCAACGCCTTACTTACGAGCGCGCCGCGGCCTTACGTGGCCAAACTCTCACCCAATGGGCCACAGCTCACCTTGACGAGAGCTCCGCACGTGATATCGCCGAGGCGTCAACAACCTATCTTTCTCCTGATGGTTTCGATACATTTTGCGAAATGCTCGATTCCCCCATGCCCCAAGCCGCAAAAGCGCTGCTTGACCGTGAAGCGGTTTGGGAATGAGCACATTTACCAAGCCCGTTCAACTCCCCGTTGGCCAAGGCATCGAGGCTTTCCACTGCGGAAACACTCTTGTAGACGGATGGGCTAAAAATAGATCAGCCTCGGCGCGAAGAAGAGGATCAGCAGTTATATACGCATCGTATTGCGACGGCGCAGTCGCTGGGTTTTATACGTTGTGTACGCACTCCGTGGCTCGCGAAAATGTTGATGGAGGATGGTTCGTGCGAAACTCCCCCTCCCAAGTCCCCACAGTGCTGCTTGGAATGATGGGGGTCGATGAGAAGTTCAAGGGGCTTGGTCTTGGAGCTTCGCTGCTCAAAGATGCCATCGAGAACGCCTTGAAAATTTCTGCCCTAGCAGGAGCGCGAGCATTGGTTGTCGATCCAGTAGATGATGAGGCGGCAGCATTCTATGAACATTTTGGCTTCGCCACCCTACCGGGCACCAACCGAATGGCGCTGAAACTCTAGATCGTCGGGCGACATCTCCTCCAGTTCCCTGCACGCCTTAAGTTACCCTACAAATAAAGATTACTACTGAAATGTAGGGTAACTACCCAAGACATCGTATGAAGCGCTCGCTATGCCCACCCCTACGCAACATCCCAGGGCTGGAGTTCGTCGCCCAAGCGAACGATGCAGTCGTAGAGCACGGTGTGGCGCTCGGCCGGGTTGGCATCCCGATGGAAATGCCCGTAGTACCAGCGTTTGTAATCCAAGTGGTCTTCCAGCTCATCGAAAAATGCCGTAAGCCGATCAACGGCGGGGTAATTCCAGCCGGGTGCCGGATAAAGCGTGGGCGAAAGCATGCGCGTAGAGCAGGTGTGGGTGATCACGTAGTCGACCTTCCAGCCCACGCTGTCGAGCTTTGCCCGCGCCTCCTCAAAGTTGCGCTCGTCCGGCAGCTCCTGTGGCCACCAGCTGGAATACGGTATGCGGTATTCCTTGTCCACGCTCGTGGCACCGCCCATAGTAAAGATCGTTGAGTCATCGAGCTCAAAAACCTCGCCGCGCGTCAGGCGTCGGATGGGAGAGGTATCCGATAGGCGCTGCGTCAGCCCACCGTGCCACAACTCCATGGGACGCTCCGCCCAATGATCGAAACGCTCGTGGTTGCCGTCGACGAACAGCGCGGTATAGGGACGCGATTCCAGCCAGGCGATGTCGGCGCACTCCTCGGCAGAGAAATCCCACGGAAAGCCAAAGTCGCCCGCGACGATGAGATAGTCGTCGCTCGTCAGGCTATCCCCAAGGTCCCAATCGCGCAGCTTTTGCATGTCGAGGCCGCCGTGAATATCGCCCGTCACATAGACCGTCATCGGATCACCACTTCCCTCTTATAACTTTCGAGATCGTGCTCGACCTGCTCGTCGCCCGTGGCATTGACCCACCACGGCCATTTAACGCAACACATCGGCTCGTCTACCTGCGCAAACCAAGCTTTGAGCTCCTCCAAGCTCACCGGGGCGTAGCTGTTGGCGTCCACGCCCACGTCATAGCGCAGCAGTCCCTGCCTGCGGTTGAACTCGTTGTATGCGCCGCCGCAACTGTGGATATGCCCGTGCAAATGCCAGCTGCCGTGCGACATGCCCTGCCAGTCGACCATGGGATAGTGGCTCAGCACGATTTTTTGGCAGTTGATCTTGAGCGCGCAAATGGGCGGCTCGACGATAAAAGCATCCGCTACCGCAGGCTGCGTCCAGTCTTTGTCGTGGTTGCCGGGCAGCAGATGGACGCGCTTGCAGGCAATGCTTTTGCGCAGCTCGTAGGCGTCTTGGACCGTCATCTTAAAGCTAAAGTCACCCAAGATGTAGAGCTCGTCATCCGCAGCAACCTTGCTGTTAATGTTGGCGACCATGGCATCGTTCATCTGCGCAACAGTCGACCAAGGCCTATCGCTAAGCCGTAGCATGTTCTCGTGTCCAAAGTGAGTATCGCCGGTAAACCAGATCACGGGGATCTCCTGTTGCTGCGGGGTATCCATCCCTTAGGGCTTACCCCTCGTTCTTCCATCCAAACGGGTCAAGCACCCAAAAAATCAGATCGAGCACGCCACCGGTCATCATGGCGCCGGCAAGGGCCATGCAAACGTGCAGAGAGGCGGCACTTCGGAGCACGTCGAACGGCCCCAGAACAGCCAGCAGCGCGACCGCCGCGCCGGCAAGGCACAACGCGAGACACGGCCCCGCGTCCTTGACGCACTTCCTTGCGAGATGCTTGGTGTTGTCACTCATCAATATCGAACTCCTTAGAGGGTCGCTACCTTAATTTGCGCCAACGCAGAATCAGTCGGCAAGTCAAGTCTCACATGCCGTGCGGACACGATTGCAGCACCCTCCTGTCAAAAGACAACGCGCGTCGCAAGGTTCATGTCCCTTGCGGCACGCGCCAAAAGTGATCAGCTTTCCTCCGTCTCCAACAGGTCAAGCGGCGGCGATTGTCGGAGAGGAAGACGCCAGCGGTGTCATGGGCCGCGACGATGTCTCCAAGCATAGAAAACAGACGCGTCCCAGACGCCCTAAGCCCCAAGCCTACCCATTAAGAAATCGACTGCAGAAACGATTTTGATGCCATCAATGTCGGTCGGATGGCTTCCCCGGCGAACGACGATGATCTTCTCGTAACCGCCGGTGATCTTCTCGAGCGATCTGAGCTCAAATGGACGCAATTCACGCTTGCGCGTCGTCTCCTCGTCAATCGACTCCGTGACCTGAATAAACTTACGATCCGAGCCGTCGCCAATCGCAACAAAGTCGATTTCAGCATCTCGAAGATGGCCCGTGAAGACCTGGTATCCGTCATAGACAAGACGATTGTAAACGGCATTTTCGAGAACACGTCCGCTGTCGCTGCCGCGATACCCATCCAAGAAGGCTCGAAGTCCCAGATCTTCAATGTAGAACTTGCCACCGGTCTTCAAAATGTCCCGACCCTTAATATCAAATCGGCGCGCATGCGAAAAGATATAGGTCTCCTCAAGGGCAGACACGCAAGTGTCCACGACGCCGTGTGAGGATTTCGCCCCGTTCTCTGCCAGCGTTCCAACGATCTTATTAATTGATGTCGGGTTTGAAATGTTATCGGCCAAGTAGGAAGTGACGCGGTCGAGCACACTCCTGCTCGTCACCGACCGTCTACCCCGACGCGCCTCGCGAGCCAAAATGTCGCGCCCGACGATTGTTTGGTACGTGCTCCAGATATAGTCCTTCATTTCCTGCTCCGGCAGTTTTGAAGCAGCGAGAAACGGCAGGCCTCCAAACGTAAGATAACGGTCGAGAAGATCGTCGAGCGCAACGATGTCCTCCCGACCAAAAACAGCGAGCCTATTCGTGACGTCAGTCGGACCAAGAAAGTCGACATATTCCGAAAAAGTGAGCGGATGCATCCGAATCTCGACATACCTGCCCGAGATTAAGGTCGCAATCTCTGACGAGAGGAGAAAAGCATTCGAACCCGTAACATATATATCGCAGTCCCGGTCGACACGAAGTGCGTTAATCGCCTTCTCCCATCCGGCAACCTCCTGGAGCTCGTCGAAGAAGAGATAGCACCTCTTACCAGCAGGCATTAGGCCGTCGACGTGGCGGTAAAGCTCTCGCCAATCACGCACGCCCTCCAGCTCAAACGACTCCATCTTAAAGGTCAAAAGACATTCGGATGGAACGCCGTTATCCTCAAGATGTTTGCGCATCATGTCCAGAAGCGTCGATTTGCCACAACGGCGCATACCCGTTACGACCTTGATGACATCCGCATCACGAAAGGCAATCAATTTCTCGAGATATCGATTTCTAGGGACCATCCGTTTATCCATCGCCCGCCCCAATCTGCAAGTTTTTCTCACAGCATGACAAGAACTTGCGAGTTTTGCAAGTTTTTCTCACATAGCGACAAGAACCTGCATATCCGTCCGTGGCCATTTGCAGTCGGATTCCGGCGAGGCTATGACAAGCAGCTTGCCACATGGCCGACACGGAGCCATGGCATGCGCGGAATCTTGGGGGCAGGACTTCTCCCAGCAGCCTATAAGACGAAAACACATACACATAGATAGAGAGAGGCCCAGCAAGACACGGCACCAAGGCCGCAGCCACAAACTTGAGTAGCCGATAGTCTAAAAATCGCATACGCCCAAAACACGAACGATCGATCTGTTATCCTGGCGCCAACATAGTCTTTCGAAAGGTTTGTGAGTCCTAGGCCCTTTCGACACCACCTATATTGCGAATCAGCACCGCCGCCCACCCGACCGAATATTGCCGTTCGGCACCGCCATTAAATGCCTTCCCGCGCATCCCCGTTACGCTCGGGCTGCCATGCAGTCCAGAGAACGAGGAGGTTCCACATGGCGAGAAGGATCAGGGCCAGGGAGGTCCTGAGGCTGAGGTCGGTGAACGGGCTTTCGCAGAACGCGATCGCCCGCACCGCCCACGTCTCGAAGCACAGCGTCCAGGACGTGCTGGAAGCCGCGAGGGAGCGGGGCGTCTCCTGGGAGGACGTCGAGGGGATGTCCGAGGAGGCCGCCTACGCGCTGCTGTTCCCCGGCAGGGGCGACGCCGGGCCGGTGCACGCCGACCCCGACTGGGCACGCGTCCACCGCGAGCTCGCGAGGACCGGCGTCACGCTCAAGCTCCTGCACGCGGAGTATGCCGACGGGTGCGCGGAGGCCGGCGCGCCGTCGATGTCCTACGACAGGTTCTGCAAGCGCTACCGCCAGTACACGGTGTCGCGCAACGTGGTGAGCCGCGTCGGGCACAAGGCGGGCAGGAACATGGAGGTCGACTGGTCGGGGCCCACGATGCGGCTCGTGGACCCCGCGACCGGCGAGGTCAGGAAGGTGTACCTGTTCGTGGCCTGCCTCCCGTTCAGCCGGTACAGCTACGTCGAGCCGACGCTCGACATGAAGCAGGATACATGGCTGCTGTGCCACGTGCACGCCTTCTCCTTCCTGGGAGGCGCGACGCCCTGCATCGTCCCCGACAACCTGAGGACCGGCGTCACCGCCCACCCCAGGGCCGGGGAGCCGGTCCTGAACGCGGCCTACGAGGAGCTCGCCGCGCACTACGGCTCCGCCGTGATCCCGGCGAGGGTCAGGAGGCCCCGCGACAAGCCGAGCGCCGAGAACGAGGTCTGGGCCGCCGCGACCTACGTGATAGCGGTGTTCGCGACGAGGTGTTCACCGACATGGCGGCCCTCCGCGCCGCCGTCGCCCGGAGGGTCGCGGAGCACAACGACGCGCCGTTCGCCAAGCGCGAGGGCTCGAGGCGCGAGGTGTTCGAGGAGGTCGAGCGCCCGCTGCTGAGGCCCCTACCGGCCGAGCCCTTCGAGGTGTGCGAGTGGGTCTACGGCCGCAAGGTCCAGGCCAACTGCCACGTCGCGTACGCCCGCAACTACTACTCGGTGAGCCACCTGCTCGTCGGCTCGACGGTCGACCTGCGCGTCACCGAGGGCAAGGTGGAGGTCTTCTCCGGCGGCGAGCGCGTGGCCACGCACCCCAGGTTCCCGTCCTACGCGAGGAACCGCTACTCCACGCGCGGCTCGGACATGCCCGAGGGCAGGGCGTGGTCGGACTGGGACGCGCCGCGCATCCGCGCCTGGGCCTCGAGGGTCGGGCCCTCCTGCTCCGAGCTGGTGGACAGGGTGTTCGCCTGCTACGAGTTCGACGAGCAGGGCTTCAACGCCGCGCTCGCCGTGCTCAGGCTGTCCAGGCGCTACACCCCGGCGAGGCTCGAGCGGGCGTGCGGGATGGCGCTCGCGACCGGGAAGAGGTCGCCGCGCTACCGCGACGTCGAGCCCGTGCTGAGGTCGGGGCAGGACAGGGCGCCAGCCGGCGAGGCGTCCGGGGACTGCGGCTACGTGCGCGGCGCCGGCTTCTACGGGGAGGGGTGAGCATGGACGTCAACGCGGAGACCGCCCGCAAGCTCAGGGAGATGGGGGCGGCCGAGCTGCTCGCCGCCCTCTCCGCCCAGGACGAGGCCGTGTGCGCCGGGATGGCGTTCGCCGAGCGCGTCCAGATGGCGGTGGACGAGGCGCACTCCGACTTCATCACGCAGAAGGTCCGTAACCTGACGAGGAGGGCCGGCCTCAGGTACCCCGAGGCCGACGTCCGCTCGGTCGACTTCTTCGAGGGCCGCGGCCTCGACAGGGTGGCGGTGGCCGAGCTCGCGACCTGCGGGTTCGTCGGGCGCGGCGAGAACGTGGTTCTCCAGGGCCTCACCGGCACGGGCAAGACCTACCTGGCCTGCGCGCTCGCGAAGGCCGCCTGCGCCAGGAGGGTGAGGTCGTGCTACGTCCGCCAGCCCGACCTCGAGGACCTCTGGCGCGAGAGCCGTGACCGGCCCGGCGGCGAGCGCAAGCTCGTCCGCAAGTACGGGGCGTTCGGCCTGCTCGTGATAGACGAGTGGCTGCTCGACAGGCCGGACACCGAGTTCAGGTCGATGCTGCTGGAGCTGATGGAGCTGAGGTACGGCACGGCCTCGACCGTATTCTGCACCCAGTTCAAGAAGAAGGACTGGCACCCGAGGCTCGGCGGCGGGGTGCATGCCGACGCCATCATGGACAGGATCGTGCACAACGCGGTCTGGGTCGACATGGGCGAGGCCAACATGCGGCAGCGCCGCGGATAGACCGGTAGCAATCAAAACCACCCCTAAAAGGGGTGGTTTGCTCTTAGGGTATAACCCTTGGAT
>CAUEQD010000031.1 GCA_959019945.1 uncultured Collinsella sp. | reverse complement strand
TTGCAATTACAAAAAGATGATTGGGCAAGATGTCAATCATTGTCTAACAGAGCCAATTCTATAACGTCCCCGAGAGCCTGCAGGACATGGTCGGCACCCTTCCCGATGACGTGCTGCTCGCGGCAAGCGATATCGCCTGCTTCGCGGCGCAGCAGCTCGGCTGCAAGCTGTCCGGCGGCCTTCCCTTTATCCTGGCAGATCACCTGCAGTTTGCCGTCCAGCGCGACAACGACCAGCTCAACGCGCCCAACCCGCTCGAGCACGAGGTGGCCTTCATCTACCCGCGCGAGCTCCAGATTGGCCAGGCGGCACTTGCCATCGTGCAAAAACACACCGGGGCTGTGCTCGGCCAAAACGAGGCTACGAGCATCGCGCTCCACATCGTCAACGCCGAGGTCGACGGCATGGGCCGTGCCAAGGACATGGACTTCATCATGAAGAGCACCCGCGTGCTCGACGAGGTGACTCATTCCGTGGAAAAGCAGCTCGGCTGCTCGCTCGACACGGCGTCGTATAGCTACATTCGCTTTCTTGCGCACCTGCGCTTTTTGGTCCGTCGCCTTGTTAAAGGCAACTGCACGCAGACCGAGAACTCCTCGCTGTTCATGCAGGCCGCCCGCGACTTTCCCGAGGCCTACCAGTGCGCCTACGCCATCAACCGCGTCTTCGAGAAAGAGTTCAACCAGAGCTGTTCGGACGAGGAGCTCCTGTATCTGATGATGCATATCAACCGTCTGCGATCGAGCTCGCAGCCCGAGTAACACGCGCCGCCAGCCCGGCGGCAATCGCAACAATTCTTTTTGGTTTCTAGCTGCGGGCAAGGTACCGGCTCGCGGTAGGGGATATTTTTGTCGAAATTTGGAAAAGAGAGGACAGATCATGGCAGGTAAATACGACGATCTTGCTGCCCAGATCGTAGAGCTGGTTGGCGGTAAGTCCAACGTCAAATGCGTCGCACACTGCATTACCCGCGTTCGTTTTAAGCTCAAGGACGAGTCGAAGGCCAATGACGAGGCAATCTCCGAGCTACCCAACGTCATCAAGGTCATGCACGCCAACGGCCAGTACCAGGTTGTTGTGGGCAACATCGTCGAGGACGTCTACGACGCCGTTCTCAAGGCCGGCGGTTTTAGCGACGGCGGCGCCGTCGACGCCGATGACGACGATGCCGCTCCCAAGGGCGTTACCGATGTGATCATCGACCTCATCTCGGGCATCTTCGCCCCCATGCTCGGCACCTTCGCCGCTGCCGGTATCATGAAGGGCCTGCTGGCGCTCGCTACCTTCCTGGTCCCGAGCTTTGCTAACGACGGCGCCTACACGCTGCTCTACACCGTCGCCGACGGCATGTTCTACTTCCTGCCCGTGGTGCTTGGCTTTACCGCGGCCAAGAAGTTCAAGATGAGCGAGTTCAACGGCATGGCCATCGCCTTTGCTTTGGTGTACCCCACCATGGTTGCCTTGACCTCGGGTGAGGTTGTCGGCTCCGTCGAGCTCGGCTTTGCCGGTACCTTCTCTTGGTACACCACGTTCCTGGGCCTGCCGCTCATCATGCCCGCCTCGGGTTACACCAGCTCCGTTATCCCCATCCTGCTCATGATCTGGTTCGGCTCTACCCTCGAGCACTGGGTTAAGAAGTGGATGCCCGCTTCTATGAAGATGTTCTTCACCCCGCTGATCGTCGTCACCGTCACCGTCACCCTTGGCTACCTGGTCATTGGCCCCATCGCCACGCTCATCACCAACCTGCTCGGTGAGCTCTTCGCGCTGCTGTTTGGCCTGCCCATGATCGGTTCCATCTTGGGTTGCACCCTCGTCGGTGCCTTCTGGATGTGCCTGGTCATCTTTGGCTTCCACTGGTCCCTCGTGCCCATCGCGCTGGTCAACCTGTCCACTCTGGGCTACGACTACGTTCTGGGCTCCGTTATCGCCCACTCTTTCTCGCTGGGCGCCGTGCTCTTTGCCATGTATCTCAAGAACAAGGACGAGAAGTTCCGCGGCATCGCACTGCCGGCCATGATCTCCGCCTTCTTCTTTGGCGTCACCGAGCCCGCTATCTACGGTGTTGCCCTGCCCGATAAGAAGGCCTTCATCAACGCCAGCATCGGTTCTGCCGTGGGCGGCCTCATCATCGGCATCTCCGGCGCCGTGGTGTACATGTCCGGCGGTCTGGGCGTCTTCAACTGGCTGTCCTTCATCGATCCCTCCGGTGTTAACGGCATCAACCACATGATCTGGGCTATCGTTGCCTCGCTCGTGGGTGCCGCCGTGGGCTTCGCAATCGAGTTTGTCACCTACAAGCCCGAGGCTGCCAAGTAGCCCAAACGACAAAGACTCGGTACCAGGCCGGCGGGGACAAGCGCCCTGCCGGCTTTTAAAACCTGCCAATAAGGAACAGGTTTATTTTGGTCGGTTTTATCTGGGCAAACGTCGTCTCCGTCAGCTCCGTCCGCATATCTTAAGCCGGCATAGTTTCGATGGGTCGGTCCGTGCGCGTCCCGCAACATGCCTCGCCACGAAACCGGCCTATCTACTACGTTTAGGTGGCAGGGACTAACCACACGGCGGTTTTCCGAAAACCGTCAAGCCTTCTACCTGCGGTTTTATTATTGACAATTGCGGTGTGGTCGGTGATTTGCGGTAAAACGTAGTAGATAGGCCGGTTTCGTGGCAGCGGTTCCTGCGCGGACCCCGAGCAGGACGCAAATTGGTCCTGCGGACGCCGTTTCGGCGCCCGTGCAACATCCCAACACGTACGAAAGGAGCCAACATGGCTTTTCCCGATGGATTTCTGTGGGGCGGCGCCACTGCCGCCAATCAGTGCGAAGGCGGATACAACGAGGACGGCAAGGGCCTCGGTGTCCCCGACATCATGACTGGCGGTACGGTCTCCGAGCCGCGCCACATTACCGACGGCATTCTGCCCCAGTACCACTATCCCAGCCACGAGGCCGTGGATATGTACCATCATTATCTCGACGACATCAAGCTCTTTGGCGAGATGGGCTTTAAGTGCTACCGCATGTCCATCAACTGGAGCCGCATCTTCCCCAACGGCGACGAGGCCGAGCCCAACCAGGCCGGCATCGAGTTCTACCGCCGCGTGTTCCAGGCCTGTCAGGAGCAGGGCATCGAGCCCATGGTCACCCTTAGCCACTACGAGCTGCCCTATGGCCTGTCCAAAAACTACGGCGGCTGGAAGAATCCCAAGCTCATCGATTTCTACCTCAACTACGCCCGCACCGTCATGACCGAATACAAGGGCCTGGTGCGCTACTGGCTCACCTTTAACGAGATCAATTGCCTGCTCATGGGCGGCTTTGGCGGCGTGATGGGCGGCGGCATGGTGCCCGAGGCGACTGACACGCCCATGGCCTTTGGCGACTGCGACTGGGACGATCCGCAGGCGCGCTTCGATGCCCTGCACCACCAGTTCCTGGCGAGCGCCAAGTGCGTCACCATGGGCCATCAGATCGATCCCCAGAACAAGATCGGCTGCATGATCGCCGGCAACGCCTGCTATCCGCACACGTGCAACCCGGCCGACGTCCTGGCCGCCCAAAAGCAGCAGCGCGAGATGAACTTCTACTGTGGCGACGTGCAGGTGCGCGGTGCGTATCCCTCGTGGGCGCCCAGCGTATGGCGCCGCGAAGGCGTGCACGTGGAGGTCTCGCCCGAGGACGCCGCCACGCTGGCCGCCGGCAAGGTCGACTTCTACAGCTTTAGCTACTACATGAGCGCCACGGCCACGGCTGACCCGGTGCTGTTGGAGCAGGGCAACATCTTTGGTGGTGCCGGCAATGAGTACCTCAAGAAGAGCGATTGGGGTTGGGCGATCGACCCCGAGGGCCTGCGCTACTACCTGGAGGAGGTCTACGACCGCTACCAGGTGCCGCTGATGATCGTCGAGAACGGCCTAGGCGCGGTGGACGAGGTCGAGGCGGACGGTTCGATTCACGACAGCTACCGCATCGATTACCTGCGCGAGCATATCAAGCAGATGGAGATTGCCATCGAGGACGGCGTGGACCTGATGGGCTACACCATGTGGGGCTGCATCGATTTGGTGAGCGCCTCGACCGGCGAAATGAAGAAGCGCTACGGCTTCATTTACGTCGACAAGGACAACGACGGCAACGGCACGCTTGCCCGCAGCCGCAAGGACAGCTTCTTCTGGTACAAGAAGGTCATCGAGTCCAACGGCGCCGACCTGGCCTAGCCAAGTCTCAACCAGCGTAAACGCCGCAACCACCACAAAGGGGGCAGTGCACCTTTGTGGTGGTTTTTGCTTTGGTAGATGTGTGGGGCATGCCTTACAATCTACCAAGTAGTTCATGCTGGGCGGAAAGACGGAAGGGGCTCGATGCGACCCTAGTCAGGCATACGGATAGATTGAGCCAATGGACAGCGGATGAATGGACGCTGCCCGCTATTCGTATGCGATAAGGAGCACCCATGCCCACATCTGTATTCCCAAAAGTCCGCTCGTCGCTGTCCGCGCAGGCCAAGCGCCTGGTGGCAATGCGCTTTCTCATCTACACCGGTTTTCAGACCAGCTACTTTATCGGCGTCATCGGAACGCTCACCTATGCGGACGACGCTTCGGTCGTTGCGACATCGCTGGCCGTCCTGTTTATGAATGTATTTGTGATCCTGGGATCCTTTGCGGGTGGCGCGGCGCTTGACGCCTGGGGTCCGCGCCGCCATTTCTTGCTGAGCATCATCGGCGCTCTCGCAACTGGCACGGCAATCATCGCCTTTGGTAGCGCGACCGGCGTCGTCCTACTCGGCGCGGTGTTTCTGGGCTTTGTGATGGGATTCGCCCAGCCCATCGCCACATCCTATCCGGCGTATCTCACCGACGACCCCGTTGAGCTCAAAGACATCAACTCCGCCATCGCCATGCTCTCAAACGTGAGTATCATCGTTGGCCCCACGCTGGGCGGCTTTGTCGCGGCGGCTGCGTCGTCGCGCGCGGTGTTCGTGCTCATGATGATCTTTACCGTACTGGCGCTCGTCGCCGGTTGGGGCTTTAGGCCGCAGACCAGCCATGTCGCCGGAGATGCGGATGCCGATTCGGCAGAGGAAGGGGAGCGTGCGGGACAAAGCTCCAACTCCAGCACGTCCGCCCGTGTCACCTTCGCGACCAGCATCAAGACGGTCTTTACCAACAGCGTCCTCGCGCTACTTTTCTGCATCATTTTTCTTTCGAACTTTGGCTACGGGGCCTTCGATCCGCTCGAGTCGTTTTTCTATCGCGATGTCCTACGCGTCGGCGTTGAGTGGATGGGCTGGCTCTCGTCGGCCTCGGGCGTGGGCGCGGTGCTGGGCGCCGTGGTCGCGCTCCGCTTGCCGCCGCACCTGGTCAGCCTCAAAACGCTGCTCATTGCACTCATATCCGTGGGCCTGGGAAGTTTGCTCTATGTGGGAACACCGTACGTGGGTGTAGCCCTCGTCGGCCAGATTGTACTGGGCATAGCTTGGGGCATCGTCAACCCGCTCCACAACACCATCGTGCAAACGACGGCCCCGCTCGAGCAGCTCGGTCGCGTGAACTCGGTCATGGGCTTTGGCAACATGTTCGCCGGCGTGGCCCCTCTGGCGGTTGCACCGTGGCTGGCGGCAACATTTGGCGTACAACGGACACTCGTGGGGGCAGGCATGGTCGTGACGGCGGTTCCCGCGGCGCTGCTGCTGTTTGGACGCCGGCATTTTGATCGTGCCGCAAAGCAGTAAAAACCATCACAACATTCGATGAAAATCGCGATTGTGCCGAAAAACATCGAATGTTGTGATGGTTTGCGTTCTGGCCCGATCGCCACAAAGGGGCCAGGCACCTTTGTGGCGATCGGGTCCCAACGGCCTGCGCCTTGGTATACCATGTACGCCGTTCACGAATACACTCCACACCGCCGCACAACCCAGAAAGGCCCCCATGGACACCACCTTCAGCTACATCAAAGCCGTGTTCTGCGATATCGACGGCACGCTGCTCACGAGCCAGCACACGGTGTCCCCGCGCACCGTGGCGGCGATCCGCGCCCTGCGCGAGCGCGGCGTGCTCTTTGGCCTGTGCACCGGGCGCGACGCCCACGCGACCGAGGCCATGTACGAGCTCTGGGGCATCGAAGGCCTGGTGGACGTGCTCGTGGGCTGCGGTGGCGCCGAGGTCATCGACCGCGCGCACGACATCAACGAGCTGAGCTATCCGCTGCCGGGCGAGACCATCGCGCGCATCTGCAAGCACATGGCGGACCTTCCGGCAACGCCCGTCTGCCCCCGAGACGGCGTGTTCTACGTGCCCGAGAGCAACGCGTGCGTCGAGCACCTGTCGCGTGTCGACGGCGTGCCCTACAAGGTGGTCGACTTTGCCGAGTTTTTGCGCGAGCCGCAGACCAAGGTGATGTTTACCATGGCGCCCGAGGTGATGCCGCAGGTCATCGAGCGAGCATCGACGTTCGTCGACGACACCGTCAAGGCAGCCGCCCTGCAAACCACGCAGCGCCTCTACGAGTTCATGGACCCGCGCGTGTCCAAGACGCGCGGCCTTGTGCGCGTGGCGGAGCTCAACGACATGGAGCTCCAGAACATCTGCGTGTTTGGCGATGCCGATAACGACACCTGCATGGTGGCTGATGCCGGCGTGGGCGTGGCCATGGCAAATGGCAGCGATGCCACCCGTGCCGCCGCCGACTTTGTAACCGCCAGCAACGACGAAGACGGCATCGCGATCTTTATCGAGGAACATCTGCTGTAGCGCCGGGGGAGAGCCACCGCAAAGGGGACAGGCGCCTTTGCGGTGGCCTCAGGCGATTTGGGCGAATTGATACCTAAAATCTGTGGGAAAATTCAAATATTGTTGTCTGAACATCATACTTCTAACCACCGATGGGTTTAAGATATTCTCATCAATTTGGTAGGATACTCATCCCGGTTGATGACCTACCGCTCACGGTCGATTTTTGACCGTTCACAGGATGTTTGCTCTTGAGCAAAATGTTGTGCAAATAAATCTAATGCCATTAAAAAATAATACGCAACTAAATTACCAGCAGAAACAAAAAATAGATAGCGAATAAAAGAAAGCAAATCTGAGTAAATGTCAAGAGAATTGAGAACTGGCTACAAAAATGTCGGTTTTGTTGCTCGGATGTTTGAACAATAGTTACAATAGTATTACTACGCGAGCGCAATCACAGGTTGCGCAGATACGTTTGATAGTGAAAGAGCAAGATCGCGGTCTCTTGGGGAGGAGACATCGATGAAAGCGAATTCAGAAAAAACTAAGCAGAGTAAAAAAGCGACGCGCCGTGTACTGGCAGGCGTTTTGTGCGGAGCCTCCGTGTTGAGCCTGGTACTGTCGCTCGTCATGCCCCCGATTTCGCAGGCCATTGCAAACGATGCCCAGACGGTTCCTACCGAGGAAACTGTGATGGGGGGGGGTTCCTCAAGTGAGTCTACTGATGTAGACAACAGTACTAACGGGGATGCCGGCACAGACGCCGAAAACCAGAACAGCGACGATGCTGCGAGCGACGACGATGCTCTGCCGGAGGAGCAGTCCAAGGACGAGTCGCAGGCGGAAGATAATGATGCGATGGATGTTAACGCTGTTGCGTCAGCCGAGGAGGCTGCAGAGAGCGAAGAGACAACCACAGCTATTACTAACATTGCTAACGCCGATGATTTGTCAGCTAAGCTTCAAGGCGTTGGGGAAAACCAAACTGCCTGCTTCGAGCTTACAGCTGATATTGACTATGCTGGTGAAATCAAACTTGAGAAGAGCGGCAGCAATATAACGCTGAACTTAAACGGTCATAAGATCAAGTGCTTGAACACCGATAAGCCGTTATTTGATGTTGCTAATGGCGCAACACTTACAATTAAGGACGAAATTAAGGACTCCGCGCCGGTGACTGAGACGGTCAACGATGTCCAACAGCTGACTGATCAGGGGCAGAAGCTGGATCCCGATAATTATGGCAAGAAAGCCGCGCTAAATTACGTTGATGGCATTCCGTCTAATCTTACCTACTACGTGACCAAATCGACCCCGAGTGGTACAGGGACAATCGAGACGCTTGTCAGTCATAGCGTCGATATTAAGGGTGCCATCGTGGCGTGCGGCGGCAACGCAAATCTAAAGCTCATCAATCTGTATAACAACAACGGCAAGGGCGGCACGTTTAACCTTGTGAGCGGCGTGATCACGCAAAAACAAGGTGGCAGCGTTAGCAGCTTGGTCTATGCCGAGAACGGCTCTACTGTCAACATGAGCGGCGGCTATGTGTGTGGCGCTTCTGGCTCGCCCGCGGGCGCGGGCATTATGGTTTCCAACGAAAAAGGTAGTGCCTCGACCCTTAATTTGACCGGTGGCGTAATTGCCGGCAACAGCGCTTATAGTGGCGGTGGTGTGTATGCCCGTTATTCCAAGGTCACCATAACTAATGGCATAATCTCCGGTAATAGCACACTCAACGTGGGACTCGGTGGCGGCATTATGGCCGAGGGCGGCATCGTGACCGTTTCTGGTGGCTATATCACGAATAATAGAATGGCTCAATTCTGTGGCAAGGATGGCAATGGTTGTCATGGCGGCGCTGGGCTTGCTGCCAATAACGGTGTCCCTGTCACCATTTCCGGTGGCCAGATTACTGGCAACTATTCCGAGGAAGCTGGCGGCGGCGTTTACGTTACCAGTATGTTTCACTCAGATATGGCATGGCTCAACATTACGGGAGGAAATATTGCCTCTAACGTGAGCTACCGATCTGAGGGTGCTGGCATTCGAGTGGGCCAGAAGGTTGACGCGATGATAAGTGGAGCGTCAAAAGATAGCCCAGTCTACATCACTAATAACCACTGCATGTCTCGCTATGACTGGGGCGGAGGCGGCATCTTCGTCCAGGGCAGTAATGAGACCGCATCTAATGCGGGTAGGCTATTTGTCTATAGCTCCTATATAAGTACCAATACCGCTGGTGGCTATGGTGGTGGCGTTGCAGTCTGCCCGACGGGCAAGACGTTGGTAACGAACACCGATGGCACGGCGATCTTTGGCAACACTGACGCTGGAGCCGCCGAATCTTACGATAGTAAAAACAAAAACAATGATGGTAACCCCCATCTTTCTGGCGGTGGCAACGGTAAGACAGAAGACAAGGACGCCTATAACTCGGTCAATAGCAACGGCGAACATGTTTTTCGTACCAGTGGTCATGCCGATTTCTTCCTCGCGGCGAAAGGTCACACAACGCCGGTCGCAGTGGTAAGCGGCAAGATGCTTGGCGATATAGACGCCAAGTATTCGGGAAGCATTGAGCTAACGAATCGCATTACCATCCCCGCCAACGGTGCTGCTCAGGTAAAAAATAGCATCGGTCTGACTTCGGGTGTTGATACCACGGATAAAACGATGATTGATGCAGTACGGAATAAAGCGACAACTTTCATCACGGGCAACTATTCTTGGGACCATGGTGGCGGCATCATGTCGAATGGCAATCTGTACTTGGGTCAGCCTGCGGATACGTATGTCTACCCGAGCCTTAAGCTGAAGGCGACCAAGAAGCTAATCGATTCGCAGGCTGATGAGAACAAAACGCTCACCGGGAATGAGTTCACCTTTGCGGTCTACCGCAAGGATTCGAAAAATCCTTTCGTTAATGGGAAATTCAATCGCGACGCTTGCACTGAGGTAGGAACTGCAAAAAATGACGCAAGCGGTAACATCACGTTTGATCTTGATGAACAGTTCGCAACGAGTGGTACAGCTGACACAACCACTATCACATACTACTTGGTCGAAGATTCCGGCGCTGAACCCGGTATCACGTACGACTCCGCTGTGTATGAGATTGAGGTAAGCGCCAAGGATAACCCGACCGAGCTCATGACTGTTCCGAAAAAGGACGAGCCGAACGTACAGATAGCTCTCAAAATCCATAACTACACGATTGAAAAGGTCAAAGTGACCAAGCATGAACTCGACAAGTCATCTGGGATGTGGAGTGTCACAAAATCATGGGACAACTTGCAGAAGAGCGATGACTATTATCCAATTGCCTGCAAAGATAGCTCAACGACTTTCACCAACGAGTACACTCCGTACACCTCCAGCGGCTCCTGGACTCCTAAGGCGACTAAGGTCGTTGAGGGCGGCGAGATGAAGGAGTTTACGCTTCAGCTTGCGACCGACAAAGAGTTCACGAAGAACGTTCAGAATAAGTCGACCAAGACCGACGCTGGTAAGTCCCAGACCTTAAGCTTCGACGAGATTAAGTACGAACTAAAAGACCTCGAAAAACTCGCGTCCGACTCCACGGGTCGCGGTGCGAGCAAAACCTTTACTTATTACGTTCGCGAACAGCAGCCGAGCGCACTGTTTACGAACTACAAGTACGACCAGTCGGTCTACAAGATCACGGTCACGGCAACTGATCAGTCTGATAAGACGATCAAGTGCGATGTGAACTACACCAAGATCGTCAATGCCGATGGCAAGGATATCCCCGAGAACGAGCAAAATGCGGTCACCTACGTTCCAACTAAGGACGAGGCCACTGGCAAGGAACAGAGCGTTCCGGTCTTCACCAATACCTACTCCACCTCTTTGCCCCTTTCTGGCATGTCGGGCGTCACGCTGACGTACCTTGCCGGCGCGGCGGCGCTTTGCGCTGCTGCAGCCTGGATGCACATTCGTCGCAAGGCGAATGCGAAGGGGGGTGAGCGTCGTGAATAAGAAAGTTTTCTCCTTCCCGATCTTGTTTGCGCTGCTTGCGCTCTTGATCGGCACCTGCGCGGTTGTGCTCCCCGCATCCGCGCAGGCCGAGCCGACCTCGACCGGTTCCATCACGGTGAGCGGCACCGTGGCGAGCAGCTACGATGCCTACCAAATCTTTAGCGCCAACGTCGTCGACGGCGACAGCGACGCCAAGATCGCCACCGACCTCGCCTGGGCAAGCGACGACGTGTGCGACGCCGCACTGCCTGTGCTGCACAGTGCCGGCATGCCCAAATCCCAGACCACAGCGCAGGAAGCTGCCGAGTGGCTCAACGCCGATTCCCACCTTACGAGTGCGCTGAGCGCACAGCTCGCTCGTTCCCTCCAGAGCTCTGGCGCCGTGCCCGTGGCCCTTAACGCGGGCACGACGGCCGAGCTGCCCTGCGGCTACTGGCTCATCGTCGCCGACGACGACGCCATCGCCCAGAACGAGGCCGGCACCGCGCCGATCATGGCCTTGGTGGGCGGCGGCGCCGTCACCGTCAAGCCCAAGGCCGCGACCCCCAAGGTCGCCAAGCACGTGCTTGAGGACAGCACCGCCGCCTGGCAGAAGGCCGCCGACGCCACGGTCGCCGACGACCTGTACTGGCGCCTCTCTGCCACGGTCCCGGCCGGGCTCACGGCCTACGACACCTATACGCTGCGGTTCGTCGACACCATGAGCGCGGGGCTCGACCCCTCCAAGGTGGCCGCGAGCATGCGCGTGTACGTGGCGGCGGGCGCGGACGGCGGCTTTGACGCCGTCTCGGCCGGCAAGGACGGTCGCGCCGGCACCGAACCCGCGAAGGGCTGGACCGACATCACGGCCCAGTGCGCCACCAAGGTAGCGGCCGACGGCAAGACCTTCACCGTGCGCACCGGCGACCTCATCGCCGCGCTCGGCGGGGCCGACGCCTTTACCGCGGGCGCCCGCGTGGCCGCCGTGTACAACGCGCCGCTCGCCAGCGGCTGCAACCACGGCATCGCGAAGGGCAACCCCAACGAGGTCTACCTGCGCTCTCCCTTTGCCGACCAGTCCGGCGACGCCGGCTTCACCCGTACGCCGAGCGATGACGCGACGGCCTACACCTGGGATCTCGCGCTCACCAAGCGCGGCAGCGACGGCGACAAGCCGCTGTCCGGGGCGGTCCTGAGCATCACCGACGACCGCGGTCGCACGCTGGCGGCCGATGGCACGTGGGATGCGGAGGGCAAGGCCACCGTCACCACGGGCGAGGACGGCCGCGTGACCGTCTCGGGCGTGGACTCGGGCAAGCTGGAGGTCTGCGAGCTCAAGGCGCCCAAGGGCTACGCCGCCTTTGAGGGTACGCGCTCCGTGACGGTCAAGGCCGAGGGCCTGGACGTCGACCAGGTGGCTGCCGCCAAGCCCAAGCTCACCATCACGGCCGAGTCGCCCCTGCGCGCCGACAGCGCGGACGGGTCGACGGGCAGTCTGGAGGCGTCGCTCATCAACACGCCCACCGGCACACCCCCTAGCATTACCACCGGAGGCTTTATGCCCTCGACTGGCGATATGGCAATGTACGCCGCAGCCGCCGCGGCGGTCGCCGGAGCCGCAATCCTCGTGGTCGCGCTCCTGGTCAAGCGGGGAGGTGGCAGCCATAAAGAGTAGCTGGCAGCCCCACAGAGAGCGGGGCGAGACGTAGCGAAGTAGATGCTAAGACATAGACAGATGATGACCGATCAAATGAGAACCAACCGGAAAACGGAGGAAAAGAAGATGAGCATGAGCAAGAACATCGCACGCCTGGCAGTGACAGCAGGCCTCACCGCAGCCCTGAGCTTCGGCGGCGTCATGGCCCCGGTCACGATGGCGTTTGCTGAGGGCGCGACGACTTCGGACAACAGCATCACGATCAAAAAGGTCAACGACGCCAACAAGGACAATACGTTCAAGGCCTACCAGATCTTCAAGGCAAAAGTCGCTGATGAGGAGAGCAAAGGAAAAGTTGCTTCCGATATTGAATGGTCAAGCACGACTATCGGGCTCAAGGTAATCGCTGCTATTAAAGGATCTGCCAAGTACAAGGAAATCGTGGATGCAGACGGCGCTGCGGCGCTTGCGGACAGTGCCACTGCCCCGGTTGTTGCCGAGTGGCTTGCTAATAATGTGACGGGTACTTCTGCCAGCTCGGAAACCAGCAGCGAGGGTACGCGCGTTGCTCCCGGTGACGTGCTGTATGCAATTGCGGCTGCGATTACAGACGAGACTCCTGCGGGAAATTCTTTTAAGGTGGATGATCCTTGGACGCGCCCGGATGCTTATGGCGATGGTTATTACCTGTTCGTGTCTGACGGCCTTACGGATACGAATAAGCCGAACACTGGCACCTCCCCGATCTTCGCTATCGTGGGTGGTAAGCCCGTAACAGTCACCGAGAAGACCAGCGTTCCTACCGTCAAAAAGGAAGTTCTTGAGGGCACGAAATGGGGAAACGTGAGTGACTCGTATATTGGGCAGGAGGTTGAATATAAACTGACTGGCTTCGTTGCTGATAATATCGCCACGTTCAACAAGTATCAGTATGAATTTCATGACACATTGAGCAAGGGACTGGAGGCTGCTGAGGGATCTGGAAACACGCCGAAGGATCTTCACGTTTATATTGACAACCAAGGCAGCAAGACCGAGATCGCGCAAGGTGACAATGATGGATATAAGGTAGTTTTACAGCGAGACAGCACTACTAAGAAGGAAAATCTCACCATTGCCTTTACCGACCTTAAGACCGTGAAGGATAAAACCGGTAATAGAATTAAAGTTGATGCTGATTCCAAGGTGGTTGTGACCTATAAGGCAACGCTTACCAGCGATGCCGAATACACGGTCACCGGCAACACCAATGATGTCAAACTCGTCTATTCGAATAACCCCATGGTTGACGGTACTGGCACCTCCACGTCGGAGCGAGTTACTGACCATGTCTTCCGCCTGGATGTGACCAAGGTCGAAAAGGGTAACGAGGGCCAAAAACTTGAAGCTACCTTCCAAGTTAAAATGACCAAAGAGGGAAATACTCAGCTTGAGACTAAAAAGTGGCTGACCCAAACTGGCGGCATTACCGACAAAGAGGAAAAGGCCGGAAAATTCACGACCAGCAAGGGCACTGACAAGATTTATATCCCTGGTCTTGTTGCGGGAACGTATGAGATTACCGAATGCAATACTCCTGCTGGTTACAACACCCTTGCTCCGTTTACCATTACGGTGAATCCGACATACGACGAGAACGGCAATCTGACGAATCTCGATGTGACGTCCAGCGATACCGTTATGGTTACCCCCAAGAAAGCAAACGACGCGACCATCCCCGTCACCATTCGGAACAAGAAGGGCTCCAACCTCCCGCTGACCGGCCTTAACGGCGTGACCTTCACTTGGATCGCTGGTGGCGCGGTGCTGTGCATCGGCGTGGCGCACCTCATCCGCAGCCGTAAGCAGGCTGAGGAGTCCGAGCAGGAATAACGCTCACTCACCCATCCCTTTGGCAGGTGGGATGTGATGGCCATGAGACTTGCGGACACTTTTCTCGTCCATCCACGTTCTTGCTTTGCCATTCTCTTTTCGGGGCAAACTCCGCGCTGGAGTTTGCCCCGTTCTTTTTGGACAACGCAGGCAGCCTCCACCGTCTGATGCGGACTCGTTCGTCATCACGTTTTTTGACTCGTATGAGGTTCAGCTTAAGGTCCGTAGGCGCACGCGCGGTGCGGACGGTAGAAGGCATTTGCGCCGCAACAAGCGCAAATAAGAATGCCCGGGGTTAGAGGCCCGGGCATTTAACAACACCGGAAACTGGTCGCCCACGCTCCTAAGTACTTACGCGGGATGCGTCATTTCCTGTAGCTATTGTATCCCGGATCGCCCCGCCAATCCAGGCTGTTTTGAAAACGCAAATATGCCGGACAATGCGGTTGGGCTCCACTGTCCGAAGGGTCAAGCGTATGACTATCGAACAAATGTTTGTCAAAATCGCGTATACCAGCTGTAAGTGCGAGCACTCGCGGTAAAATGGCTTTGCGACGCATCCCGTGCGCGGGCGGCCGACGACTCGATCGGAGGTCCCCAAATGCTGAAATTCCTTAACGTGCTCGCCGCCCTTGCAGCGGTGGGCTCGTTCGTCATCGCGTTTTTTGACTCGTATGAGGTTCGGTTTAAGGTCCGTAGGCGCACGCGCGGTGCGGACGGTGGAAGGCATTTGCGCTGCAACAAGCGCAAATAAGAATGCCCGGGGTTAGAGGCCCGGGCATTTAACAAAAGCTGAAAACTAGGCCGCCCGCGCTCTCATACACTTACGCGGGGTGCGTCGTTTTCTATAGACATTGTATCCCGAATCGCCTCGCCGATTCGGGACATTTTGAAAACGCAAATGCTGGCTTATCCTCGGTTGGACGGTGCAGTCTAGCTGCGTTGTCCGGCGCGGAAGCTCGCGAATCGGCTATTATTTGTTTAGACAACTTGAGTTGTAGAGGAGTGACCGGCGATGGTGCAGGGCGCCAAACATATGAAGAGCAATAACGCCGCGGACAACGGCGGCTCAAGCCCTCAGCCCAAACCCCAACCAAAGCCCAAGCGCCGTCGCAAGCGGCTGCCGCGCTGGGCCGACCGGCTCATCACTATCGTCATCATCCTTATTGGCGTGGGTCTTATGACCTGGCCGTGGATCTTGGACCGGCTCGAGGCCTCGGGCGTGTTCAACCAGATCAGCACCGTGTCCAGCACGGTGGACGCGCTCTCCGAAGAGGAGCGCGAGCGCATCCTGTTGCAGGCGCGCTCCTATAACGAGCAACTTGCCGGCGAGGCCACCGAGCTACCCGCTGACCAGATCGAGTCCTATGCTCAGCAGCTTATCTTTGACCGCGACCCCATGATGAGCTGGGTCGAGATTCCCTCCATCGACGTGAGCATGCCCATCTACCACGGCACGAGCGAGGAAGTCCTAATGGCGGGCGTCGGTCACCTGGAGGGCACGAGCCTGCCGGTGGGAGGCACCTCGACGCATTGCGTGCTCACCGCGCACTCGGGCATGCGCAACCTGAGCATGTTCGACGACATCCACTCGCTGGAGCCCGGCGACCTGGTGCTGTTGCACACCATGAACAAGACGCTCGCCTACAAGATGGTCGACTCCGAGGTCGTGCTGCCCGAGGAGATGGAGTCGCTGACCATCGAGCCCGGCGCCGATAAGGTGACGCTCGTCACCTGCACGCCTTATGGCGTGAACGACCATCGCCTGCTGGTGCATTGCGTGCGCACCAAGTACAGCAAGAAGGACGTCGACAAGCAAAAGTCGCTGGCCGGCCGCCACTGGGGCAAGCGCGAGTTTGCCGTGCTCATCGTGGTTATTGCCATCCTGCTGTTGCTACTGGACATCGTGATCCACACGATCCGCAAACGCCGCAAGGCCAAGGCCTCGGCATAGCCATTGTTCAGAACCACCACAAAGTGGCCCTTTGTGGTGGTCGGGGCTTCCAAACCGTCCCAACATTCGATAAAAAACGCGATTTTGCCGAAAAACGTTGAATGTTGGGACGGTTTTTGTTGTGGGTGGGACGGTTTTCGCCGCAGGTCCGCCGGGTCGCGCCCTTCCAGTCGCCGCCCTCGTTACGTTTTCGCTGCATTTGGGTAAAGCGCCTGCTCCAAGCCGGCGTTGCCTTGTATACTAGAGCGGTTTATCTGTTATGCGGAAGGGAGCGCCTATGGCACTCAGCGAGAAAGACGTGCGCGGCATCGCCGAGTACGCAAAGATCGCACTGACCGATGACGAGCTCACCCAGATGACGTCCTACATGAATGATGCCGTCCAGATGCTCGAGCCCGTCTTGCAATATGACTTACCCGACGTGGAGCCCACGTTCCATCCCATCGGAAGCCTGTCCAACGTGATGGGCGATGACCTGCGCGAGCCCGAGCGCGACCTGCCGCTCGACGTCGCGCTCGAAAACGCCGGCAGCGCGCGCGACCGCTACTTCCGCGTGCCGTCCATTTTGGGAGAGGGGGAGAGCGAGTAATGGCTCAGAGCTTCGATTCCCTTACCGCTGCCCAGATCGCCGTGGGCGTTGCCGCCGGCGACTTTACCGCTACCGAGGTGGCCAAGGCCTCTCTTGCCGCCATCGAGGCGCGCGAGGGCGGGGTCCAGGCATTCCTGCAGGTGGCGCCCGAGCTGGCGCTCGAGGCCGCCGCGCGCGTGGATGCCGACCGTGCCGCAGGCAAGCCGCTGCCCCCGCTCGCGGGCGTGCCGCTGGCCATTAAGGACAACATGAACCTCGTGGGCACGCGCACCACCTGCGCTTCCCGCATGCTCGAGAACTACCAGAGCGTCTACACCGCCACCTGCGTCCAGCGCATGCTCGATGCCGGCTGCCTGCCCATGGGCAAGGCCAACATGGACGAGTTTGCCTTTGGCAGCTCCACCGAGAGTTCGGCGTTCCACCGCACCAACAACCCCTGGGATACCGAGCGCGTGCCCGGCGGCTCCTCGGGCGGCTCCGCTGCCGCCGTCGCCGCGGGCGAGGTCGCGCTCTCGCTGGGCTCGGACACCGGCGGCTCCATTCGCCAGCCGGCGTCGCTGTGCGGCGTGGTGGGCTTTAAGCCCACGTATGGTGCCGTGAGCCGTTACGGCGTGGTCGCCTTTGGCTCGTCGCTCGACCAGGTGGGCCCCTTTGGCCGCACGGTCGAGGATGTCGCGCTGGCCATGAATGCGCTTACCGGCGCGGGCCACGATCCGTACGACTGCACCAGCCAGGATTGCGCCGTCGACTTTACCGAGCATCTCAACGACAGCATCGAGGGCAAGCGCGTGGGCATCATCCCCGCGTTTATGGAGGCCGATGGTCTGACGCCCGAGGTCAAGGCTGCTGTTCAGCGCGCCGCCCAGGAGCTGCAGAACCAGGGCGCCGAGCTGGTCGAGGTCGACCTGCCGCACCTGGACGCCGCTATCGCCGCCTACTACGTCATCGGCCCGGCCGAGGCGTTCTCCAACCTGGCCCGCTTCGACGGCATTCGCTACGGCTACCAGGAGGAGGGCTGCACCAACCTGTCCGACCAGAGCTCGCTTTCGCGCGCCCACGGCTTTGGCGCCGAGGCCAAGCGCCGTCAGATGCTCGGCGCCTACCTGCTGAGCTCGGGCGTGTACGACAAGTACTACTACGCTGCGCAAAAGGCCCGCACGCTCATCACGCAGGACTACGACGCCGCGTATGCCAAGGTGGACACCATCCTCATGCCTGCCTCGCCGCGCACGGCCTTTAAGTTTGGCAAGATCAGCGACCCCACGCAGATGTACCTCTCCGACCTGTACACCATCTCGCTCAACATTTGCGGCAACGGTGGTATCTCGGTGCCGCTGGGCCTGGGCGAGGATACTCAGCTGCCCGTTTCTGCCCAGCTGGTGGGTCCGGCCTTTAAGGACCGTCAGCTGCTCACGTTTGCCCGCGCCCTGGAGCGCGGCTTTGCCGATGCCGCCACGGGTGCGCCCGAGCTTTCCGTTGCGCCCGATTTTGCCGGGAAGGGAGGCGAGCTGTAATGAAGGAGCTTTCCGAGGTCCTGCAGGATTGGGAGGCCGTGATCGGCCTGGAGATCCATACCGAGCTCACCGCACTCGATACCAAGATGTTCTGCAACTGCAAGCTCAGCCACGATGACGAGCCCAACGCCAACGTGTGCCCGGTGTGCCTGGGCCTGCCCGGTGCCCTGCCGGTGCCCAACAAGCGCGCCATCGAGAGCATCGTCAAGGCCGGTCTCGCCACCAACTGCGAGATCCAGCGCCACTCGATGTTCTACCGCAAGCACTACTTCTATCCCGATATGGCCAAGAACTTCCAGACCACGCAGGGTCCGGTCGCCTTTGCCATGTACGGTCACCTGGATCTGGACGTGACCGGTCGCGGTGCCGCCGAGCGCCCCGACTGCGCGTTTGGCGAGGCCGAGGCCCAGAGCCTGGCGAGCGCTTCGGCCAACGCCGAGGGCCTGTCCACGTCTATGACGTCGACCATGCGCGAGGGCAACCAGCGCGCCGGCCACCTGGCCAGCTACGATGCTTCTAACTTGCAGATGCCCGAGCGCCGCGAGGACGGTTCCTACACGGTGCCTATCCGCATCCTGCGCATCCATATGGAGGAGGACGCCGCCAAGATGGTCCACGTGGGCGGCGCCGAGGGCCGCATTACCGCCGCTGCCGAGTCGCTTGTCGACTACAACCGCTGCGGCACGCCTTTGATTGAGCTCGTGACTGAGCCCGACTTGCGTACGCCCGAGGAGGCTCGCCTGTTTATGGAAAAGCTCCGTCGCATCTTTGTGACGCTGGGCATTTCGGACTGCTCCATGGAAAAGGGTTCCATGCGCTGCGACGGCAACGTGTCGCTGCGCCGCCGCGGCGAGACCAAGCTGGGCACCAAGACCGAGCTCAAGAACCTCAACTCGTTTAAGAGCCTGCACGACGGTCTAGCCTACGAGATCTGCCGTCAGGCCGAGGTGCTCGAGGAGGGCGGCATCATCTACCAGGAGACCCGCCACTGGGAGCCCAGCCGCAAGCGCACCGTTGTCATGCGTGTGAAGGAGACGGCCGACGACTATCGTCTGTTCCCCGACCCCGATTTGGCGCCGTTCGATCTGGACGATGAGTTCATCGACCGCTGCCGTGGCGAGATTCCCGAGCTGCCCGATGCCAAGTGCGCCCGTTTTGAGACCGACTTTGGCATTAAGGCGGCCGACGCCGAGCAGATCGCCGGCGACCCCGAGTTTGCCGAGTTCTTTGAGGCTGCCGCTGCCGGCATGGCTGGCAAGGAGGCCCAGACGGTCGCGAACCTGCTGGTCAACGAGATGATCGCCTACCTTAAGGGTGTGGGTGTGTCGCTGGCCGAGTCCGGTATCGCGCCGGCTCAGGTGGCAGCTCTTGCCAAGCTGCTGGCGACCGATGCCATCAGCTCCAACCAGGCGCACGAGGTCTTTGAGGCCATGGCCCAGACCGGCGACGACCCCAACAAGATCGTCGACGAGCGTGGTATGCGTCAGGTGAGCGATGCCGGCGCGCTGCAGCCGATTGTGGACGAGGTGCTGGCGAACTGTGCCGATCAGGCGCAGCAGTATCGTGACGGCAACCAGAAGGTTATCGGCTTTTTGGTGGGTCAGTGCATGAAGGCAAGCCGCGGCAAGGGCAACCCGAAGCTCTTCAACGAGTTGCTGAGAACGTCGCTCTCGTAGCTGCGAGGCCGGGGAAGCCCCGAGTCGCCGGGGTGTTTCCTCCAAATTTCAAACAGTCCTATGCAAGACGAAGGCCACATTTAGTGGCCTTCTTTGCATTCAAGACTTTAGTCTGCTGGGCGCGCAGCGGCCAGCTTCAACCCACCC
>CAUEQD010000030.1 GCA_959019945.1 uncultured Collinsella sp. | reverse complement strand
CTTTGCTGGCTATAAGATCGCGACAGACGATGAACTTCGAGGTCGTTTGCTTCGTAGTGCGCAAGATATTGTCGATACATCCAAGAAGAAAATGGATGTTATGACAGAAGATGTTGCCATGCGTACGGCTCAGGTAACGAAGAATCCCAAGATTAATCAAGGTTGGGTTAGTAACCAATGGGAAAATGTAGGCTATTAGGTACCTAATAATTACTTAGCATATTTTGAGGGGTCCTTGTCTGATTCACGAGGCAAGGACCCCTTATTTTGGCCGTAAAAAATGGGACAGGTAGCAGCTGATTCAAAATTAAGGTCAATAAATAAAACGGCCCCGGTTGCATCTCCTGTAACCGGGGCCGTTCGATGTTTCACATGAAACGTTTTGGGGTGCGACTCCCCTATGCGTTCTTCTGAACTTTGAAGTGCTGCTTCAGCTGTCCGCAAGCGGCGTCAATATCGTTACCACGGGAGTTACGAATCGTGGTCTCGATGCCACGGGACTCAAGACGACGCTGAAGATCCTCAACCTTATGAATCGGCGACGGCTTGAGCGGGCTGCCCTCGATGTCGTTAAGCTGAATCAGGTTAACGTGGCACAACGTTCCCTCGCAGAAGTCGCAGAGCGCCTGCATCTCGGGATTCGTATCGTTGACGCCTTCGATCATGGCATACTCATAGGTCGGGCGGCGGCCAGTCTTCTCGGTGTAGAGTTGAAGCGCCTCGTGAAGGCGAAGTAGCGTGTACTTCTTAACACCGGGCATTAGCTTATTGCGTGTCGACTGGATGGCGGAATGCAGGGAAACGGCAAGCGTGAACTGCTCGGGGATGTCCGCAAATTTGCGAATACCGGGAATAACGCCGCTGGTAGAGACGGTGAGGTGACGAGCACCGATACCGATGCCATCAGGGTCGTTGAGGATTCGCAACGCCTTGAGAACCTCGTCGTAGTTGGCAAACGGCTCGCCCTGGCCCATGAAGACAACGCTCGTGACGCGCTCGCCAAAGTCGTTGGATACATGAAGTACCTGGTCGACGATCTCTTGAGCGGTCAGAGAGCGCTTGAGGCCGTTGAGGCCGGTAGCGCAAAAGGCACAGCCCATGCCGCAGCCTGCCTGGGTGGAAACGCAGACGGAAAGCTTGTTGCGACGGGGCATACCGACAGTTTCGACGGAAATGCCGTCGTGGTACTCGAGCAGATACTTGCGCGAGCCATCTTTGGAAACCTGCTTGGTGAGTTCAGTCGGCGTATCAAAGGCAAAAGCCTCTTTAAGCTGCTCGCGGAAAGCCTTGGGAAGGTTGGTCATGTCGTCGAACGAACAAACGTTCTTCTCAAAGACCCATTCGATGAGCTGCTTCGCGCGGAAGGCGGGCTGGCCAAGCTCGGCCACGAGCTCGCGAATATCGTTTTGGCTCAAGTCGCGAATGTCCTGAGATTTAGTCCTGGGATTCATGGAAGCCTTTCGATTTTGGGGAAACGTAGAGGGTATCGCTACAATATGGTATCAGCTGCAGAAATTATAGAGGAGGAGTCTGCCCATGCCGGGTAAAAGCCTAGAGAACATGCACGTAGCGGTCTTGGCGGGCGGTCATTCCGCTGAGCGCGAGATCTCGCTTAATTCGGGAAAGAACGTTGTGGTGGCACTGAAGGAAGCCGGCTACACCTCGGTGGAGCTGCTCGATACGGCCGCTGATGACTTTATGGTAACCATGGCAACCGGCGGCTTTGACGTGGCGTTTATCGCCATGCACGGTGCCGGCGGCGAGGATGGCGCCATGCAAGGCGCCATGGAGACCCTGGGTATCCCCTACACGGCTTCGGGCGTGCTTGCCAGCGCCTGCGGTGCCGACAAGGAGGTCTCTAAGCTCCTGTACGCCAAGGCGGGCATTCCCATTGCCCCCGGCCTTGCGCTCGAGGTGGGCGATGAAGTCGATATCGATCATATCGTCGAGGTTTGTGGCGAGCGCTGCTTTGTGAAGCCGGCCGTCAACGGTTCCAGCTATGGCATTTCCCTGGTCCATGAGCCCTCCGAGCTGCCCGCGGCAATCGCCAAGGCGTTTGAGTACGGCGACAAAGTACTGGTCGAGAAGTGCATCGAGGGTACCGAGATCACCGTCGGCGTATACGGCGAAGATGACGTGCGCGCTCTGCCGATTGTCGAGATTCGTAAGCCCGAGGACTGTGAGTTCTACGATCTGGACGTGAAGTATGTCGACCCTACGGACATCCATCGCATTCCGGCGCAGATTTCACCCGAGAATTACGCTCGTGCCCAGGAGCTTGCCTGTGCTGCTCACAAGGCCCTCGGTTGCCTGGGTATCTCGCGCAGCGACTTTATCGTGAGTGAGGACGGCCCTGTTATCCTCGAGACCAATACCATTCCCGGCATGACCGATACGTCGCTGTATCCGGACGAGATCCGCCACACCGACGACATGACGTTCCCGCAGGTCTGTGACAGCCTAATCCGTATGGGCCTTCGTCGAGCGGGCATTGCATGCTAATCGAGGACGCGGTTTCGTCAGGAACGCCGCAGTTTGTCATCGACTCCTATGCCACGCTTGCCGAACGCGCCAAAACGCAGTCCTTTGGTCTTATCGAGGAAGATGTGATTGTCCTCGATACCGAGACCACAGGTCTTTCGGTGCAGGACAATGAACTGATCGAGATCTCGGCGGCCCGTCTTTCGGGCCGCGAGATCGTCGACCGTTTCGATACCTTTGTGCATCCCAAGCAGCTGATTCCCGCCGAGATTACCGAGCTCACGAGCATTACAAATGCCGATGTGGCAGATGCCCCGTCGGCCGTTGAGGCCGTCGCCGCTCTCGCCGATTTTGTCGGTGGTTGCCCGGTGATCGCACATAACGCCACGTTCGACCGCTCGTTTATCGAGTCGGTCAAAGGCGGCGTCAACGTGAGCGATATTTGGATCGATTCGCTGGCGCTGTCGCGAATCGCGCTTCCGCGCCTGGCCTCGCACAAGCTGTCTTTTATGGCCGATCTGTTTGGCTGTGACTCGGTATCACACCGTGCCAATGCCGACGTCGACGCCCTGTGTGGCGTATGGCGCGTGTTGCTCGTGGCGCTCACCGACTTGCCCCAGGGCCTCATGGCGCGCCTAGCCGACATGCATCCGGATGTGCCTTGGTCCTATCGTCCTATCTTCTCATTCTTGGCAGGGCAGAACCCTGGTTCTATCTTCTCTCTCAGCGCCGCTCGTGCTGACGTTCTCAAGGCCGATCGCGCCGACGATCGGGTGGACGCCGACGAACTGCCGGTCCTCAAGATGCCGAGTCGTGAGGAGATTGAGGCAGACTATGCGCCAGGTGGCCTGGTCAATCGCATGTACCCCACCTACGAGCCGCGTGATGAGCAGATTGCGATGGCGCTCGAGGTCCGCGATGCGCTGGTCACGGGCACTCATCGTGTAATTGAGGCGGGCACGGGCGTCGGCAAATCGATGGCCTATCTGGTGCCTTTTGCCGAGGCAGCACGCCGTAACAACATCACGGTTGGTATTGCGACCAAATCGAACAATCTCGCCGACCAGCTCATGTACCATGAGCTGCCAAAACTTGCCGAGCAACTGGACGGTGGTCTGTCATTTTGCGCTCTCAAGGGGTATGACCACTATCCGTGCCTGCGCAAGCTTGAGCGCATGAGCCGCGGCCAGGCCGAGATTACCACCAAGCGCGATCCGGCGGACACGCTCACGGCGGTCGCGGTCATTATGGCGTACGTCTGCCAATCAGCCGATGGCGACCTCGACTCACTTGGCATTCGGTGGCGCAGCGTCAACCGCCCCGACTTTACGACGGCCTCGCGCGAGTGTGCTCGTCGCCTCTGCCCGTTTTTCCCTGATAAATGTTTGGTCCACGGCGCTCGCCGTCGTGCGGCGCATGCCGATGTGGTGGTCACCAACCATTCCCTGCTGTTCCGCAACGTTGCGGCCGAGGGCAGGATTTTGCCTCCGATTCGTCATTGGGTAATCGACGAGGCCCATTCCATCGAGCGCGAGGCGCGCCGCCAGTGGGCGCGCGTGGTGTCGGCGGACGAGTCACGCGTTCTGTTTGAGCGCCTGGGTGGCTCGAGCACCGGCGCGCTAAGCCAGGTTTCCCGTGATTTGGCAACCTCCGAGGGCTCTACGCTCTATCTGGGCCTTACTGCCAAGGCGACGTCGACGGTTGCGCGCGCGAGCATGGCAATCGCCGACGTGTTCGATGGCGTTCGCGAGCTCGGCCGCCGTGCCCGTGGGGGTTATGACAATGCCAATCTATGGATTGGCCCCGAACTGCGCGAATCTGACGACTGGCATGATTTCTTACAGTCGGCCTACGCTGCCATCGACGCGTTGGAACAGGCTGACAAGAGCGTCGACGCGCTGGTGCAAGCCGTCGCCGCCGACAAGCCCGAGGTTGTTGTCGACCTGGGTGATATCTCGCGCCGCTTGCACGAGCTGGCCGAGAACCTCAAACTCATCATTGACGGCACCGATGAACACTACGTGTATTCGCTGCAGGTCAATCGCAGGTTGCGTGCCGGCGGAGAGTCAATGACCGCAGAGCGCATCGACATTGGCGAGGCCTTGGCAACCGAGTGGCTGCCCGAGGTTCACACGGCTATCTTTGCCTCGGCGACCATGACGGTGTCCAAAAGCTTTGAACACTTTAACCACGCGGTCGGCCTCGATCGCATCGGTGCTTCAACATCCTCATCGTTGCACTTGGACTCGAGCTACGACTTCGATTCGAACATGGCTGTAGTCGTTGCGGGTGATATCCCCGATCCGCGCGATCGTGAGAGCTATCTTACGGCGCTCGAGCGCGTGCTGGTCGACGCCCATCTTGCCATGGGCGGATCGGTGCTCACACTGTTCACCAATCGGCGCGACATGGAAGACCTGTACGCCCGCGTTGAGCCCAAGATGGCCCGTGCGGGTCTGGAACTCAACTGCCAGCAGCGCAACTCATCTCCTCGTCGCCTGCGCGACCGGTTTATCAGCGAGCCGACTTCATCGCTTTTTGCGCTTAAGGCCTTCTGGGAGGGATTCGACGCCAGCGGCGAGACGCTGCGCTGCGTCATCATTCCCAAGCTGCCGTTCTCGAGCCCCACGGACCCGCTCTCGTGCGAGCGCAACCTGCGTGAAGACCGCGCTTGGGCGCGCTATTCGCTGCCCGAGGCGGTGCTCGAGGTCAAGCAGGCGGCCGGCCGCCTTATCCGCTCGTCGACCGATTGCGGCGTGCTGATTCTGGCCGACCCGCGCCTGGTGACGAAGGGCTACGGAAAGAAGTTCTTAACGTCGCTGCCCACGAGCTCCTACCAGCGCATCGAATCGGCACAGATTGGGCACTATCTGCAACTGTGGCGTGCACGCCACGAGCGGCGGCGCTAAAGCGGACAGACGAGGTTTTTTGCCATATCGCACAGACGCTTTGACAGGGCGGGGTCATCCAAGATGCGGATGGCTCCGCCCGCTGCGATTACCTGGCTCAGTAGCCAACGCTCGGAGCCATAATGCACGGTTACCGTTGCCATGTCTGCCCCGCTGCGCTCGATTAGGGTGATGCCGGCCCAGTCCAGATGCTCCGCCATATCGAATGGCATCAAGAGCTTTGCGCTACGCTGCGTCCGAGCAAGGGAATCGTGGAGGGATGTGACGTCCGGTGCATGAGGCACGACGGAGTCTTCCGTCAAGGCGAGTCCCTCGATTTTATCCATGCGATAGGTGCGCTGCTCATCGACCGCGATGTCCCAGGCAATCAGGTATGTTTGGTCGCCGTTTGCCGTAATGCGCAAGGGGTCGACCAGACGCTCACGTGGCCGTGCATCGTCCATCGAGCGATACGAGATGCGGCAGCGAACACCGTCCTGAATGGCGCAGCTCAGCTGCTGCCAGTGCGACCCGTGGTTGACGGTGTCAAAGACGCGCTGGTTATAGCCGAGCTCTTCGGGTAGAAGGGCATGTCGAATCCGAGCTGCCGTATGCGGCTCGATCCCCAACGATTCAAGTTCATGGTTGAGCACAGCGCCCTCGGCGGCACTCAAGCGCAGCGGTAGCACACGCCCGGCGTCACCGGTGAGGACCACACGCTCGCCGCGGCATTCGCAGATGATGCGCGCGCCCGATTCTCGGTCCGCGAGCGTCGAGACGATCTCGAGAATCTCGTCGAGCGATACCCCCGTGATGTCAAAGCGACTGCAAATCTCGGTCCGTGTCATGCCGCTCTCGCCGGCGGCGTAGAGGGCCTCCATGATGTCGATGGCGCGCGAGAGTCTCTGCTCGCTGGTGAGTTTACGCACGGGCATACTCGTGCACCGTCCTTTCAATGAGGTGGTTCCACGCCTGTTTGAGCGATTTGGGGGCCACGGGCCTCATGCCGTCCATGGCGTGGGCCATGCAAAATGAGGCGCCGGCTTCAAGATCGCGCACGTCAACGGTCCAGGTCCATCCCACATCGGTGTGTACGAGCTCACCTCGCCCACGCGTGAGACCGTTGATCATATCGATCTGCGTCTGAGGGGCGAATGAGAACGTGGCTGCAACGGGCGGTCGGTCGGCAAAATCGAATTCAAAGAACAGGTAGTCGCTGAGGTTGAAGTCCGCGGGGATGACGTAGGCCTTCGAAGGACGCCAAGCGCGAACGATACGGTCGCAGCGGAATGTCCTGATGTCGTCGGTGACGTTGTCGAGGCCGCAGAAGTAAGCCACGCCCTCGCGCTCGAACATGCCGTAGACGCAGACGGTACGTTCTCTCTGCTCGCCGCGTCCGTTCTGATATAAAAATCGCAGCGCGCATCGCTCGGCAAAGGCGCTCCAAACCGCATCGACGGTGGGAGAGCGGCTGATCGGCGCCTCGTCTACCGTCGTCCTGCCGGTGAGATAGGCAATCTTGGAGCGAATATCGGCAAGCGGTGCGGCAAAAGTGGATGAGCCGGCCGCTAGTGTCTGGTCGATGGCGTTGAGCAGGATATCGGCGTCGTCTGCGGTAATGAGGCCGCCTGCCGCAAACGTGTGCTCGCGGTCGATTGTCCACGAGCTTTCCTCGGTCTCCTGCGCGCCGGTGGGGCGAACCTCCTTGATTAAGATGCCGCGTTCGAGCAGCTTGTCACGATCGCGTCGAAACTTGCGCTTATCCGAGTCGATATTGCCCGAGCCATATCCCAGGTCAGAATCCAAGACGATCTGCTCGGTCGTCAGCGGTTCGGGGGAGCTATTGAGCACAAAGAAAAGATTGAGGATGCGCTGAGCCGTTTTATCGAAACTGGGCTCCGAATTTCCCTTTTTAATTGTCTCGGTCGTGTCGCTTGCCGTCATAGAGTCCTCGCATGAGAAGGTGGTTTGCTGCCATGATTTTAGTCCGATATGGAGATTAGGCTATATCCTTGTCCGCTCGGGGCGTTAAGATGGCCCGAATTCGGTCGTTTGCGCTCGCTCGGGGTATACTTTCGACTATATACGGTTCTAATGTGCATGCATTGGGCCTATTTGTCGGATTATGGATGTGGAGCGCACATGGCGAACACCCAGAACTATATTAACCACCTGCTGCAGAACACCGGCATTACGCCGGCATGCAGCGAAGAAGAGCGCTTGGCTGCCGAAGATATCGCTCAGATCTTCCGCAACCACGGCTTTGACCCCGAGGTTCAGGAGTTCAATGCCCCGGCGCCCAGTAGGTTGGCATTTGCCGTTACCGGTATTCTTGCGTTTGCCGGCGCCCTGCTGATGGGCATCGGCGGCGGTATCGGCTTGGTCGGCACCTTGCTGGCCATTGTCGGCGCCGTTCTTTACGTGCTCGAGCGCACGGGCCACCCCGTGGTTTCGCGCCTGGGCAAGACGGGCGTGAGCCAAAATGTCATCGCCTACCACAAGGCCTCGGGCCCGCTCGCGTCCCCGCGTAACCGCCCGGTGGTCGTTGTCGCACACTACGACTCTCCCCGTGCTGAGCTGCTCGCCCGCGAGCCTTATGCTTCGTATCGTGCACTCATCGCCAAGCTGTTGCCCGTTGCCACGGTTGCCCCCGCTGCCGTTGCCATCCTGCGTATTCTGCCGCTCCCCGGCGCGCTCAAGGTTCTGCTGTGGATTGTCGCGATCCTCGCTTCCCTCGTTGCACTCGCCAACGCGGTAAACATCATCTCTAACCGCCACATTCTTCCCTATACGTCTGGCGCGGTGTGCAACAAGTCTTCTGTCGCCGCTATGCTCGGCGTTATGGACAACGTTGCTCCCTTCCAGGGCGAAAACGAGTTTCCCGACGATGTTCCGTTCGATACCTATTTTGGGGAGCAGAAGCGTCGTGCCGAGGAAATGGCGCGCGCAGCGGCGGAATATGCCGCGGCCCAGCAGCAAAACGACTACGGCAACACCATCGAGTATGAAGAGCCTACCTACGCCGAGGACGAATTCGGTCAGCCGATTGCTCCCGACGCTCAGACCGAGCCCGAACAGGGCGAGGCTTTCGACGAGCAAATCGAGGGCTTTGAGGGTGCGTCTGCCGACGAGACGCTGATCGGCGCTATCGTGCCTGAGGATCAGAATCAGGCTGCCCAAGCCGAAGAGTTCAATGACGAGGTTCCCGCTGCCGAGCCGGCGGAGGAGTCTGCCGAGCCCGAGCCCAAGCTCTATCGCAACGCCGCCGGCAACATCCGCTTTGGTTCGGATGCCATCCGTGCGCTCGGAATGCTTCCCGAGTCCTGCACGCTCGATTACGAGGAGGGCGAGGAGCCAACGTTTGAGCCCGAGCCTGCCCCCGTCGTGGCTGCGCCTGCGCCCGTTGTCGCTGCGGATGATGAGTCTGCCGCGGTTACCGCTGCCGTTGCCGATCCCGAGGCGGTGTCCGCGTTCGATCCCGCGGCAGGACTGGACATTTTGGCTCCCGCCGCACCGGCGCAAGACGTTGCGGACGAGTCTGACGACGATTACGTTGAACAACCGAGGCGCGTGTCTTACGAGAGCGATACTGATTTCTCGGCCGAGATTCCCGCGGCAACGCCGCATGCCGACATTGCATCCGCGTTCTCGTCGATTGGCGCCAGCGCTTCCAACTTCTTTAAGGGTGCGTTTGCAAAGGGCAAGAAATTTGTCGACGATTTCGAGGAGAAGCGCGCTGCCGCACGCGAGGCTGCCGAGCAGGAGGCTATCGCTCAGCAGCAGGCAGCCGAGGCGGCACGTGAGCTCGCGGCGCAAGAGTTCGAGCAGAACGAGGCTATGCAGTCCGCGCCCGTCGAAGCCGCCGAAGCTACAACGTCCTTTGAGTCCCAGCAACCGGCGTCCGCGGATGTTGTTGAAGCGACGACGTCTTTCGAGGCTCAGCAGCACGTCGATAGCACCATGTCGTTTGATGCCGCGCAGTTCGATTCCACGATAACGTTTGAAAAACAGGGCACCGCGATTGCCGAGCCCCTTCCTGTTTCCGATGAGCAGGGCGACGCGGCAGACGATGACGAGCCTGTTGATGCTGCCGAAATCCAAGATGCCGCCGAGGACGAGCCCGTCGAGGCCAACTCTGACGAAGAGCAATACGCGGCAGCCGAGCAAGATGATTCGACCGAGGTCGAGCAGGAGGAAGTGCCTGCGGTTTCCGAGACTCCCGAGACGGATGAGTCGAGGCCTTATTCCACGCAGATTTTCACCATGCCGACCCCGAGTGGTTCCGGTGCCACGGTTGCCAATGTCGCTCCCACCCAGGACGAAACGGTCGATTCCCTTATGGCCCAGATTTCCTCCCAGGCATCACCGCGCCCGCAGATGAATGTTCCCGATCCGGCGTCGGCACCGTCGCCTGCACCTTCCTCGTCTCCGCTGGCTTCGGTCCCCGATCCGTCGCTGCCGTCTATGAAGCAGGCAAACGTTGCGTCTCGCACGTCGCTGTTCGACCTTCCCGACCCCTCCGCACAGGTCAATGATCCCTTTGCTACTGCCCAGGGCCCCGAACCCACATCGGCACCCGTTGCGCCTCCTATGCCCGTTGCGTCGGGCGCACAGCCGATCGAGACCATTTCGGCTCCCGCCCCGGCGGCACCCAAGTCTCGTAAGCGCGGCCTGGGTGGTCTGTTCGGCCGTAAAAAGAAAAACGAGCAGGACAGCATGAGTGACTGGCTGGGCGTCGAAGACGATTACGATGCCAAGAAGTCCGGTCGCGGTATCGGTTCGTGGGATAACTTCGAGGACGATAACGATGGCTGGAAGGGTGGCGCTACGTCTTCCGATGGCGCTTCTTCCGAAGATATGCTCTCGGCTGTCGCCTCTATGGGCGATGATGAGCTGCTCGGTCACGATATCTGGTTTGTGGCAACGGGCGCCTCGGATTGTGATGGCGCTGGCATGAAGGCCTTCTTGGCTTCGCATCGCGATAAGCTCCGCGGCGTATTCTTTATCAATCTTGAATCCGTCGGCGCCGGTAGGCTTTCGGTGGTGACGGTCGAGGGCGAACAACAACTGCTCAAGGGCGATCGCCGCATCATGAACCTGGTCAGCAAGGTCTGCAAGTCGTTCCATGTCGATTGTGGCGCGCTCGAGATGCCCTATGCCAAGACCGATGCCTATGCTGCGCTCGAGGCGAGCCGCCGAGCCCTTACCATCGCCGGCGTGGACGGCACGCGTCTGGCTTGCGCTCGTACCGAGGACGACCTGCCCCACAATGTCAACCCGACGAACATTGCTACGGTATCCGAGGTCGTGACCGAGGTTATCCGCCGTTCGTAGACGGAGCTCTAAGGAGTCAACGTGTTTTCGTATATTAAGCGCCATTGGCCTGTCTACGTGATTTTGACCTTGATTGCCATTGCGTTAGGATTTGGGGCTGCCTACATCGTGGGTGCAAAGGGCTCGACCCCCGCCTCCGCAATCAGCGAAGAGGTGGAGCAAGAACAGAGTACGGGTGCCGATGGGATTCCTGAGTCCGAGCAGGCAATCGTTGATGGTGGATCTTCGTCTGCAGAGTAGATGCGGCGATTTAAATGATTGAAAGCGGGCGAGCCAGGGGACTGGCTCGCCCGCTTTTTCATCGCGCTAGCGCTTCTTTGGGATCGACCTAAGGCGAGCGAACCATAGGGCTGCGGCACCCGAGGTCAGGAGCGCGGTGATGCAAGCGGCGATGGGAACTGATCCTGTTGCCGGTAGGTCCTGCGGTAGAGTACAGCGTTGAATGACGCTGTCCTCGTCATGTGACTCAAGTTTATCGCCGCCACCGTTGCGGCAAAGATCGACGCGCGCGCTGTTGGTGAGTGCGGTTTGGGGCGTATAAGCCGACGTTGCCTGCATGTGTACGACTGCGCCCCGAGCGTCTGTGCCAAGGATTGCTTTGGCATCGTCAAGGTCGTCGTGCTCATCTTTGAGATCATCGCGGGTCCAAGAATCCGCATCGCTTCGAGTCGTAAAGTCGGCGGCTACCGCACCGTATTCAATTCGAATGCCTGTTACGACGGTATTGGATGCAAGGTCGAGCTCTTCCGCCTCGAGTGTGGTGGATTCCGTGGTCGAGACATCCGCCTTCCAGAGGCGCCAGCCGTCGTAATCGACGAGGCGGCAGTCCTCACCAAGGCTCTCTTTTACTTCGTCGGACTCAAGCCAAGGATTTTCGTGTCCATCGTCAAGTGTCGCGTTCGCCGGCTCATCGACGTCTGTCGAGTCCAACGGCGTCGTGCGATACCACACGTTGCACAGACCGTTGAGGTCGCCGATGGCGACGGGGGTTTCGATTGAGATGAATCTCGCCGTGCCGTCTTTGGCGCACTCAAGATCATCGGTAATCGTAAACTCATCAACCCAAGTAGCGGAATCGTTTCGAGCGTCGATGGTATAGGAGAAAAGTCCATCCGTATTAGTTTGCGTCGCGGCGCGATTTTTACCATCGCCGTTAGCCAACAGGCCCTTTTCGATAGGTTGGACAAGTTCCTGACGCTTGTCGACCTGTCCCTTGATCTCGATGGGCGCATCCTTCATCGCGACGGATTGGACTTCTCCCGTATCCTTTATTTCAAACGTTATTTCCTCGGCAAGGTCATAGGTCCGCGGAGACATCATTTCGCGCAACGAGTAGGTGCCGGGTGCAAGATGTTCGACGCGGTGTGGCTTGTCGGATGAGGTCCAGGAGTCTATTTCGGTTTTATCGGGACCATATAAGGTGAGTTGTGCGCCTTCCACTTCCTGCTCACCGCTTGCATCGACCTTGGAGATATCAACCTTGGTGTAATCGTCGGATACGTTAAGCCGTGCTTCTACAACGGGTGTTTTCTGGTCGGCATAAGTAAGGTCGACAATATGGGTTGTCCGATCGAGCAAGAAGCCTGCCGGCGCTTGAGTCTCGACAACCTCGTAGCGTGCGGTGCCAAGTCCCAGCGGGAGGTTGTCCGCGCGTGCTTCTCCAGTTTCATCCGTCGTGATGGTAGCGACAGTCTCACCGTCGAGCGCGGCAATGCTACCGTCGGGGCGCACGATATCACTCGAGGCACGGATCTCAAAGACGGCGCCCGCGAGGCTGCTGCCGTCTATGGCATCGGTTTTAACGATCCTGATGTTTCCGGTCGCGGCGTGGTCATAATACGAGGCGATTGCAACGGGCGTTAGGTTCATGTCGGCGGGTATGTTTACCTCGATCTCCTCGCCGACAAGATAGGGCTCTTTGGCCGAGGTTTCGCGTACATAATAGGTGCCCGGCACGAGCGATTCGGGCAGTGTGACGGTCCCGGTCGCGTCAGTCGTAAAGGTGTCCATTACGTTATGTGTTGGATACCAGCAAGTTTGTGAGACAGATTCGTGATTGCTGTCGAGTAGTTGGAAGGTGAATCCGGCTAGTGGAACAGAAGCGCCTGTTTGGGCATCGCGTTTTACAATCTGGAGATGCGTCGACAGAGCATGGTTGTCCACGATATATTGAAGCTCGGCGCCGTTGGAAATCTGATTGGCCCCGACGGTCCATTCCCCTGCACGTTTAAAACCCTCGGGGACGGTTTCCGGAACCTCGCGAACCGTGTAGCCGGCACGGTCGTATGGGACGGCTCCGTGGACACCGGCGGGTCGCTTGCCTGCGCCGAACCATGCTTCGGGCTGATCTTTGGTGGAGGCAAAGCCATAGACGTTTGTGGTCAGTGTGCCAACAACCTGCTGAGAGCTGTTGCTGACAACCTCAAAGACAACACCACCCGCCGGCTGCTCCAGGCCGGATTGGTCGCTATTGCCGTAATCCTTGAATTTGGAAATCTCAAGGTTAAACGCAATGGGGATATCGGAAACGCGAGATTCGATCTCGACCACGCCTGAATCGCCGAGCTGGTCGGCTCCAACGGTATAGGTCCAGCTGTCGTTGGATGGCAGGTAGCCCTCGGGGGTTTTTGATTCGTAGATGGTAAAGGTTCCTAAGGGGACATCGGCGAGGGTGGCCCGACCGCTTTCGTCGGTCGTGAGGATTTGTGCCCATCCAGGGGTTGATTGCGACACACACGTGAACTCTGCTCCTGCGAGTGAAGATCCCACCTGGGGGCCGGCATTCGTCGCGGCATCGAGTTTTACGATACGCAGATTGATGGTGCCGGGCTGTTCATCAATGGCGACCCGCCCGCCGTCATTCCCCGTGGTAAAGGCAATACGATCGTGGCGGGGGACATAGCCGGCCGGCGCCTTCGTTTCAACTAGGTAGTATGCCGTGTTGGGCAGAAGTGTTGCTTGCGCTCGACCGTTGCTGTCCATCTTGATGGTGCCGACACGCGCGCCGCTGGCGCTCTCAAAAATATCGAATGTTGCCCCGGTAAACTGATAGGTATTGTTTCCGCTGGTAATAACGGTGTTAGCAGACTGCTTTTGGAAGGAAACAGAGACCGCCGGCAGTACATAGAGCATGTCTTGACGTTTGCTGCCGCCCGATACGGCTCCTAGATAGCGTCGCGCGCGGTGCGGAGCGGCTTTGATGCTTCCTGATTTTGCGCTGTCGTGGAGCCACCGCGCAGCCGCCACGACTTCATTGTCGGCGGTAAAGTGTCCGCTCTTGGTTTTGCCCTGAGCGGTCGTGTAGGAGTAGGTGCCGTCGACATGGGTAGTGCCGTTGAGCATCCATACGGCAAGCTGGGTGGCGGCGCGGGCGCGATCGGGTGAAAGATGGTAACCGCCAAACGACGTGGCGGTAGGATATCCGTGACAAACGATTGCCGCGAACTCGTCGTCGAGCCACACCCAGCCTTGATCAAAGTTGAGCCATGGGCCGCCCGGTTTGGTGGGGCCGGGGCGCTCCTGGTTCATGCAGTAGGCAATCGAGGTGTCTTGAGCTTCATACTTGCCGATGAAGAAGGGTCCACAATCATCGCTAATAGTGCGGAAGCCGAGCTGGTCGTAGCCATCGACGGCAAATGCGGCTCCCGGTGCCAGGCAGCCGAAAAGCAGGAAGAGGAGCAGGAGCAGCGGACCTGTTGCGATTGCGCTGTGGACAGAGTGCGTGGGTGCGTTGGACATGGCTGCTCCTTATCCCTCGTGCGCCGCACGGGGAGGCTGCGACGCGTAGGATGAGGCTACCCCCGAGGTTCATGCGGGTAAGTACCGGAGCCTGACCAAAAGCTTGCCCGATTTCTGACAAATCGAGCTCAAATACAACAATCAGATAAAAGTGCAGGTAAAAGATGGTAAGAAAAGAAAGACAAAGGTCCTCATCTCCACAATTGGCGCGGTTTTCAAATGATTCTCCACAGCTAAAACAAGCATCACCACCCTTGTATCGAACAAGACAACCGCGTTATACTAGCCAACGCACAAGCGGGCATCGCCAAGTGGTAAGGCATCAGCTTCCCAAGCTGACACTCGCGGGTTCGAGTCCCGTTGCCCGCTCCAGTAAAAAGCACAAGCACGGCAGCGTTACGTTGCCGTGCTTTTTACTACCAAGCGCCGGGACTCGAACCCGCCAGGGTGCGAGCGTTAAGCGAACGCGAAGCGTTTGTAGCGAGCAGGCGAAGGCGCCGACAGGCGCCTGAAGCCGGTGCGGATTTGCGAAGCAAATACGCGGACGTCCCGTTGTCCGCTCCATGGAGCACAGAAGACCTCGGGACGGCCAATTCAACAAAGTCTTCCCCATCGTCACCGTGAATCCGAGGGGATCGACCGCAGCCGGTGCGGATTTGCGAAGCAAATGCGCGGACGTCCCGTTGCCCGCTCCAATTCCAAAATGTTAGGTTAATGCCTGCTGCCCATACTTGCACCTGCGCACGGTACAATGGTTGGGTTACGACCAACGTGCCAATAACCAAAAAGGAGCCGCTATGATCGATCGCTATACCCGCCCGGAGATGGGACACATCTTCTCCCTCGAGAACAAGTACGCCATTTGGCAGGAGATCGAGGTCTTGGCCTGCGAGGCCCAGGCGGAGCTCGGCAAGATCGGTATTTCCAAAGACGAGGCCCAGTGGATCCGCGACCATGCCAACTTTGAGAAGGCGAAGGTCGATGAGATCGAGGAAGTCACGCGCCACGACGTCATTGCCTTCCTGACCAACATGAAGGAATACATCGATGCCGATGTTCCCGAGGGCGACCCCAAGCCCAGCCGCTGGGTTCACTATGGCATGACCAGCTCGGATCTGGGCGACACGGCCCTGTGCTACCAGCTCACCCAGGCCTGCGACCTGATCATCGAGGACGTCAAGAAGCTCGGCGAGATTTGCAAGCGTCGCGCCTTTGAGGAGCGCAACACGCTCTGTGCCGGCCGCACTCATGGCATCCACGCCGAGCCGATGACCTTCGGCATGAAGTTTGGCTCTTGGGCCTGGGAGCTCAAGCGCGATCTGGATCGTCTTGAGGACGCCCGCAAGAATGTTGCCTTTGGTGCCATCTCGGGCGCTGTCGGCACGTACAGCTCCATCGAGCCGTTCGTCGAGGAGTATGTCTGCGAGCACCTGGGCCTGGTTCACGACCCGCTGTCCACGCAGGTTATCAGCCGCGACCATCACGCCTATCTCGCCGGCGTTCTCGCCACCACCGCAGCCACCTGCGAGCGCATCGCTACCGAGGTCCGCAATCTGCAGAAGACTGATACGCTCGAGGCCGAGGAACCGTTCCGTAAGGGTCAAAAGGGCAGCTCCGCCATGCCGCACAAGCGCAACCCCATCACCATGGAGAAGGTCTGCGGCCTGTCGCGCGTCGTGAAGGCCAACGCGCAGGTTGCCTTCGACAACGTCGCCCTGTGGCACGAGCGTGACATTTCGCACTCCTCTGCCGAGCGCGTCGCCCAGGCCGACAGCTTCATCGCCCTCGACCACATGTTCCAGTGCCTCATTCGCGTTATCGACGGCCTGCAACTGTATCCCGCCCGCATGATGGCCAACCTCAATAAGACCCGCGGCCTCATCTTCTCTTCCAAGGTACTGCTCGCCCTCGTCGACACGGGCATCACCCGCGAGGACGCGTACGCCATTGTGCAGGAGAACGCTATGGCAACCTGGCACGAGGTACAGGATTGTGTCTCCGGCCCCACCTTTAAGGAGCGTCTCGAGGCCGACCCGCGCTGCACCGTCAGTCAGGAGAAGCTCGACGAGATCTTTGATCCGTGGGACTTCCTCACCCGTATCGACACGGTCTTTGATCGTCTGGAGCAGCTGAGCTTCGAGTAGGTTCGGGCATAACGTTAGCTTTTTAGGGCGCTTTGCTGGTAATGTGTGTTGCCGGCAAAGCGCCTCGTTGCATTTAGGGAAAGACGGGGATAATAGTCGTCTCGAATAACATTCTGAGAGGGGATCGCATGATTTCGTTTGATTACAAGCCTCAGGGCGTGTGCGCTCGCAATATTCACCTTGATCTTTCCGATGACGGCAACAAGGTGATGGGCGTTGAGTTTACCGGCGGCTGCGACGGCAATCTCAAGGCTATCTCCAAGCTGGTCGAGGGCGCTCCTGCCGATCGCGTAATCGAGGTTCTCGCCGGTAATACCTGCGGTATGAAAAAGACCTCCTGCGCCGACCAGCTTACACGCGCTATCGAGGCCGCTCGCACCGAGATCGCCTAATGGGTATCGCCGATCACATCAAGAACGGAATATCGCGTCGCGGCTTTGTACTCGGTGGGGCTGCCGCGGGCGCTGCCACGGTGCTTGCCGGATGCTCGAAAAAAACGGGCACCAGCGATGATGCCGCCGGCGAGCCGCAGGTTATCAAGGATGATTCCAAAATCATCTCGATTACGGATGAGTACGAGGCAGTCGACATCGATCTTGAGCCGGCGGCGTCGTGGACGCTGCCTCTGGGTACGCTGCTGTACTACTGCGACGGCGATTACGCCGCGGCAATGATGGCGCCCGCATCGGCACTGCACGCCAACACGCTCGGTGTGCTCAACCTGGGCGATGGCTCGCTTATCACATTAATCGAGGATCCTATCGAGGGCACGGGATATGCATTCTACGATGTCCGTGCCGGCGACGGCGTATTCGCGTGGGTTGAGATGAACTTTGCCAATTCATCGTGGAAGCTCTACGCTCAAAATCTGTCGGGCGCTTCGCTCTCTGGCGACGTGGTTGAGCTCGATCGAGGTGGCAAGGACTACGATCCGCCGCTGTTTACGGCGTTCGGGGCATCAGTCATCTGGTATAAAATGCCTTCGGCAGGCGGCAATAAAACGAGTAGTGATTCGTTTTGCTATCGTCGCTCGCTTGATGAATCCAAGGCCGAGGTAATTTGGAAATCGACGGGCCGCTTTGCATCGGCCCCGCGCGCGAGCGACGGCATTTTGACCATCTCGCCGCGTGTCCGCAACGACGAGGGCGTCTACTACGGCATAACGGCAATCGATCTGACCGACGGCAACAACACCAAACGTGCCCAGCTAGTCCTTCCCTCGTCAGTCTCGCCTTTCGAGGCCGTATATATGGGCGATACCTTCGTGTTTTCTATCGAGGCGGCCTATAGTGGCGTGGGCAGCCTGGGCAATATGGGCACATATATCGGTAATGAGGGAGGGCCGTACCTCTTCCTGTCCCGCGAGCCGCTCGCATGTGCGGCTGGCAAGAAGAATAAATACCTTGTTAAGGTACAGGCGTCGCATTTCCTGATCGACACCTCTGCCAAGACCTATGGCTCGCTGCTGTCGCCCGACCGCGCTTTGGAGTATGGCGATTATCCAGCTACGGCGGGAAAATCGGACTCATTCCTTACGTACGCCACGGTGCGCAACAGCCAGGGTATACCAGAGACGGTCACTGCACGTCTATTCTCTCTTTAAGCTTAGAGGGGTTAGAAAGGCGCCAACAGGGGAATAAACGCGTTGTAATTGTGAGTACCGCCCGCCGAGCTGCCGCGTCATAGCGGCATCCGGCGGGCTCAGGTGCGTTAAAATGGGCTTGTTCTTAGCTAATTGAGACAGGGGGGCCGTGTTATGGCTTCAGATGCAAAAAAGATTCTGCTGGTCGAGGATGAGAAGGCAATCCGTGACGCCGTCGCTGCCTATCTCGAGCGCGAAGGCTACTGGGTTGTGGGCGTCGGCGACGGCCAGTCCGCGATCGAGGAGTTCGAGAAGCATCAGTTCGACCTGGTCGTGCTCGACCTTATGCTCCCCAAGATCCCCGGCGAGCGCGTTTGCCGCACCATTCGCGATACCTCGGATGTCCCCATCATCATGCTGACGGCTAAGGGCGAGATCGAGGACCGTATTATCGGTCTTGAGCTCGGCGCCGACGACTATCTGATTAAGCCGTTCTCGCCGCGCGAGCTCGTCGCCCGCGTTCGCGCTCTGTTCCGCCGTGCCCATCAGGCCGACGAGCCCGCCGTCGAGGTACTCGACTTCGGCGATCTGGTCATCGATATCTCGGGCCACAAGATCTTGGTCGAGGGCAAGGAAGTCGATCTGACGGCTTCCGAGTTCAAGCTGCTCACCACGCTTGCCCGCCATCCCGGCCGTGTGTATAACCGCATGGAGCTGGTCGAGAAAGTGCTCGGGTATGACTTTGAGGGCTATGAGCGCACCATCGATAGCCACGTGAAGAATCTTCGCGCCAAGCTGGGCGATGATCCCAAGAAGCCCAAGTGGCTCTACACCGTCCATGGTGTCGGCTATCGCTTCGAGGCTCCGGCCAAGACCGATAAGTCGGACGAGAAATAGGGAAATCACATATGACACCTGCGCGCTTTGAAATCGGACAAAAGCACAAGCAGGAGAGCGAGGCGGGTTCCAAGGCTAGTTGGAACACGCCTCGTTCCGATTCACGGCCAACGATGAGCTATCCCTCGCGCATGGCACTTGCTTTTGCTCTGACATCGCTCATGACAGTATTGGTGCTGGTGGGCGTTGTCTCTGTTGTGTGGGGCACGGTCTTTTCGGATTACACACGCTCCAATATCGTCGAAATCGCAAATTCCGCTGCCGAGAAGTTGGCGACCTCATATGAGGAAAACGGCTCTTGGACCGCGGGAGAACTGCGCACGGTCGCAACGTCGAGTTTGGTTTCCGACGATCTGGGCATGCAGGTCGTCAATAAAAAGGGCGTGATCGTTTATGACGATTCCTGGCCCTCGGCAAGCGCCACCGCCGATGTACGCGAAAACCAGGCTACGACCGACGACACGAGCGGCAAGAGGGCATCGCATAGCCCGGTCTCGTCTGCTCCAACCGACTCCGATAGCGTTGCTAACGTCGAGATTGTAACGTCTTCCGGCGAGCATGTCGGACAGGTAAAGCTGTGGGCCATCGGCTCCGACGCTCTGCTCACCAAGGCGGACTCTGCGTTTAGGGAGAAGACCTTTAACGCCATGGCCCTCGCCGCGGTTGTTGCAATCTGCATTTCGGTCGTTATCGGATCGCTCGTGTCGCGCATGCTCACCAAGCCGATTCATCGCATCACCAGTACCGCAAAGCAAATCCGTGACGGCGACCTGTCGGCTCGCACGGGACTGCGCGGTGATGACGAGATCGATCAGCTGGGTGAGACCTTCGATGAGATGGCCACTTCGCTCGAGAAGGATATGAAACACGAGAAGCGCCTGACCTCAGACGTTGCACACGAGCTTCGCACGCCGCTTATGGCCATGCTCGCAACGGTCGAGGCCATGCAGGATGGCGTGTATCCCACCGACGATGAGCATTTGGAGACCGTTGCTTCCGAGACGCGTCGCCTGGCTCGTCTGGTGCAGCAGATGCTCGACCTATCGCGTATGGAAAACAGCACGGCTCCGCTCAATCTAGAACCGGTGGACATGGTTCCGTTCGTGCGATCGATTGTGAATGGCCAGGAGCGCCTGTTTGCCGACCGTGACCTGCGTTTGCGCTTTGCAGATGAGACGCAGGGCCACGATGACGTTGTCGAGGCAGATCCCGACATGATCACGCAATGTGTTATCAACCTCATGAGCAACGCCATGCGCTACACCCCCGAGGGCGGTTGGGTCGTGGTGTCGGTGCTCAGTGACCGCAGGCACGTCAGCATTGCCGTTTCTGATACCGGCATCGGTATTGCCAAAGACGATCTGTCGCGCATTTTCGGGCGGTTTTGGCGCGCCGATGCCAGCCGCGCCCGCGAAGCTGGCGGCCTGGGCGTCGGCCTCGCCGTGACCAAGCAGATTGTCGAGCGTCACCATGGCTACATATCCGTGGAGTCGGAGCTTGGAAAGGGTACGACTTTTACAATTCATCTGCCCCGCGAGCACACGGCAGACGCGGCATCTACTACAATGGAGCACTAGCTTTTCGCTATTCGGTGAAGGAGGGGCCGCGTCCCTGCCGCTCCGAGTTTGCGAAAACATGCGGGAAAGAACCCGCATTTCTGTCGTATTTAGGTAAGGAGTGACTCACGTGACAACGATGGAGCGTCGTCCGGATTCCCGTGGCAAGGTTCGTGATATTTACGATGCCGGTGAAAACCTGCTGATGGTCGCCACCGACCGCATTTCTGCGTTCGACTTCATTCTTCCCGACGAGATTCCGTTTAAGGGAGAGGTGCTCAATCGCATCTCGGCATTCTGGTTCGATAAGTTTGCCGACATCGTCCCCAACCATCTCGTTTCCATCGACCCGGCGGATTTCCCCGAGGAGTTTGCTGAGTATCGTGACTACCTCGCTGGCCGCGCCATGCTGGTTAAGAAGGCCCAGACGATTCCTATCGAGTGCATCGTCCGCGGCTATCTGACCGGTTCGGGCAAGAAGACCTACGACGAGAACGGCACCGTCTGCGGCATCCAGCTGCCTGAGGGCCTGACCGAGGCTTCCAAGCTTCCCGAGCCGTTGTTCACGCCGTCCACGAAGGCCGAGATCGGTGACCACGACGAGAACATCTCGTTCGAGCGTTGCTGCGAGATCGTGGGCGAGGACATCGCCACGCAGATTCGTGACCTTTCCCTCAAGATCTACAAGGCCGCTGCCGAGTACGCCGCGACCCGTGGCATCATCATTGCCGACACCAAGTTCGAGTTTGGTGTTATTGATGGCAAGGTCACGCTGATCGACGAGTGCCTCACGCCCGACTCCAGCCGTTTCTGGCCTGCTGCCAGCTACGAGGAGGGCAAGATCCAGCCTAGCTACGACAAGCAATTCGTCCGCAATTGGCTCAAGGCCAACTGGGATATGACGGGGGAGACCCCGCACCTGCCCGCCGAGGTCATCGATGGCACGTCCGAGCGCTATCGCGAGGCCTTCCAGATCATCACCGGCTCCCAGTTCACAAGCATGAAGGAGAACGCATAAGTGAGTACCCGTAGCGCCACGAACAAGCGCACGCAATCCCACGAAGTTACCGGGGTTGCGCGCAAGTCTGCCGCATCTGCTAAGCCCGCCCGCCAAGCAGCGAGCTCCGTTCGCATCGTGCCGGCTTCGTCTAAGGCACGCCGCAAAGAGCTCGAGAAGGGCGAGAACCTCGAGGGCCTCTCTAAAGAGGAGAAGCGCGCCCGCAAGGCCAAGCAGCGCGCCAAGGAGGACCGCATCTATACGGTGTCGAATATCCTCCTCAAGCAGGACGAGGACTACACCAAGCGCCGTCGCATCTGGTGGATTGTGCTCGCCATTGGCATGGTGCTCGTCGTGGCAATTTGGGCCTCGCTGTACTTCGCTCCCGCTGGCATGGTGTCCAGCCCTGTCCAGATGGTCGGCATCGTTTTGTCCTATGTCATCATCCTAGGTGACTTTATCTACGACTTCGCTCGTATTCGTCCCTTGCGCAACATGTACCGCGCGCAGGCCGAGGGCATGTCCGAGAACAAGCTCAACGCTCTTATTGAGCGCGCGGCTGCCGAGGAGGACCAGAAGGACTCCAAGAAGAAGTAGCGTTTGCATACATACTTATCGCTAAGATATAAGGCGCGTCGTTTTTGCGGCGCGCCTTTTTACTGTTCTATAGATAGATGGAGTGGCACATGATTCGAGCTGCCCTGACGGTCGAAGAGGCTCTGGAGGGCATGAAGGCCCTGGAGCCCAAGATTAAAAACTACGCGCGCCTGGTCGTCCGCAAGGGCGTAAACGTCAAGCCCGGCCAGGAGGTCGTCGTTCAGTCTCCGGTCGAGTGCGCGCCGTTTGCGCGCGTGGTGGTCGCGGAGGCCTATGCTGCCGCCGCCGGCCACGTGACGGTCATTTGGGCCGATGATGCCGTGACGAGGCTCACGTACGAGCATGTCGAGAAAAGCTATTTTGAGCAGACACCCGAGTGGAAGCGCATGCAGCTGGATTCCTTGGCCCAGGATGGTGCCTGCTTTGTCTTTATCGAAGGTGCGGATCCTGCGGCCCTCAAGGGCATCGATCCAGCCAAGCCGGCCGCGGCATCAAAGGCGAGGAATACGCAGTGCAAAGTTTTCCGCCGCGGACTGGATTACAACATCAATCCGTGGTGCATCGCCGGCGCTCCGGTCGTGGCTTGGGCGCACGAGGTGTTCCCAGGAGACGCCGATGAGGTTGCAATCTATAAACTGTGGAATGCGATTCTGCACACCGCGCGCGCCGATGGCCAGGACCCGGAGAGCGACTGGGAACTCCATGACGCCGCATTCGAAAAGAACCTGCGTTTCCTGAACGACAATCGTTTCGACTACTTGCATTACACCGCGGCAAATGGAACCGATCTGACGATTGGCATGACGAAGGGTCACGAGTGGGCCGGCGGCAAGGGCAAGACGCCCGATGGACACCCCTTCTTCCCCAACATTCCCACCGAGGAAGTCTTCACCTCGCCCGATCGCATGCGCGCCGACGGTATCGTGTACTCGGCCATGCCGCTCATCCACCACGGCAATAAAGTCGAAGATTTTTGGATTAAGTTCGAGGGCGGCCGCGTGGTGGACTACGACGCCCGCGTGGGCAAGGCAACGCTTGCGAGCATTATTGACACCGATGAAGGTGCCGCTCATCTGGGCGAGGTCGCGCTCATTTCCAAGAACACTCCGATCCGCGAAAGCGGCGTTCTGTTCTATGACACACTCTATGACGAGAACGCTAGCTGCCATCTCGCGCTAGGTGTCGGTTTCCCCGAATGCATCGAGGGTGGGTATGACATGTCCAAGGAGGAGCTCCTGGAGCATGGCGTTAACGTCTCGAGCACGCACGTCGATTTTATGATCGGCACGGACGACATCGATATTACGGGCATTACGCCTGATGGACGTGAAGTTGTGATTTTCCAGAACGGCCAATGGAGTTGGGAATAGTCCCAGACCGTGGTACAATGCCACCCGCGGGCCGTTAGCTCAGCTGGCAGAGCAGGGGACTTTTAATCCCAAGGTCCAGGGTTCGAACCCCTGACGGCCCACCATAGAAAAGAAAGCGATCGACTCCGGTTGGTCGCTTTTTTGTTGCCGCGACACGGGTTCGAACCCGTCGGGGCGCGGAGCGCCGCAGCGGCCGCCTGCGGAGCAGGCTGAACCCCCGACGGCCCACCCAACGAAAGGAAAACAAAATGAAAACAGATAGATACGGAATTAGCGGCAGCACATTAAAGATAATAGCGGCCATTTCGATGGTTCTCGATCATGTAAGCAGGATCGTCCTGACCAATGGAATCATGACTCACGCATCGTACAATCAGATATCAGACGAGCAGTGGGCGATTCTAAGCGAGGCTTCGGATGTGCTTCATGTTCTTGGCAGAATTGCATTTCCCTTATTTTGCTTTTTGATAGTTGAGGGATTTTTGCATACTCATGACATAAAGAAGTACCTGCGAAATATGCTTGTCTTCGCAATCATTGCGGAGCCCATATACGATTTCGTTCAAACCGGGCAGCTATTTGACCTTCGGCAACAGAATGTTATGTATGAGCTCCTGCTTTCCTTGGTCTTTTTGATTATTCTGGAAAAGATACAAAGTCTTTCAAAATGGAAGAGGCACATTGCAGAAATTGCTCTGATTGTTTTGACAGCACTGGCAGCTGAATACACTAAGCTGGATGGCGGTGCGTATGGCATTCTGCTTGTGGCTGCATTCTATTTATTCCACGACAGCAAAGCTAAGATGTTCTTTGCTGCAGTATGTGCAGTGCTCCTTTCGTCATGCCATATAATTGGCGGCGGATTTGAGTTCACTACAGCTAATATTTTTAATCCTGATGTTGCTGCCGCGATAATTTCGTTGTTGCTTATCAATCTTTATAATGGCAAGCGAGGGCTGAAGCTGAAATATTTCTTCTACATTTTCTATCCGGCACATCTTGCTCTGCTTTATGGTGTCTCGCTTATTGTTTTGAACTGTCTTTAAAAACTCTCAAACAAGTCTCTGAAAGCAGAAACAAATTGACCCTAAGACTGCTTGTGAATTTCCGGAAGACCTGAGAGATGCGAGGATAGACAACGAGGGCTGCAGAAAGATGCTTCTCAGTTCTCTGGCGGATCGCATGAATCTGTATGAGGATCACTTCCACACACTCATTGATAACAGTGATAAACACGGCAGATCCTCAAAACATGAGACTGCGAAGGTCGAAAGATGCTTCGAAAGCATGAATGGCAGCGAGAAAACGAGTTCGGAAGCACCCTCTGGATACTCCAGCATAGAATAGAAAGCGGTCAACTTCGGTTGGCTGTCTTTTTTTGTCGCCCTTTCATGGGTTCGAACCCGTATCTATCTATATATAAGAACGCTTGGCGAACAAAACCCGCCTTTTACCGATGGGAAACAAATAGCTGATGCCTTTGGAGTAAAGTAGCGCTCCAGAGATGACCGATGTCTCAATACTCATAAAACAGCTGGTCATCGCCAATATCAGAAGCTGCTGCTTCGAATACGGCCTCAGCGAAGCAACTGAGGGTTCTATTCATTTGTGAACAAAATATGGAGTGCGCGATTCCCGCCCACGGGGCCCCTCCG
>CAUEQD010000029.1 GCA_959019945.1 uncultured Collinsella sp. | reverse complement strand
GGACTTGCAGCGACGGACCTCAGGACACTCTTACACCACGTCTGCGCGCGCGACCAACCCATGCGCTCGCCATCCCAAAACTGGGTAGAAGAAAGCTAAAACGAAACAGCAGGAGGTCAATATGACTGCAGAAGATAAGGCAAAGAACGCCGGCAAGGTCGCGCTCGTCTTGGAGGGTGGCAGTTTTCGTGGGCAGTTTACCGCCGGCGTGCTCGACGTTCTCATGGAGGCCGGTGTCGAAATTCCGGCGGTGTACGGCGTTTCGGCCGGTGCGCTCAACGGCGTCAACTACAAGTCGCACCAGATCGGTCGCGTCAATCGCATCAACCTGACCTTCTGCAATGACAACCGCTACATGGGTGCCGCATCCTTCGCATCCACGGGCTCCATCGTGGGTTACGACTTTATCTTCAACGATATCCAGGACCGCCTGGATCCCTTTGATAACGAGACGTTCGACGCCAGCCCTATCGAGATGTACGCCGTCGCGACGGACATGCTGTTTGGAACCGCTGCCTACCTGCCGGTCAAAAGCGCCGTGCTCGACCTCGATGCCGTGCGTGCCTCGACGTCGCTGCCGCTGGTGACGCCGCCGGTCGAGATTGACGGGCACAAATACGTCGACGGCGGCGTAGCCGATTCGGTTCCTATCGAGCATGTGCTTGAGGAGGCGGGCTTCGACCGTGCGGTCGTCATCGTCACCCAGGACCGCTCGTACGAGAAAAAGCCCTACGAGTTTATGCCTGCCGCGCGCGCCCGCTATGCCGACTACCCCTACCTGCTCGAGGCTATCGAGACGCGCCACGACCGCTATAACCTCCAGCGCATGCACCTGTGGAAGTATGAGCGCGAGGGCCGCGCGCTGGTCATCGCTCCGCAAAAGCCGGTCGAGGTCGGCCACGTTGAGCACGATCCGGCAAAGCTCCTCGACCTGTATATTCAGGGCCGCCAGGAGGCAAAGCGATTGCTGGGAGATATCGAGGCGTTTGTCGAGCGCTAGCGTCGCGACGTCATGACCCATGGACGACATGTGCAGAAAGTCTGGTCAGAGCCAAAATACCTGTTGACTCGGGCGACGAGCGGGGTAATATGGACGGGTTACTTGCAGAGCCCCGTGAATCTCTGTAACAACACGTACTGTACATGGAGGAGTCTAAGTGATTTCGAAATCGACTCACTACGCCAAGCAGGGCGAGGTCCAGCGCAACTGGGTTCTCGTCGACGCCGATGGTGCTGTCCTGGGCCGTCTTGCCACCCAGATCGCAATGATCCTGCGCGGTAAGAACAAGCCCCAGTTCACGCCCAACAGCGACTGCGGCGACTTCGTTGTCGTCATCAATGCCGATAAGGTCCAGCTTACCGGTAACAAGGCCGACACGAAGACCTATTATCGCCACAGCGGCTACAACGGCGGCCTCAAGGCTGAGAGCTTCCGCCAGGCTATGGAGAAGCACCCGGAGAAGGTCATCGAGCGCGCCGTTCGCGGCATGCTGCCCAAGACCACCCTCGGCCGTGCCCAGATGACCAAGCTTAAGGTCTACGCTGGTGCCGAGCATCCGCATGCTGCCCAGAACCCCACGAAGATTGAGCTGGAGGCTTAAAGATGGCTGAGAACACCGTTGTCTACCAGGGTACCGGCCGTCGTAAGAACGCCGTCGCCCGCGTCCGTCTCGTCCCCGGCACCGGCAAGGTGACCATCAACAAGCGTGACGCCGAGCAGTATTTCGGCCGTCATCAGCTCGTTGAGAACGCCCTTGCTCCCTTCAAGGTGACCGACACCGCCGGTCAGTTCGACGTTATCGCTCTGTGCGATGGCGGCGGCATCTCCGGTCAGTCCGGCGCTCTGCGCCTGGGCATCGCTCGCGCTCTTCTGAACGCTGGCGACTACCGTGCTGACCTCAAGAAGGCCGGTTTCCTTACGCGCGATGCTCGCGTGGTCGAGCGCAAGAAGTACGGCCTCAAGAAGGCTCGCCGCGCTCCCCAGTTCTCCAAGCGCTAAGGTTTTATCTCCTTACGAGATGCAATGTACAAGCGGGGCCTGCCGATTGCTCGGCGGGTCCCGCTTTTCTTTTTCGACTAGGGTGGGCGGCTGCGTTTTGCCCACTTGGGAAGGAGCGATCCTATGCCCCAGAACATCTTCGGTACCGACGGCGTCCGTGGCGTCGCCAACGCCGACCTCTCGTGCGACCTCGCGTTTCGCCTTGGCCGTGCGGCGACCAAGTTCCTTGGTCCGGACATTTGCATCGGCCGTGACACGCGTCTTTCGGGCACCATGCTCGAGAGTGCTCTGACCGCCGGCATTATGGCCGAGGGCGGCCGCCCGCACTGCTGCGGCGTTATCCCTACGCCGGCCGTGGCGCTGCTCACCGTCCAAAACGAGCTCGACGGCGGCATCGTCATCTCTGCTTCGCACAATCCTCCGGAGTTCAACGGCATCAAGTTCTTTAGCCGCAAGGGCATGAAGCTTCCCGATGCTGTCGAGGAAGAGATCAGCGCTTGGGTCATGTCCGAGGAGGCCATGGCTGCCGATACGCTGCCGACCGGTGCCGGTGTGGGTCACATCATCAAGATGAAGGACGCTCGCAAGGCATATGTCGACCACGCTATCAGCACCCTCGACGGCCTTAAACTCGACGGTCTGGTTGTTGCCGTCGACTGCGGCCACGGCGCTTCTTGCCAGACCACGCCCGCCGCGTTGCAGCGCCTGGGCGCCACGGTCCATGCCATCAACACCGACTACTGCGGCACCGACATTAACGTCGAGTGCGGCTCCACTCACCTTGAGCCCCTGCGTGAGCTCGTACTGCGTACCCATGCCGACATCGGCCTGGCCCACGATGGCGACGCCGATCGCGTGCTGTTCGTGGACAGCGAGGGCAACGAGATCGATGGCGACTACATCCTGGCCATCTGCGGCTCCGACCTGGCCGCTCGCGGTAAGCTCGCCAACTCCGAGATCGTCTCGACCGTTATGTGCAACCTTGGCTTCTCCATCGCCATGAAGGAGCAGGGCTTTGAGATGGTGCAGACCGCCGTGGGCGACCGCTACGTTTTGGAGCGCATGCTCGCGGACGGCGCTGTCATCGGCGGCGAGCAGTCCGGCCACATCATCTTCCTGGAGCACAACACCACCGGCGACGGCTTGGTGACGGCCCTGCAGCTTCTGGCCGTGCTTAAGCGCACCGGCCGCACCCTCACCGACCTTGCCGGCATCATGAAGAAGTACCCGCAGGTGCTTGTCAACGTGCATTCCGACAACAAGGCCGGTCTGGACGATTGTCAGCCCATTTGGGACGCCGTCGCTGCCGCCGAGAAGGAGCTTGACGGCCGCGGCCGCATTCTGGTGCGCCCGAGCGGTACTGAGCCGCTGGTTCGCGTTATGGCCGAGGCGGAGACGCACGAGCTGACCCAGCGTGTTGTCGACGACATCGTCGAGGTTGTCAAGCGCGAACTTCCCTAATGGTCAAAAACGGGTGCCAAGTGGTAAACTGTTAAAGCTATTTTGGTTGATTGGTATGTCCGAGGGGGATCATGTTCACTAAAGTCCTAAGGTCTTTTGGTATGCGTGGTCGAGTCCTTACGCTGGATGCTCCCATCTCGGGCGACGTCATTCCGTTGTCCGAGGTCAATGACCAGACATTTGCCACCGGCCTTTTGGGCCAGGGCGTGGCGATTCAGCCTACGGGTACGCGCGTGATTGCGCCGGCAGACGCCAAGGTCGAGGCCATTTTTCCCACGGGACACGCCGTTGCGCTCAACACGGTCGATGGCTTGCACGTGCTCATCCACGTTGGCTTGGACACTGTTCAGCTCGAGGGCAAGCACTTTACCGTACATGCGCAAGTGGGTGACATCGTCCATAAGGGCGATGTACTCATTGAGTTCGATCGCGAGGCAATTGCTGCCGAGGGCTACGATGTGACGGTTCCCATCTTGGTGTGCAACTCCGTTGAGTTCTCGAGCATCAAGGGCTCCGTTGGCGTGCATGTCGAAGAGATGGACCAGCTCATCGTTGCTCGCGAGCGATAGCAAGTGCACGTGGCCATTAGCCTACAATTCAAACACGTTTACGGAGGGCGCCCTTGAAAGAGGACGCCCTCCGTGGCAAGATGGGAACTGTCCGAAGCTAAAAGGCTTCGGGTCACCGTGGACGGGCAGGGGCCTCGACGCGGCTAGACACGAGACACATACATTACGCGACCTCGCCCTGGTGGCCGCACACGTTGGTTGCGGCCGACGCGGGCCGCGGGCAAGTGCTTGTAAAGGGAGCCTTGCCTCTCTTGTACGAGAAAGGACGCGTAATGAAGATCATTAAAGCTAAAGACTACGAGGATATGAGCCGCAAGGCCGCCAATATCATCTCGGCGCAGGTTATCCTCAAGCCCGACTGTGTGCTGGGCCTTGCCACCGGCTCCACCCCGATCGGTGCCTACAAGCAGCTCGCTGCTTGGTACGAGAAGGGCGACGTCGACTTTGCCGAGGTCAGCACCTACAACCTGGACGAGTATCGCGGCCTTTCGCACGACGATCCCCAGAGCTATCACTACTTTATGCGTGAGAACTTCTTCGATCACATCAACATCGACCTGAACAACACGCATGTGCCCGACGGTTCCAACCCCGACGCCGCCGCTGCCTGCTCTGAGTACGACAAGATCGTCGCCGCCGCCGGTTACCCGGATCTGCAGCTGCTCGGCATTGGCAACAACGGCCACATCGGCTTCAATGAGCCCGATGACCACTTTTCCAAGGGCACGCACTGCGTCGACCTCACCGAGAGCACCATTCAGGCCAACAGCCGCCTGTTCGACAGCATCGACGACGTTCCCCGTCAGGCCTACACCATGGGTACCCAGACCATCATGTATGCCCGCATGATCCTGGTCGTCGCCAACGGCGAGGCCAAGGCTCAGGCCGTGCATGACATGTGCTACGGTCCGGTTACGCCCGCGTGCCCGGCTTCGATCCTGCAGCTGCACACCAACTGCGTTGTCGTTGCCGACGAGGCCGCCCTTTCGCTCTGCGAGTAGCGCGAATCCTGCACCTCGACATAGCCTTGCCTAAGGCCTCCGCTTTGCGGGGGCCTTTTTGCTATCCCTTTCCGCCCGCTTGACCAAAATCTTGCCGCAAGCTTGACGAATGCCGGATGTCCAACAGTTTGATTCATTTCATACCAGATTCTATGCAAAAATGCCACTAAAAGGTCGTAGACGGTAGCGGGTGCTAGGCGAGTTGAATGACATAGCTGAACCTTGTTCATCTGCGTTACACTGCCGCTTAGATGGGACAAGCTGACAAGCTCATTTACCTGCTTAAAGACCGATTAGTCGGGGGATTAATAACAATCGGCCCTCGCTGTACAAAAACTTGCCGCTTGCGTACCGAAAGACAACCTAAAACACAAAACCGCTCTATTCATGGTGCGGCTTGTATAGTCTTGAGGTTACGGTGTCCATACGGTCGAGTAGAGGAGCAGGTATGGTAAACGATTTGGATAGTATAGACGACCTCGAACTGATGCCGCTGGGCGGAGGCTATATGGTGCGACGTGAGCGTCTGCTAAATGAGCTTATCGCCAAGGGCCGAAAGGCCGGCATCGTGGTTCTCTACGCGCCTGATGGCTTTGGGAAAACCTCGGTGCTTCTGCAGTACACCCAAGAGGTAAAAAGTGACCCGACGCGAGGCCCCGTGCGGATTATCGAGGCGGATCGAGCCATTGGGCGCGAGGTGTTTATGCAGCTCGAGGTGGTAACCGAAGAGCTCAAAGACAAGCCGCATTCCCTTGTCGCGATTGATAATGTGCCAAATCTCGATCAGCACGATACCGAAGACCTCATTGACAGGATTCGCGGCCTGCGCGCTATGGGGGTAGGGGTCTTTATCTCCTGCCGTCCTTCAAATCGTCAGCTGATTCATGGGCTGGGTGACTCGGTTAAGATCAATGCGCAAATGCTCAAGGTGCATGCCTATGAGTATTCGGCGTGGGCATCGGCGTTTTCGATTAGCACATCGCTTGACTTTTACCAGCTCACACAGGGTGTGCCCGAGCTTGTTTCGGCTTTGCAGACGGGTCTGTACGGCCAGGGCGATGTTGCCGGTCTGCTCGAAAGCGAGATTGTCAACGTGTATGGTGCGGCACTTGTCGATCTTGCTTCGCTCGATAATAATGCGCTGTTCTGCGTTGCCTGCCTCATGATCTTGATGGGCGAGGGCAATATTGCAGAACTCGAGGCTTGTGGAGTGAGGCTGTCGATGATCGACCAGTCCTACCTTGTACGCGATTACCCGATCTTTGGTTTAGATCCGGCCGACCGGAGCTTTACGTGCTTGGGCGCCGAGGATAACGGACGGCTTCGCCTGCGAAAGTTGGTGGCCGAGATCCGTCCCGAGCTAGTTCCGCGGGCGGCTCGAATTTTGCTCAAGGCAGGCCGATGTGATGCGGCGATGGACCTGGCCGACGCCTTTCTGGACCGTAGCGTGGTCCTTGAACTTGCCGGGCAGTATGGGGTCGATCTTGCTCTGACGGGGCACGGTGCCGATGTCTGCCGGGCGGCGTTGAGTACGATCGATGCCGAAGATCACGCTCCAGAGCCAACGCCTGCCGAGGCACTCGGCGTATATTTGGCGGCGGTCAGCGTGTCCAACACAAAGCTCGCCCGCTGCATGGCATCGCTCATTGAGCATGCGGGCGATCGGGCAGCCTGTGAAATAGATCCTGTTTCGTGGAAGGTCGCCCAGGTCCTTACGGCAGTTTGCTATGGGGACAACGGGCTTGGGCTTCCCATGAACCTTGCTGTGCCGGAAATCGAGACGGAACACACGGCACTCGACATGCTCTTTGCACATATCGGGGCCAAGCACTGGTTGGCTGAGCGGGGAGACGACGGTGGTGCTCTGCAGCAGCTCAAAACGCGCAAAGCATATGACTGCGAGCTCGATATCGCGGGGACTTTTATACGGGCCGATAGCATGCTAGTGGAGCTCTTCGATGGGTCGTTTGCGAGGATCGACGAGCGCGACGACGAGATGGCGCTGATACGGGACGCGCTCGATGTACGTGGACTTAAGGCGCCGGCTATCTGGGTGCGCATGGTGCTGGCGGCACGGCGGCTCCTTTCCGGCTTGCCGGTAACCGACGATGCGGCGTTCAACGAGCTCGATCGCTTTGCCGTACGCATGCGCGACAACCAGATTCAGCTGTTTGGCCTGCTGCTAGAAGGCTGGCAATCGCTGGCAGAAGGTCGGCCGGTCAATGCGAAGTTCCGCGCGGTCCAGGTGCTCAAACTGGCTGAGGAGCCAATTGCATACATGCGCGACAATGCGTTGCTGCTGGAGCGTGCGGCGTATCTGCGTAACACCTCGATGGTTTCGGTGCGCGAGGAGGCGGAGCTGCTCGATATAAGCCAGACGCAGGTTGGTGGTGCAGAAGCATGGATGGTGGCGCTGCATTTGGCTTGCGCGGGGCGAGATAGCGATCTTGCGGCCTGGATGTCCATGAATCGCGCGGGGATTCTAGAGCCATCGTATCGGCTCTTTGCACGCCTTGCCATGCATTGTCTGGGCGAGCCGGCGGCCAGAATTCGTAAGAAACTCCCCGTGCGCGAGCTATCGCGGTACTCGCTGCGTGACGATCTGGAAGGGGAGGGTGAGCGCCTGTTTCAGGCTGGCGAGGTTGAAGCCGTCGATGCTATCGAACATATCGAGATTCGCATGTTTGGGGCGTTTCGCGCCGAGCGCGACGGGTTTCCCATCACGGACAAGATGTGGCGCCGCAAGAAAGCGGCAACGCTCGCCGAACGGCTTGCGCTGGGCATGGATGCGCTGGTCGACCGCGAGACACTGGCCATGGAACTGTGGCCCCATGCTGAGTTCAATAGCGCCCGCAACAACTTGTACTCGACGATATCACGCCTGCGCTCGGCCTTGGGGCCGACGCCGGACGGCAAATCGTGCGTGCTCATCCAAAATGAATGCATTGGGCTCAACAGTGACTACGTCAAGACCGATGTACGGCTGTTTGACCAGATAAGCCGCGAGGTTTTGGGAAATCGCACGGGTGCGCGCGGGCCCCATTTAGTTGAGCTGTGCCTTAAGATTGAGCAGCTTTATGCCGGACCGCTGTATGTTCCCAATGGCTGTAATCCCACCTACTTTTTGCGTATGCGACGCATTATGCAGTCAAAGTTCATCGATTGCATGATTAAGGGAGCAAATGCCGCTCTAGAAGAAAACGATTTGCAGTCGGCGATTTGGCTGGCGGAGTCGGGGCTTCGACAGGAAACGGCGCGTGAGGATATGGTGCGCTGCGCCATGCGTGTCTACAGTGCGGCGGGGCGGCGGCGCGATATCGTCGAGCTATACAGTGGGCATATGCACCATCTGAGGGAGCAGGTCAATGGCGTGCCCGAGCCCGAGACGCGGCGTCTATACGAGCGCTTGGTGGAGGGGCGGCTCAATCGCGTGTTGGTCGAGCGATAAAAAAACGGGCGCCCGAAGTACTTGGGCACCCGTAAGCTTGCTATGTGTTGGCTCGCCGGATCATTGGCTCTTAGACGAGCTTGATCTTCTCGATATCCTTGCGCGAGGACTCGCGATACAGCGAGAACTTGCGGCCGATGACCTGGACGACCTCGGCGTGGCAGCGCTCGGCGAGCTCTTCGGCGGCTTCGCGGGCGGAAAGACTGGAGCCATCGAGCACGGAGCACTTAACGAGCTCGTGCTTCTCCAGATAGGCGACCGTCTGCTCGACGGTGCCCTCATTAATATCGGACTTGCCGATGATGATGGCGGGGTTGAGGTGATGGGCCATGCTGCGAAGCTGCTTGACCTGGGCTCCTGTCAGTGCCATGGGTTCTCGCTTTCTATGTATGGGGCGCCCCGCGACGGGGCCTTAATCTACGTGAGCTGTCCCACGATAACGCAGGAACGGCGCGGTGTGGAGCGCGTTTGCCCAGTTCAAAAAGAATGCGGATGCCGAATGAGTGGGCGGTGCGGGCTGCGAACAGGCTATGAGCTGGGCGCAGAGACCGGCTCCCATGCAATAAACGCCCAGCGAACCTTACGGATATGGTCGAGCATATAGCGCCCCTGCGGCACGCCCTTGGAGCCCGGCTCACCGGCATGGGGATTCTCGATCATGTGCTGGGCGATGTAGTCGCGCAGACGATCGACCTTATCCTCGTTGCCATGCTCAAGCATGCGGGAAAAGTCCGCCACGCCCGCTTCAAGGCTGTCGAAGGTATCGCGACGCGGCGATTCAAAGTACGTGGCCTGCGGCAGGGCACCCATCTGAATGAGGATGTTGAAGGCGTACACAAAGCCATTGCTGCAGGTAACCGAGGCGCCAATAGCGTTCATCAAGTGCAGATCATAGCGCGGGCTGGAGTTGGCGACCATCGTGACAGCACAACGCCGACGAGCCGTACGGTCGAGCTTGGCAAGCGCACCTTTTAGATCGGTCGTCGTAACCGACCGACTGGCAAAGGCAACATCCACCGCTTTCGCGACCGGTCCAACCAAATCCCAATCATCATCCCAAGCAAGCTCAAGCGGCGTAATAAGATCTTCGAGCCCGTAATACTCAATGCCGGCATCAAGCGTGCCCAACATGGCAGGAGAGAAGTCGGCAGCAATCACGGAATGCCCAGCCTGAGCAAGCGGAATAGCAATCGACCCAGCCCCACACCCCATATCGAGCACCGACTCGCCGGGCTCAAGTGCCAACAGCTTTATAAAATCCCGAGCATAAGGGGCAGTCTCCAAGGGCCGAAAATGCCGAGCCCGCTTATCCCATTCAAAAGAATCATCAGCCCGCCGCCGAGCAGCTTGCAGCCGCATCCATTCATCATTCCAATCCACGGAAAGCAGCTCAGAACGAATCAAATCATCAGCCACGGGCCAACCTCCTAGCAACAAAAAAGCGACTCCTCCCAAAAGAAGAGCCGCAACCAGCATATATCAGAAAGAACCGATCCAACGCCAAACCGCCCTCACAACCAAGGCGGGCAGGAGCGAAGCGACTGCCATACGGGATAGAACTCAACTGAGGTCCCGTTGTGCGGGAGCCCCGGGGAGGGCAAATATATAAGGTCGATCGCGAGTTCCGCACGAGCCGGAGAGCACTTAATGTGCTCTCCGTGCGAGTCAGGACTGTCCGAGCAGGCGACCTTATATATTTGCCCTCCCCGGGGCTCCTCGCCCGAACCCCTCAGCTAGTTCTTCAGCGAGTTCAGCGGCGCCGGGAAGCGTCCACCGCGGTGGGCAAGCACGGTGCCGGCGTTGGGGTTCACCGGCATGATGGGCGCACGGCCGAACAGGCCGCCGTACTCGACGCAGTCGCCCACGCCCTTGCCGATGGCAGGAATCACGCGGACGGCCGTGGTCTTGTTGTTGATGACGCCGATGGCCATCTCGTCGGCGATGATGCCGGCGATGGTCTCGACCGGGGTGTCGCCGGGGATGGCGATCATGTCCAAGCCAACGGAGCACACGCAGGTCATGGCCTCGAGCTTCTCGAGCGAAAGCGCGCCGGCCTCGACGGCGGCGATCATGCCGGCGTCCTCGGACACGGGGATAAAGGCGCCGGAGAGACCGCCCACGCTGGAACTGGCCATGACGCCGCCCTTCTTGACGGCATCGTTGAGCATGGCGAGCGCGCAGGTCGTGCCCGGGCCACCGCAGGTGCCCACGCCGATGATCTCGAGGATGCGCGCGACGGAGTCGCCGATGGCGGGCGTGGGAGCCAGCGACAGGTCGACAATGCCCTTCTCGACCCCCAGGCGATGGGCGGCCTCGCGGCTCATGAGCTCGCCGGCACGGGTGATCTTAAAGGCGGTCTGCTTAATCTTCTCGGCGACTTCCATCATCGATGCGGAATCGGGCAGCGTCTCTAGGGCTGCGGCCATAACGCCGGGCCCCGAAACGCCTACGTTGATGACGGCGTCGGCCTCGCCACCGCCGTGGACGGCGCCCGCCATAAACGGGGAGTCCTCGACCATGTTGGCAAAGCAGACAAACTTGGAAGCGCCGACGGAATCCTGATCGGCCGTGAGCTTGGCGGCATCGATGATGGTCTGCGCGGCCATGAGCACGGCGTCCATGTTGATGCCGGCGCGCAGGCTGGCGACGTTGACGCTGGAGCAGACGCGGCTCGTGGTGGCGAGCGCCTGCGGAATGGACTGGATAACGCGGCGGTCGGCGTCGCCGATTCCCTTCTGGACGAGCGCGGAGAAGCCGCCCAGGTAGTCGATGCCGAGGGTCTCGGCTGCACGGTCGAGGGCATGCGCGATGGGGGTGAGGTCCTCATCCTTGCAGCACGCGGCAATCTGCGCCACCGGGGTGACGGAAACGCGCTTGTTGACGATGGGGATACCGTACTCGCGCTCGAGGTTCTCGGCGGTCTCGACCAAGTGCTCAGCCGTGTGCGTCACGTGGTCGTAGATCTTCGTGCACATGCGGTCGAGGTTCTCGTCACCGCAACCCATGAGCGAAACACCCATGGTAATGGTTCTGATGTCGAGGTTCTGCTCCTCAACCATGCCGCGGGTTTCCGCGATTTCTGCAGGCGTGATCGCCATCCTTGCGCTCCTATCTGCCAAAACGAGCATAGTCCCCTTTATTCTAACGTGCCGCACGCGCTAAGTGGCACATGCGGCACGTTTTGGTGTGGGGTTGTTTCCGTTATGTTACCGGCCAAAGACCTCTTCGGCGATACGCGCGCTCTCGGCGGCGTCCTTGGCGTAGTAGTCCGCACCGATCTGCTTGGCGTATTCGGGGGTGAGCACGGCGCCGCCCACGATGATCTTGACGCCCGGAACCTCGGCATGAAGTAACTTGATGGTCTCCTCCATGGCGACGACCGTGGTGGTCATAAGCGCCGAGAGGCCGACGAGCTTAATGTCGCGCTCCTTGACGGTCTTGAGCACCTCCTGCGGATCGACGTCGCGGCCCAAGTCAAAGACGGTGTAGCCGTAGTTGTCGAGCAGCATCTTGACGATGTTCTTGCCAATATCGTGTATGTCGCCCTTGACGGTGGCCACGCAGATCTTGCCCTTGTCGGCAATCTCGCCGGCGGGCATCAGGCGCTTGATGGTGTCGAAGCCCACGCGCGCGGCCTCTGCCGAGGCCATGAGCTGCGGCAAGAAGAATTTGCCTTGGTCAAAGAGGACGCCGACCTCGTCGAGGGCGGGGATAAAGTGGTTGTTGATGAGGTCCATGGCGTCGTGGTCGGCCAACAGACGCTCGGTCTCGGCCGCGATCTCGCCCTTGCGGCCCGAGACGACCATGTGGCGGATGGGGTCGTCGTCAGCGCTTGCTGTGGCGCCTGCGGCGGGCGCGGCATCGCTCGATGCTGACTGAGCGGCCGCCGGGTTGGCGGCGATCTTGTACGGGTCGGTCCAGCCGGCGTAGCGCTCGATGTATCCGGTCGAGCCCTCGTCCTCGACGCTCAACACGCGATAGCTGTAGACGGTGTCCATAAAGCGCTTGGAACCGGGGTTCATGATGGGGGCGTCCAGGCCCGCGCCAAAGGCGGCGGCCAAAAAGACCGAACCCAGCAGCGGGCGGGCAGGCAGGCCAAAGCTGATGTTCGACACGCCGAGTGCGCACTTGACGCCCAGGCGCTCCTTGCACAGAGACATGGCGCGCAGAATTTGCTCGGCCTGGCGCTGGTTGGTCGAGGCGGTCATGACCAGGCAGTCGATGAGAATGCGGTCCGGGCCGATGCCGTAGCGGGCGGCTTCGGTCACGATGCGCTCGGCGATGGCAAAGCGGGCCTCGGCGGTATCGGGGATGCCGCCCTCGTCGAGCGTGAGACCGACGACGTTGGTGCCGTAGTGGGCGACCAGCGGAAAGATCTCGTCCATGATCTGCTGCTTGCCGTTAACCGAGTTGATGATGGGCTTGCCGGCGTAGCGGCGCACGGCGGCCTCGACGGCGGCGGGATCGGTGGAGTCGATCTGCAGGGGCAAGAGGGTGGAGCCCTGGAGCTGCTCGGTTGCCTGCTGGATGATCTTGACCTCGTCGATCTCGGGCAGGCCCACGTTGACGTCCAAGATGTCGGCGCCCTGCTCCTGCTGGCTGATGCCCTGGCTCACGACGTAATCCAGGTCGCCGTCACGCAGGGCCTGCTGCAGGCGCTTTTTGCCGGTGGGGTTGATGCGCTCGCCGATGACGGCGATCTTGTGGCCGTCGCAGGGAAGGTCCACAACCGTCTGGGCGCTCGTGACCGACATGCTGGGCTTGCGATGACGCACGCTGGGCGTGTGGTTGTCGATGAGGGTGCGAAGCGCCGCCATGTGCGTGGGCGTGGTGCCGCAGCATCCGCCGACGACGCTCACGCCGTCCTCGATCATCCCGGCGACGGCCTCGGCGTATTCGGGGGCTTGGATATCAAAGACGGTGTTGCCGTCGTCGTCCACATGGGGGAGTCCTGCATTGGCCTGCACCATGACGGGCTTGTCGGTGACGGTGAGCATACGTGCGGCGAGCCCACGGAGCTCGGCCGGACCCTGGCTGCAGTTGATGCCCAAGACATCGGCGCCGATGGTGTCGAGGGTGATGGCGGCCACCTCGGGACTCGTGCCCAGGAAGGTGCGACCGTCTTCCTCAAAGGTCATGGTGGCAAAGACGGGCAGGTCGGAGTTCTCGCGGCAGGCGAGGACGGCCGCCTTGATCTCGGCAAGGTCGGTCATGGTCTCGATAATAAAGAGGTCCACGCCCGCATCGACGCCGGCGCGTACTTCCTCGGCAAAGAGGTCGTAGGCCTCGTCAAAGCTGAGGGTACCCAAGGGGCGAAGCAACGCGCCGATGGGGCCGATGTCACCGGCGACGTAGCGGGCGCCGGCCTCGCGGGCACAGGCGGCAGCGGCGGCAAAGACGTCTGCCACGGTGGCGGCGCCGTCGAGCTTGTGGGCGTTGGCGCCAAAGGTGTTGGCGGTGATCACGTCACAGCCAGCCTCGACGTACTGACGCTGGATATCGGTGATGACCTGAGGCTCCTCAAAGTTGAGCAGCTCGGGCAGGGCGCCGGCCTTCATGCCGGCCGCCTGCAGCATGGTACCCATGCCGCCGTCGAACAGCAGGTGCCCCGTGCCCTCGATGGCGGCGCGCAGGCGATCGTCCTTAATGCGCAGATCGTCGATCGTGCGCGTCTTGTATGCAGCGCCATTGCGGCGTGCGGCGTCAACAGGCGCCGCCAGCGCGGCACCGTCCAGATCATGAGTGATAAGTATGTTTGAGCTATTCGCCATGTGCATCCATTTCGTCTAGAGCCCACTGAGGAATTTCTATTTGAAGAGATTTGTCGGGCTCGATATCTTCGATTCGCTTGTTGTAGTGGGCAAGAAGCCGTGCGACATTTAATCGAATTAGGCCTCGCTTGTAGAACGATAACTCTTCAATATTGATGCCGATAAACGATTCGAGCGCGATAACCTGTACGCGATTGCCGAGTCCCTCACTTTCGAACAGTCCGTAAGCGAAGGAAACTTTATCGTGGGCGACAACGACGATGGGCCGAATGCCATTTCGAATGTTATCTCGGCATCGATCGGTCAATTTGGCCATTGGCGATACAGTCACATGAAATGCAGCATCATTGATTTGGAAATCGCCAGAACGGTCTGTCTGCTGGTCGGCGGCGTTTGAGTTGTCCTTTCCGATTTCTATGGTTGGAAATAACATCTCTAGTTTTGCACCTACCAGGTGCTGTGCGACGGTACCCGTTGGCTTATCGGGCCGTAGGCTTGCTTCGGCTAGGATATCATCGACAATGACAGAAATTGGTTTTTGAAGATCGATTTCGACTTTGATTCTCTGCCGGTTAAAGAAATCGACCTGGATTCGCTCGACGAAGAAATTGGCGATTGCATTCGCAGCTTCAAGACGAGTGTCTTCGCAAGTGTCACTGGGTAGGGCAGAGTTGATAATTGTGGCAAGCTCAAGCGCCATCGGGAGTGTGCCGCGTGAGGTTCTGCCGCCCTCTGATGCGAAGGCACGCGTTTCCCCATGTCTGGCTAAAACTGTTTTGATGCATGCTCCACTTAGGCCTCGTACTTGGCTCCCCTTGTCCGATTGCACATAATCGTCGGTGAGCGGAAAACGGTTTTGCAACAGCTCGCTTATGCCTATGCCAACCGCCATGACGTTACGGTTGACGTTGCCTCGCTTGCTGCGCTTGGATTCGTACCAGAGTTCAATGGCATCCAAGATGTCTTTATCGGGCTCGCTCAAGGAGCAATTGGTCATTTCCATTATTGTCCACTCCGTTCCTTGAAGACATAAGCGCGGGTTTGACTGCATTTTTTATAAGCCAAGTGACAACTGGCACGGCAACTGCATCGCCGAATGCGTAGCGAATCTGAGCATCCGAGAAGCCGCTAAACTGACATGAGTCAGCACCTTGGAGACGGGCATATTCAGTTCCAGTCATCCAGCGAACTTCTATCTTTCCGTTTTCGCATATAACGACTGCCTGTCTTGATGAGCCGCCGCGAGCCGTTCTTAGACATCCGGCAATTTCTTCTTCACGGATTTCCCAGCGCACAACGCCCGATCGCGTGCGACGGTAAGCAGTGCGAACAATTCTTTCTTTGGCATTTAAGAAGCGCTGAAGGCGCTCTGCTTGATGCGGTGCAAGTGAGTCGATAAATGCTTGTACTTGGTTTTTGTTCCACCAACGCTTGTCGTTCTCGGGAATATTTTCAACAACCGTTGCAAGGCCCGTCATGCGAAGTGGACTTGGCTCGTTTAGGTGAGAGACGTGCGTAATGAGTGAAGGGTCGGAGTGAATCCAGGAGACCTTTTCAGGTCGAAGCGAGGAATCGAGTCGGCTGTTGGGAAGAGGGTTTTTTAATCCGACGACAAACATGCGGGGGCGTGACTGGGGAAGCCAGTGCCGTGCATCGATAAAATAAGCGTCGCATGAATAGCCTAAACGATTAAATTCCTGGCAAACGAGTCTAAAGTCATCACTGTTATTAGACGTGGCAAGGCCGATGACATTTTCGAGAACAAGTGCCCTCGGGGCACGATCGCTCATTCCTTCGATGGCCTTAATAAAGCCAAAGAACGCGCTGGACTCTTTGCCAGAGATAAGTCCCTCCCTGTTTCCCGCGAGAGATAAGTTTGTGCAAGGGCTTGACGCCCATGCGATGTCGGCTTGAGGTATTAGGTCGGGGTCGAGTGTGTGGACATCCTGCTCGACTAGATGTTCATCGCCCCAACACTGGCTGTACATGGCGCATTTAGTATGGTCTATGTCATTTGCCCAGATTGTTTTGATTCCGGCTTTTGCCATGCCGGCACGAGCCAAGCCAATGCCTGAAAAAAACTCAAGCGCGGTTAGTTGTGGCGAGAACTGCAGAATGTTGTGCATGTACTGGCTTTCAGATAGTTGTTATTTGGCATCTTATGGTACTTGTTTGTGAGGACATTCGCTTACATACGGATGAGATTCCCTCGATACCGTGCCATCATTGACATTTTATTCAGAATGCGAATGGCAGGTGGTATGGGTGGCGCGGAAGCGGCAGTGCTCGCGCATACGGCAGATATTGCAGGTGGGGCGGCTCTGGGCGTCGTGGACCTCGCCGTCGAACAGGCCAATCACTGCGGTCACGCTCTTGGTGGGCATGAGCAGGCAGGTGGGCGTGACGGTAAGGCCGATGAGGCGCGTGGCGTTGAGCGCATCGACGATCGAGCGCTGGGCCGTAAGCGGGCAGTCGCCGTAGCCGGGACTAAAGCGCCAGTTGCCGGCGAGTCCGTGTGCGGCGGCCGTAGCCTTGGACTGCTGGTCCATCTGCTCGACGGCGGCTTCTACATAGGCAGAGCACGCGGCGTCGAGCACGGCTCCCTCCAGGGGCTGCTGGGCTCCCGTGGTGCGCAGACGACGCTCAGCGTCCATGCCGAGGGTGCATGCCATGAGTGCGGCAAAGCGGGCGTCTTTGAGGTGGCGATAGATATCGCGACCGCGCAGCTCAACGTTGGTGCCGACCAAGCGAATGCAAGGATCGCCCTGTTCATCGACTCCCGTGGCATCGACGGCAAATACGCGGCGCACGCCACGGGGTTCAATATCCAGCTCCAGACGCTCAATGACAAGCTCAATACGCTGCGACAGCTCGGGCTCAATCTGCTGACCGCCGTAGCCCAGATACCGCAGCATCTCGGCACGGTCGACACGAGGGTGGTGAGCAGCGTCGATACGGTAAAGCGCCGGCGACGCAAGGTCGGCCGGCACTTCAACAATGGTTGTATCGATGTGCGGTTTTTCCATTACCCCAGGCGCTCCATAATGGTTGCGGCGATCGCAGGACGGTTCATAGTGTACAGGTGCAGACCGTCGGCACCGTGCTCTTTGAGGTCGCAAAGCTGACGGGCGGCATACTCTACACCGGCTGCCTGCAAGCTCTCGGGGTCGTTCTCGTACTTGGCGAGGATCTTGATGACGGGGGAGGGCAGCGATGCGCCGCACATAAAGACCATGCGGCTGATCTGCGACTTGCCCATAAACGGCATGATGCCCGCGGTAATGGGCACGGTGATACCGGCTTTGTCGGCAAGCTCGTGAAAACGGTAGAAGCACTCGTTGTCAAAAAAGAGCTGTGTCACAAAGAAGCTCGCGCCGGCGTCTTGCTTTTGCTTGAGGTGCTCGACCGAGAGGTTGAGATCCTCGCAGGTAATGTGGCCCTCGGGGTAGGCTGCGGCGCCCACGCAAAAGCCGGCGTCGACGAGCTCGGGGATGAGGTCACGGGCGTAGGCGTAGTCCGAGGCGGGCTTGTCGTCCTCGGTCGCGCCGGCGGGAAGATCGCCGCGCAGGGCCAGTACATTTTCTACGCCGGCGGAGCGGTACTCGTCGATCTTGGCGGCGATATCGGCATGCGTGCGGCCCACGCAGGTGAGGTGCGCCACCGAGGGCGTATCGAATTCGCTCGTAATCATATGCGCGATGGGGGCGGTGGTGGCACCGTTGCCTGAGCCGCCGGCCGAGCAGGTGACCGAGACAAAGCTCGGCGAAAGCTTGCACAGATTGCCTGCCACTTTGCGAGCCGTGTCGAAGGTCAGCTCGCCCTTGGGCGGGAACATCTCAAACGAAACGGGTGCGGTGCCCTGGGATGCTGCCTGCTTAAAAAGCTCGTCGACGCGCATATCGTGCTCCTCTAGATACGTAATAGTGTGATGCGTTGTAAGGATTCTACAGCACCACTGTGCCACGATGGAATTTCACTCGCTATTTGGGGATACCAATCGAAAATGCTTCGCTATCGACATTTCCTATAACAGGGCGGTCAATGTAGGATGGGGCTATATTGAATGGTATCTGATGCGAAATACCAGTTAATAAAGCCCCGTCCCAAATTGACTACCCTTAAACCATGGGGAGAGGTCTGCAATTTATGCAGTTGATTGGCTGTTGAGGGTGGCAACGCCGCCTCGATAGGGTAACCTCATTGATTGGTTTCGCGACAGCAACATAACGGTAATGTCGCGGAAACACGGCGAGTCTAAGCTATGACTCGTTCGTTAGTAATCAACACCGCTTCTCACGCGGTGCCGATACGAAGGGAGTTCCGTATGGCCGAACTTACTGACCGCTTCGGGACCATGGTGTTCTCTGAGGAAGTCATGAAGGACTACCTCCCCAAGGACATTTGGAAGCGCCTTGCTGCAACCCTCGAGGGCGGTGAGCCGCTCGACCTGGATGTGGCCAACGCCGTTGCCCATGCCATGAAGGTCTGGGCCATCTCCAAGGGCGCGACGCACTACGCGCACTGGTTCCAGCCGCTTTCGGGCATTACTTCCGAGAAGCACGACAGCTTCCTGGAGCCCAACCACGACGGCACCGCCATTACCAAGTTTACGGGCAAGAACCTCATCCAGGGCGAGCCGGACGCCTCCAGCTTCCCCAACGGCGGCCTGCGTGCCACCTTCGAGGCCCGTGGCTACACCGCTTGGGATCCCACCAGCCCCGCCTTTATCAAGGACGATGTCCTGTGCATCCCCACGGCTTTCTGCTCCTACACGGGCGAGGCCCTGGACAAGAAGACCCCGCTGCTGCGCTCCATGACCGCACTCTCGCGTGAGTCCAAGCGCGTTTTGGCACTGTTTGGCAAGACCCCCAAGAAGGTCGTTCCTTCCGTGGGCGACGAGCAGGAGTACTTCCTGATCAAGAAGGACGCCTACCGCAAGCGCAAGGACCTGGTCATCACCGGCCGCACCCTCTTTGGTGCTGCTCCCTGCAAGGGTCAGGAGCTCGAGGAGCACTACTTTGGCGCTATCCGCCCCACTGTCTCGGCCTATATGAAGGATTTGGACGATGAACTGTGGGCGCTTGGCATTCCCGCCAAGACCAAGCACAACGAGGTTGCTCCCTGCCAGCATGAGCTCGCCCCGGTCTATGGCGAGGTCAACGAGGCCATCGACCAGAATCTGGTCATGATGGAGAAAATGAAGCTCATCGCCTCCCGCCACGACTTGGTCTGCCTGCTGCACGAGAAGCCCTTCGAGGGCATCAACGGTTCGGGCAAGCACAACAACTGGTCGCTTGGCACCGAGTCCGAGAATCTGCTCGATCCGGGCGACACCCCGCTCGACAACCTGCAGTTCATCGTCTTCCTCACCGCGGTGATCGAGGCCGTCGATAACTATCAGGAGCTCCTGCGTGCCTCCGTTGCCTCGGCCGGCAACGACCATCGTCTGGGCGCCAACGAGGCTCCTCCGGCGATTATGTCCATCTTCCTGGGCGACCAGCTTACCGAGGTCGTCGAGAAGATCATCGATGGCAAGGCTTCCGTCCATGCCACGCGCGGCGTGCTCGACCTGGGCGCCGATACCTTGCCCAAGCTGATGCAGGACAACACCGACCGCAACCGCACCTCCCCGTTTGCCTTCACCGGCAACAAGTTCGAGTTCCGTGCCTGCGGCTCCGAGCAGAACGTTTCCGACTCCAACCTGGTGCTCGATGCCGCCGTGGCCAAGTCGCTCAAGTCCTTCGCCGACGCGCTTGAGGGTACGCCCGAGGATGAGTTCCAGGACGCCGCGCTCGAGTACTGCAAGAAGGTCCTGACCGACCACCAGCGCATCCTCTTCTCCGGCGATGGCTACTCCGACGAGTGGCCCGTCGAGGCCGAGAAGCGCGGCCTTGCCAACAACAAGACCACGGCCGACGCCCTGCCTGCCTTTGTTTCCGATAAGGCCATTGCGCTCTTTGAGGAGACGGGTGTCCTGACCAAGGCCGAGGCTCAGTGCCGCTACGACTGCAAGCTCGAGAAGTACAACAAGCTCATGAACATCGAGGCCACCACGATGGTTCGCGAGGCGCGTCGTACCTATCGCCCGGTCATTACCGCCTATGCCACCAAGGTCGCTAAGGGCCTTGAGACTATTCGTGCCGCCGGTGCCGAGGCCGCCATGCAGTGCGAGCAGAACACGCTCAACAAGCTCTGCAACGGCATCACCACCATCAACGACTCCATCAAGGCGCTCGACGCCGTGCATCAGAAGGCCGAAGCCCTCGATGGTCAGGAGCAGGCCAATGTGTATGCACACGAGGTCGTTCCCGCTATGGATACGCTGCGCGCCGCCGTGGATGCCATGGAGGAGATCGTGGCCGCCGACTACTGGCCGGTCCCGACCTACGACGACATTCTGTTCTATGTGTAGTACTGGGACAGCATACCGTCACGGTTGAAAGCCGGGGTCCGCATCGCGCGGGCCCCGGCTTTTTTGTTGAACAAATTCCCTAGGGCGGCGTCCGTTCGTGTCGTTTATTAGGGTAGGGGTGTGCGCGTTGCCGTGTCGTGAAAATGGAAGATGCTCGGAATATAACGCGCCTCGATATACTCAAATTGAGTTCCGGTTGAGTCGAATGTCTGGCTGGTTACGACCGCCAGATACGAAGAAGGATCGATGTCAAGCAACCGGCAGTCCTCAGTGTCGGGCTGGGCGAGTGTTATCGTTCGTTTGCTCACGGCAATGGTGAGCCCTAGCTCATCCTCGATGTAATGGAAGAGCGACAGGGTGGCATTCTGCTCGTTTAGGCCGGGGACGGAGGAAGTTAGGAAGTAGTGGCGGTCGACAGCGACCGGTTTATCGTCGAGCATGCGGACGAGCTTCAAATGCGTAAGGTCTTCTCCTTCGGGAAATCCCGTCAATTGAGCTAGACACTTATTGGTGCTTACGTGTTCCAAATAGACGATTTTTGACGTTGGAATTGCTCCGATCGCGTGTGCCGATTCGCTGAACGAAGAAAGGTCGCTTACGGTGAATGCGCCCTCTTTGCTGGTGCCTGCAGGTGACGTCTCGATTACGAGGACTCCCTTGCCTTTAATGGACTGAACTAGACCTTCATTTGCGAGAAGCGAGATAGCCTTGCGCACCGTCATTCGAGAGCAGGAGAACTCTTTGGAAAGATTTTGTTCGGAAGGAAGGAGCGATCCTACGGGATGCTTGCCTTCGACAATCCGCTTTCGTAGGCTTCGGTAAATTTCACTGTACAGGATCCTTGCCAAAATGCTCTCCTTATTGAGGTTGTACGGAATGCGTCGAATCGGCGCGATTATCCGGTTCTACCAATTATAGGAAGTGGAGACACTTAAAGTTGCCGCTTACCGCCATAAATCAACCGTTCGCCCGTATGCTTAACATGTCTAGACAGATAGCAAATCACTGAGCATATAATTCAAGTCGTCAAGTACATGTCTAGACAGGAGGATTGCAATGGCAAAACAGAGCTATGCGGTTACTATCGCGGGAGGCGGGAGCACTTATACGCCGGGCGTTGTTCTGACACTTCTCGCGAAGCGCGATGTGTTCCCCATCAATAGGATTACGCTCTATGACAACGATGCCGAGCGTCAGGGGACAATTGCCAAGGCATGTGCCATCTACATCAGGGAGAATGCTCCAGAGGTAACCTTCAGCTATACGACCGACCCTGTGGAGGCCTTCACAGGCATCGACTTTGTACTTGCCCAGATTCGCGTTGGCAAGTACGCTATGCGCGATAAGGACGAGAAGATCCCCCTGCGCTATGGCGTTCTTGGCCAAGAGACCTGCGGTCCTGGCGGCATTGCTTATGGGCTGCGCTCCATCGGCGGCGTACTCGAGATCCTTGACTACATGGAGAAATACAGTCCTGACGCATGGATGCTCAACTACTCCAACCCCGCGGCGATCGTTGCCGAGGCGACACGCCGTCTTCGTCCGGATTCAAAGATCATCAACATCTGCGACATGCCAATAGCCCTGATGGATATCATGGCTCAGATGTGTGGTCTCAAGGACCACAATGACCTCGTCGTCGGCTACTACGGCCTCAACCACTTTGGCTGGTGGACAAAGATTCACGACCGTGCAGGCAATGACCTTATGCCCACTATCAAGGCCCAAATGGCTAAAAACGGTTATGCTGGCGAGGATTCTGGCCTTGAATTCGTCGATGCGTCTTGGGATCAGACGTTCCGTAAGGCTAAGGATGTTTACGCGCTCGATCCGAATACCATCCCGAACACCTACCTCAAGTACTATCTCTTCCCGGACTATGTGGTTGAGCACACCGACCCCAACCACACCCGCACCGACGAGGTCCGTGAGGGTCGCGAGAAACGCGTCTTCGGCACCGCCCGCCAGATTATCGAAAAGGGCACGTCTGAGGGTTTCGGCCTTAAGCCGGATACCCACGCTGAGTACATTGTCGATCTCGCTCGCGCTTTGGCAGAGAATACCCGTGAACGTTTCTCGCTGATTGTTCCCAACGACGGGGCTGTGTCCAATTTTGACCCAACGGCTATGGTCGAGATCCCCTGCATCGTCGGCAGCGACGGCTACGAGAAAATTTGCCAAGGTGAGATTCCGCAATTCCAGAAAGGACTTATGGAGGAACAGGTCTCGGTCGAAAAGCTTGCAGTGTCTGCTTGGGTCGACCATTCCTATCAGGAGCTTTGGCAGGCGCTGACGCTTTCGAAGACGGTCCCCTCTGCCTCCGTTGCAAAGAAAATCCTTGACGATCTCATTGAGGCGAATAAGGAGTTCTGGCCAGAACTCCACTAGTATCGGAAATCAATTTTGTGAATGATGGCGGGCGGCCGACCTTGGACAGGTCGCATGGGAGGAAAACCATGAGCGAAAGCAAAGAGCTTGCAAATCGCAAGCTCGGCGAGGACGTAGTTGGCCTCGTCGGCGGTAAGGAAAACATCCTGAGCATCTCGCACTGCATGACGCGTCTACGTTTCAAGCTGCGGGACGATGCGAAGGCCGATACTAAGGCAATTGAGTCTCATAAAGGCGTCATTCAAGTAATCAACGCGAATGGCCAGTATCAGGTTGTTGTCGGCATCAATGTGATTGAGGATGTTTACGATGCCGCAGTTGCCACTTCTGGTGTCGAGGGGCTGGGCGAGGTTAATCTTGATGGTGAGCCCGTCAAGAAAGGAAACCTTGTTAGTGCCCTTATCGATACTATTTCAGGCGTAATCCAGCCGATTCTTGCGGTGCTGTGTGCCGCGGGCATGATCAAGGGTGTTTTGAGTATTCTCGTCGCCCTCGGATGGATTACGGCAACAGACGGCTTGTACCAGATTCTATATGCGGCTGGTGACGGCTTCTTCTACTTCCTGCCGATCATCCTTGGCTATACCGCGGCAAAGAAGTTTGGCTGCAGTGAGTTCGTTGGCATGACGCTCGGTATCGCACTTACGTATCCGGCGATGGTCAACATCACATCGGGCGATGTTTTGGGAACGGTTCTTGCCGGCACTCCCTTTGCCATGAACTACTACACGACTTTCCTCGGCATACCCGTCATCATGCCGTCTTCGGGTTATACGAGCTCTGTCATTCCGATTATCATCTCTGTTTGGTTCGCGGCAAAGCTGGAGAAGTGGTGCCGCAAGCATTTCTCTGAGTATGTAAAGTTCTTCTTTGTGCCTACATGCGTGCTCGTTGTGATGGTCCCCGCTACCTATTTGATTATTGGCCCGATTGCCACCCTGATCACGAACCTCATGAGCCTGCTGTTTAACTCCCTCTACAGCTTGCCTGTCATCGGCGGCGCGCTCGGCGGCATCGTGCTTACTGCCATTTGGCAGCCTATGGTCATCTTCGGCTTCCACTGGAGTGTCATTGCCCTCATGCTGGTGAACATTGCCTCCCAGGGCTGGGATATTGTCATGGCGCCGTACATGGTTTGCTCGTACGCTCAGTCCCTTGCCGTCCTTGCCATTCTTCTGAAGACTAAGGACGTAAAGCTCAAGCAGCTTGCATGGCCGGCGTTCATCTCGGGCTTCTTCTTTGGCATCACTGAGCCCTGCATCTACGGCGTGACCCTTCCGCGCAAGAAGCCTTTTGTCATGAGCTGCATCGCCTCTGTGCCCGGCGGCCTAATCATCGGTGCTCTTGGTACCAAGATGTTCGCCTTCACCGGCGGCGGCTTCTGCGCCTTCCCGGGCTTCATTGATCCGTCCGGCGCAATGGGCGCGAGCTATCTGATTTACGTAATCATAGCCATCGTGGTTTCCAGCGTGATTTCATTCCTGCTTACGTATGCGACGTACAAGGAGGACGTGCCGGCGGTAGAGGCTGCAAAGTAGCCAAAGAAGTGGAGCCGCGGAACAAGTATTTCCCCGCGCGCCAGCAATCTGACAAGGTCGTCCTTGGATAAGCGCCGAGGGCGACCTCGTCTTGTACTGATTTCGTTCGAGAGGCGGTGGTTGAGGGTGCCTAATATTATCTTTGACAATAAGATGGGCGAGACATGCCTTGCGGCGTGGAGGTCCGCAGGTGTGGAAGTCCGCTCAGTCGTGGTCCGACAAGATGGTGAAGTCGTCTTCGAGCATGCGGCTGCGCCGTTCGCCCTCGAACACGTTCACCCGCTCTATTCTGTGACTAAGTCCTTCACCTCGGTTGCTGTCGGGATGTTGGTGAATGAAGGACGGCTGTCGCTGACCGATCGCTGGATTTCATACTTCCCGGAATATGAAGGCGAGATTGCGGATGAGCGCTTTCACAATGTGACGGTTCGCAATTTGCTGACTATGACGATGGGGCAGGAGAGTGACCTTTCGTATATTGGCGCGGGAGACGACTGGGCACATGAGGTTCTTCATCGTGAGTTTGACTGGAAGCCGGGCGAGGTCTTTCACTACGATTCGCTGTGTTCACATTTATTGAGCATGCTCGTGCAACGCATAAGTGGAACGAAAGAATCCGATTATCTCGCCGAACGTTTGTTTACGCCGTTAGACATTAGAAATTGGTGGTGGGAAGAGGATCAAGCCGGTCATACGACCGGAGGTTTTGGTCTTCACCTTTCGACACCGGATTTGGCTAAGTTTGGTCAATGTTTGCTAGATGGTGGCAAGTGGCGTGGGGAACAGATCATTCCCGCGGAATGGGTTGCCGAGGCGACGAAGATTCAGGTGGAAACGAGCCCCTTTTATCCGTCTGAGGCGACTGAAGACAGCAATGGCTATGGATACCAGTTCTGGATGTGCCGGCGTGGCGGGTTCAGATGCTCTGGCCTTTTTGGGCAGCTGTGCTACATGCGGCCCACAGATGGCCTTGTCATCGCCTGCTCGAGTTCCACGACAGGAAGTAAGGCGCTGCTTGATCCGCTGTATGAGGTATTGTTCAAAGAGTCTAATGTTCGGGAAACGGTGGCTTCCGAACGTGACTTCGATAGCATTCCCTTGCCAGCTGGGTTGGCTTCTGGCGGACGTTTGAGTTCATTACGCCTCGAGGGCATTCACCGTTGCATTTTCGGGGATTTTGAAGAGATCGATATTCGATTTCATGAGAATGAGCTGGATTTGTCTCTGTTGCGCGATGGTCGCGAGTACGGCGTGAGGGCCGGCTACAAGTCTTGGGTTTGTAAATCGGGCGATGGGGCCGGAGTCGGAGACCTCTTTCCTTTCGTGACTCATGAAGCTGAGAGGGACGATGCCCCCGCATGGGATGTTCGCAAGTTGTTTGCAGCGTATGCCTGGACTTCGCCAACAAGTTTACAAATCGAGACCAGGGAACTGGACTACACACGGCGCTGTTTTATCGATGTACGGATCGGAGGTATTTATGCTGTGTGCAGGGTGCGAGTTGAGGGAATGTGCTGTTTCCCGGCGCCCTCGGAACTCACAGCGATTTTGAAGTTGGGATAATTTTTCAAGGCGTGCGATTGATAAGAAAGCTTGTCAACATCACGGCTAATGGAGACGGAGCTGTCTCCAGGCAATGTTTTTCGATACGGACGTTTCAGATATCGTATTGCTAGGGACTAAGTTAATCACTTGTTAGGGCCGAAGCGTAGATGCGTTTTCTCGGCTCTGTACCCTGTTGGGCTCGAGTCCCGGCGCATGGCAGCAAAAAGCCCGCTATCGTGAGGATAGCGGGCTTCTCATTCAAGACTTTAGTCTGCTGGCCGCGCAGCGGCCAGCTTTGAACCACCCGCTACG
>CAUEQD010000028.1 GCA_959019945.1 uncultured Collinsella sp. | reverse complement strand
CGGCTATTATACCACGGTGGCATCACCTATATGTCAATGTTGGTCTAACAGAGCCTAAAAAAATATTTCCACTCTCGGTAGACGGTCGCTACGACCCTCCCAACGGCATCAAAATCCAACCTTACAAATAGTTGCGGTGAAATACGGACTACATGGGCCATAAAAGCCGAAAAACAGTCCGTATTTCACCGCAACTTAGGTGGGGATGTGGGGTCCCCGGCACGTTTACGAAAACGGCTCTAATCCCAAAGGGAATCAGAGCCGTTAAGCTATCTTATGGAGCGGGCGACGGGAATCGAACCCGCGTCATCAGCTTGGAAGGCTGGGGTTCTACCATTGAACTACGCCCGCAAGATATGGTCGGGACGACAGGATTTGAACCTGCGACATCCTGCTCCCAAAGCAGGCGCGCTACCAAACTGCGCCACGTCCCGAAGGTGTTGAGCAGCTAAGGTCTAAACCTTGCGTGTCCCAAAGCGAAGGAAATTATAGGGGAGACTCCCCGCCTGTGCAAGCGCAGAAACCCTAGCTCCTCGAATGTGCGACAAAACGACTATGGAGCAGACCGATCACAAACGCCACCACGGCAACCGGCGCCCACGCGGCTCCAATGTCCGCCAGCGGCAGCGCATCGAACGGCAGCCACGCGCCCGCAAAGAATGCGTCGCGAACCGAGGTGATCACGCTCTGCACCGCGACAACGCCGCCGACCCAGACCCACACCTGCGGATGCGCGTCGCAAAAGCCGTGCATCAGGCCCATAAGTAACAGCACAATGGCAACGGGATACAGGGCATTGAGCATAGGCACCGAGAACATAAGGATCACGTCGAGGCCCACGTTGGAGAGCACGCACGAAAACGCCGCGAACACAAAGGCGAGAATCGCGAAGGGACGGCGCATGGCCTCCTCGGAAGCCTCCGCTCCCCCTTCGACCACATACGTCTCGCAGAAGTAACGCGAGCAGCAGCTGATAAGGCCAATACACACATTCATGCAGGCGAGGAAGAAAATCGCAAAGACCACGACCGTGCCGGCTAGGCCAAAGTGCATAGAGGCCGAACGCGCAAGGATCGCGGCGCCGTTGGTGGCGTCGGGCATAACCGTGCCGAGCTGCATACCGGCAAGCGCTAGGCCGCAGTAGATGATGGCCATGAGCATGCCGGCGATCACACCGGAACGCGAAATCTCGAAGGCCACGCGCTTATCGTCGGTAACGCCGAGCTCATGGATGGTCTCGGCGATGATGATGCCAAAGGCGAGCGACGCAAGCAGGTCCATGGTCTGGTAGCCGGTCAAAAAGCCCTGCACGGCAGCACCGGCATTGTAGGGAGCCTGCGGCGCGGCAGCGGGACCCAACGGCGAGACCACAGCGGCACCCACAACCAGCACGATAAGCGCAATGAGCGCGGGGCCCGTAATGCGACCGAGCACGCGGGTGATGACGCCCGGACGCAGCGTGAGCGCAAACGCGACGACAAAGAAGCCAACGGCAAACACCAGGCGAGCCGTGCCAAGCGAGACGCCCTCGGGCAGCAGTGGCACCAGCATCTCGAAGGCCGTGGAGCTCGTACGCGGAATGGCCAGGCACGGGCCGATCGCTAAATAGACCGCCGCGACAAAGAACTCACCGAACTTGGGGTGCACGCGGCCGGCAAGCTCGCGCGCCGTTCCGGCGATCGCGACGGCGATAAATCCCATGACGGGCAAACCGATAGCGGCAATCAGAAAGCCGAACATGGCGACCGGCGTGGCTGAACCTGCTTGCAGCGCCAGCAGCGGCGGAATGATAAGGTTGCCGGCGCCAAAGAGCATCGAGAACAGGGCGATGCCGACGGTGACGACATGGTCGGAGCGCAGAGCGCGCGGCGCGGATGAGGCCATAGACACACCTTTCGGGTCGAAACAAAAACGGGACGGGCAAAAACACCCGTCCCGCAAGTATAAACGGTCTAGCAGCTTTAGCAGGCTAAATCGCACAGAGCATCGATAGCCGTGTCGACTTCTTCGGTCGTGTTGAAATACCCAAACGAGAAACGGACGACGCCCTGGCGCTCGGTCCCCAGCGCGCGGTGCATGAGCGGGGCGCAATGGGCGCCGGGGCGCGTCGCAATCCCCCACCCCTGCATGAGCGCATCCGAGATCTCGGCAGAGTCGATATCGCCAACGTTGAGCGACACGATCGCCGAGCGCGTCGGCTGGTCAAAGGCACCGTAGAGCTTAATCCCCGGAATCTCGCGCACACCGGCAAGGAAGCGACCGGCGAGCGCACGCTCGTGGGCAGCAATCGCCTCGACCCCACCCTGGGCCTCGATAAAGTCAAGACCAGCGGAAAGTCCCGCGATACCATGACCGTTGAGCGTACCGGCCTCCAGACGCGTGGGCCACTCAAGCGGCTGCAGTGCATCGAAGCTGTGCACGCCCGTGCCGCCCATGGCCCACGGAGCCACGTCAATGCCCTCCGCCACGGCCAGACCGCCGGTGCCCTGCGGGCCCATGAGCCCCTTGTGGCCGGTAAAGCACACAACATCGAGCCCCATGGACTGCATATCGATATGCGCCGTGCCGGCAGACTGCGAGGCATCGACAATCACAAGTGCGCCGGCCGCATGGGCCATGGCGGCCACGCGCGCAATGTCGACCTCATTGCCGGTCACATTGGAGGCGTGCGTCACCACCACGGCACGCGTGTCCGGCGTGACCAGCTGCTCGAGCTCGTCGTAGTCGAGCACGCCGTTCGCGTCGCAGCCCGCATGCTCAACAGTCACGCCCCGCTCTGCTGCCAGGCGGTTGAGCGGACGCAGCACGGAGTTATGCTCGAGCACCGTCGTGACCACACGATCGCCGGGGCGCACCACGCCATTGATGGCGGTGTTGAGTGCCGCCGTGGAGTTGGGCGTAAAACAAACATGGTCAGCACGCGGGCAGCCCAGCAAGCGCGCAAGCTTGGCGCGACAGCCGTGGATGGTACGCGCCGCGTCGAGCGCACCCGACGTGGCACCGCGCCCGGCATTGCCGAGCGAGCACATCGCCTGCGTCACGGCATCGATGACCGTCTGCGGCTTGTGCATGGTCGTCGCCGCGTTATCCAGGTAGATCATCGCACGACCTCCCACATATCAATCACGGTATATCCCTCGGCAGGAACGCCCGCCGCGGTAAGCTCGCTGCGCAGCAGTTCCTCATCGGCAGGCAACGCCTTCCACGCCAGACCGCAGCCGGCAGCGACCTCCCCGGGCACGGGAATCGTTCGCCCGGGAAGGCCGCGCTCGACGCACAGGGACTCGCAACCCATGGCGGCCGCCGTGGTGGGAAACGTGATGACAAGCGCCGGGCGCTTCTCCCTCATGGCAACTCCAACCAATACGCTACGGGCGCACGACGCGCACGGCCTGCTCCATCTTCTCCACGATCACGTACATGTTGGTGACCTCGCCCACCGCAAGCTGGTCTTTAATGCCATAGTGGTCCAGGCAGGTACCGCAGGTGAGAATCTCGACGCCCAGCTCGGCCAGGCCCTTCAGGTCGTCGAGCACCGGAGAGCCCTCGACGGTGAGCTTAGCGCCGCCGTTGTAGAACAGCATGGTCGCGGGCAGCTCATCCTGCTGCGTCACGGCGAAGATAAAGGCCTTCATGAGCTTGTGGCCCAGCTCGTCGTCGCCACGGCCCATGCAATCGGTGTAGACGGAAATGACGAGTTTGCCCTTGCCAGTGCTGGCGTCGCAGAAAGCGGCACCGTCCTGCTCGGGGTCCGTAACGGCCACGGCACCGGCGGTCGCGACAGTCACGTGCCACTCGGCGTCCGAGATCTTCTCGACCGAGGCCGTGCAGCCCTTCTCCTGCGCCATCTTGGAGATGTTCTTGACGGCGGTCTCGTTATCGACCGAGGTCACCACGGCACCCTCACCATCAAGCTGCTTCAGGGCTTTGAGCGTCTTGACGACGGGCAGCGGGCAGGCATCGCCCATGGCATTGACATCAATTTTGGTAGACATAGCAAAATCCTTTCGAAAGAACCGTTCTAGAGAACGATAAACAGTTACATAAGCGTGCGGGCTAGCGAACAACGCGGACGGCAGGACCGCCCGGCTCCGCCTCGCACACGCGCCCGACAACGGCGGCGATGCACCCCTCGGCATCCAGGCGACGCGCAAGCTCATCCACATCCGCCGCGGGCGCCGCGATAAGCAAACCACCAGACGTCTGCGGGTCGTACAGCGCGTCGAGCATACCCGGCTCCAGGTCCTCGTCGGCAGCCACACGCGGGCCAAAGAAGTCCTGGTTGCGGTAGGAGCCCGCGGGGATAATGCCCAGACGCGCCATATCGAGCACCTGGTCAAAGAGCGGCACCGCCCCCGACGCAAGCTCAACCTGCACGCCCGAGCCCTCGGCCATCTCACACGCGTGCCCGATCAGACCAAAGCCCGTAATGTCAGTGCAGCCGTGAAGTTCGAGCCCCTCGGCCAGACGAATCGGCGCCTCGTTGAGGGTGCGCATCGAGTCAAACATGGCCGCGGCCGCGGCCTCGTCCTGCTCGATGAGCTCGCCCTTAATGGCCGTGGTGATAATGCCCGAGCCGATCGCCTTGGTCAGCAGCAGAACATCGCCCACGCGTGCGCCGCTGTTGGCGAGCATGCGGTCGAGCGCGACAAAGCCGCTCACAGACAGGCCATACTTGGGCTCGTCGTCGTTGATGGTATGGCCGCCCGCGATAGAGCAACCCGCCTCGACGCACTTGTCGGCGCCGCCCGCCAGAATCTGACCGGCAACCTCGATGCCCAGACAACTGGGTATGCAGAGTAGGTTCATGGCATGGCTCGGCCGCCCGCCCATGGCGTAGATGTCCGACAGCGAGTTGGCCGCGGCAATCTGGCCAAACAGAAACGGGTCGTCGACCATCGGTGGAAAGAAGTCGATGGACTGCACAAGCCCCAGGTTCTCCCCTACGCGGAAGACGCTCGCATCGTCAGAGGTATCGAACCCCACGAGCAAGTTGTCGTTATGCACATTTGGCAAATCGCCCAGGACCTGGGCGAGGGCTCCGGGAGCCAACTTAGCGGCTCAACCGCTCGCGGCCGTCATAGACGTGAGCCTAATCTGATCGTCAGCCATCGATACCTCCTCTCATCGGTCAATCATTTTCTCCCAGTATACGCATGAATGCGAGCCTGCGGCGGATGCATTAATTGAGCGCCTGTGCGCGAATCGCCGCGCCAATCGCTCCGGCAAAGCGAGCCTGGGGCGAGGTGGTCACCGGCGACCCCAGCAGCTCGCCCAACCGCTCCACCACGAAGGCGTTCTCGCACAGGCCACCGGTCAGGTAGTACGGGGCGCCCGCGGCCTGCCCGGCCATGGTCGCCACGCGCGAGACCACGCTGTCGATCACGCCACGTGCAATGTTCTCGCGCAGCTCACCGCGACCGATCAGGCTGATGACCTCGCTTTCGGCAAACACCGTGCACATGCTGCTGATCTTGGTGGGCTCACCGGAACGCGCAAGGTCGGCCATCTGCTGTTGGGAAATACCCAGACGGTCGGCCATGATCTCCAAAAAGCGCCCCGTACCGGCAGCGCACTTGTCGTTCATGGCGAACTTGGCCACGCGGCCACTTTTAAGCTGAATGACCTTGGTGTCCTGGCCGCCCACGTCAATCACCGTGCCGTGATCGCCAAACAGGCGCACGGCACCGGTGCCGTGGCAGGTGATCTCGGTCACGACCTTGTGCGCATAGGGCACGGCGACACGGCCGTAGCCGGTCGCGATCACGCGCACGTCGTCGGCAGCCACGTCGTAGCCAGCCGCTGCCAGTGCCTCGCGCAGCCGCTCGGAAGCATCGACCGAGGAAAACCCGGTTGGCTGCACGCACGTCCACGCCACCGAACCCTCCCCATCGACCAGAGCAGCCTTAGCCGCCGTAGACCCGATATCGATCCCGATCCCTATCATGGCTCTCTCCCAATCTAAACATCAAAGACAGCGGCGCGTTCAGGCGCCTTAGCTCTAGGTTTCTCAGGTGCCGAAGATTGCCCCGAAAGAGGAGCGCAGCGTACTTTGGGTACGCAAGCGACGGTTTGAGGGGCAAGATCCGGTGCCTGAGGAAGCTAGAGGGTTTCGATGAAGGCGGCGATGCGCGTCTCGATCTGGCCCATGTCGCCGTTGCTGTAGCCGGTCTCGATCTTCATGTACGGAATACCCGCACCCTCGACGGCCTCCTGCATGCGTGCACTCTCCACGTTAAAGGTGTGGCACGCCTGGAGCACGCTCTCCACTACACCATCGACGTGATACTTCTCGCACATGGCCAGCGTGTTTTCCATACGGCCGTCGTTGGACGTCATGACCGAGCAGTTGATATCCAGGTAGCGGTCGGCGATGGCGCGCAGGATGTCGGGAGCCTCCGGATCGATCATCATGGCCGCCGTGCGCTCGCCCGAGCAGTCGTCCATGCACACGACCACGCCGCCGTTGGACTCGATGGTGCGACCTATCTTGTTGATCACACCGCCCACCGGGCAACCGGTGATCAGAATGCGCTTGGCATCCGCCGCAACCGGGCGCTCGCCCGCGTCGTAGGCCTCGCGCAGCTTGGCAACCTTTTGCTCCAGCTGCTGCGTATAGGCCTCGATATCAAAGCTGAACGTGCCGGCAAACATGGTGCTCATCAGGTCGACGCCGCTCATGGCCGCCGGCTGGTTGGCCTGCAGCGCAAACATCTCGAGCTGGGCCGCACGCAAGCGGTTGCGACGACGGACGGCAGCGCGCAGGTCATCGTCGGTAATCGTAATGCCGTAGAAGTTCTCGAGCTCCTCTTTGAGCAGGCGGCACTCCTCGTACCAGCCTTCACGCTCGTAGGCGCGATCGCGACCCTGCGGCAGGTGCAGAATGTGCGTGCGCTTGAGCTCGTTGAGTAACTCATACATCTTCTTCTTGCCGTCGCAGGTGGTCTCGCCGATGATCATGTCGCTAAAGTACGTAAACGGGCACTTTTGCGAGTAGGCAAAGCCGTACGTCGACTTGATGAGCGGGCAGAGGTTAGCCGGCAGCACCTTCTCGGCCTCGGGAATCACCTCGTCGGACGTGCCGCACAGCGCCACGCTCGAGGCGCCCGCTGCATCGATAATCTCGAGCGGCGTATAGCTGCACAAAAAGCCGACCAGGCGATTGCCCGCCTGCTTGTAATCCTTAACGCGAATAAACGCCGCCTTGCGCTGCTCGTTGAACTCCTCAAACGTGGATGGCAACGGCTGCTCCATATTTTCCGACATATAACTCCTTAACAAACCTTTTGACCAACCAAGGAAACGGCTTTCCCAGGTGCCCGAGGTTGCCGTGAAAGAGAAGCGCCGCGTACTTTGGTACGCAAACGATGGTTTGAACGGCAAGATCGGGTGCCTGGGGAAGCCGCCGGGACGGATACCCCTAAATGGTTTCCAAGAAAGCTTCAATGCGCGTCTGCAGCTGGCCGGCGTCCTCACCGGCGTAGTCGGTCGTGATGTGCATAAACGGAATGCCTGCCTCCTCGGCGGCCTTCTCCACGGCAAACGACTCCATCTCGTAGAGCGTGCAGAACTGCAAGGCCACGTCGACGACGCCGTCGGCATGCAGGTCCTTGGCCATCTGGACAATGTCCTTCATACGCTGGTCGTTGGGCGTAAAGACGGCGCAGTTGATCTTAAAGTAGCGCTCGGCGATGGCGTCGAGCATCTCGTCGACCGTCTCGCCGGACTCGTCGACCAGGTCCTTGTAGTAGCGCGAACCCGTGCAGGACTCCTCGCCCACCACAACGCCGCCGGCCTTCTCGATGAGGTTGAACAGCTTCCAGTTGGGCACGGCCATGGGCGTACCGGTGTACAGGATGCGCTTGGTCCCCTTGGGCGCCACGCCCTCGCCGGCCTCGACACGCCGCTCGCACTCAGCCGCCATATCGTTGATGGCTCCGGTCAGACGCGGCGTGTCGTCCATAAAGGCGGCCTGAACGGTCAGCAGGCTGTCGAGACCGCTGATGGGCGCCGGATCGGCAGCGCGCGTGGCAGCCAGACGCTGCAGGGCGCGACGCTTCTCGTTGACGGCGTGGATGGCAGCCTTCAGGCGCTCCGGCGTAATCTTGACGCCACACTCTTCCTCGATCTTGGCGGCAAGCTTTTTAACCTCGGCCTTCCAGGTCACGAGCGTCGACTCGTCGTGCACGTTGGGGATATCCATGACGTACATGTTCTTTTGCGTGGCAAAGAACTCGTAGGCCTTCTTCTTGCCATCGCAGGTGTTCTCGCCCACCACCAGATCACTCGACTCAATGTAGGGGCAGACCTCGCCCAGCTTAAAGCCGGCAAAGCTCTTGATGAGCGGGCAGGTGTTGCGCGGCAGATGCTCCTCGACCTTGTCGGTCGCCCAGTCGGCACCCGAGCACAGGCCAACGGGGATGCCATCGCAGGCAAGCACGATCTCCTCGGGCACGTACACGCAGAATGAGCCGACGATCTTGGTGGCCTCGCCGGCCTCCTTCTTGTCGAGCATCTCCTTAATACGGCCGCTGTGGATGTTGGTGGCGACAAAATCCAGGTAGGACGTGGACTTGGGGCGATTGTTCTGCGTCAGGAACATATCGCCGTACATCTGGCCCACAGCGCCCAGCAGCATGTCGTGATCGGCAAGATTCATGCCGAGGCTCTCCCACATCGGATGGAAATCGAATTCTTCAGCCATGACGGTTCCCCTCTCGAACCAAATACGGACAGCTACGGTATTGCTGCACGGCGGGCGGCGAAAACCCAGCCGTGCCTAAACCCGGAATTTTGGGGAACCTGCTTTGCAGTCGATTATTTAGTTGTGCGTCGTCTCTCCCGGAGCCGTGAACATACCTGCTCATATGCGACTCCGAGCCATATACAGGGCGCGCGCGGCAACGCGGCGAATGTATGTCGTCTGCGGCATGTGCGCGCCCTCCTTTACAAGTTAAGGTCAACTATATCAACGGTCGTCGACCATGCAAACACCGTTGACATTCGTACGACAGCGTCGTGTGCCGCCGTTTAATAAATAATGATCTGTGTTGATAAGAGTTTGTCATTCCCCATTCGGCGAACGGCAAGACAAAGCCGCCGAGACTTATATCCCCGACGGCATTACCCGGCGCTACCGACAAACCAAATGGATCCTACTCGCATCGAAATGCATGCGCAGCGTCTCGCCTGCTTGCGGCAGCTCGTCGACAGGCATGCCCACCTTGTTGACCTTCCACTGCAGACGCGTGGGCGCATCGACGCGCGGCACGTCCAGCAACACCAGCCGCTCAAAGCGCGAATCACTCACGCGGGCCACGTGCAAGTCATAGCTGTTGCGGCCCCGCTCAGCGCGATTGTCAACATGGAAGTAGCTTGCGCGAATACCCAGGTACGCCACGTCATCGGGAATCTCGCGACCCACGTTAAAGGTCATGCCCCAGTCGAGGGCCTCAACTTCTTCGTCGCCGATCTTGCGCGCCCGGCTTGTGTTCTTGCAGCCCGTCAGGCGGAGCGCCGCCAGCGTCTGCGGACGGCGAACCACATCCTCAACGGAGCCAGTCTCCTCAACATGCCCGTCGTGCATCACGCAGATGCGCTGGCACAGGCGGCACGCCTCGTCGATGTCGTGGCTCACGTAGAGCACGGTGCGGTTACAGACGTCGAACAGGTCGAGCATGTTCTGCTCGAGTGCGCTCTTAAGATAGGAATCGAGCGCGCTCATGGGCTCGTCGAACATAAAGATGCCCGGATGCGCCGCCACCATACGGGCAAGCGCCACGCGTTGCTGCTGCCCGCCCGAAAGGCGCGCGGGATATCGGTCGGCAAAATCGGCCAGACCGAAAATGCCCAGATAGCGCTCGGCGAGCTTTTTGCGCGCGGCGGCGTCGCCCGCATCCTTTACACCGGCACATACGTTATCGGCCACCGTCATGTTGGGAAACAGCTGATAGTTTTGGAACAGCAGGGCGCATTTTCGCTCCTGGGGCGACAGGTTGATGCCCGCCGCCGAGTCAAAAAAGGTCACGCCGTTGACAACGATCTTACCCTCGTCGGGCGTCTCCACGCCGGCGATGCAGCGCAGCGTACAGCTCTTGCCGCAACCCGAGGCACCGAGCAGGGCCACGCGCTCCTCGCCGGCCTCAAGCTGCATGTCGAGCACAAACCCGGGATAGCGCTTTTTGATATCCAGAACGAGCGACATGGCCTATCGACCTCCCTGCAAAGCGGCATCATCGCGCATGAGCTCGGCCAGCGCCTCGCGATCGATACGCAAGGCATCGCCGCCCGCCGGGTCGAGCGAATCGCCCTGTCCGGCAAGATCTTTGATCCGCTTGCGCTCCGCACGGGAAAGGCCCCGCTTGCGATACTTTTGCGAATGCGCCGTGTACATGTTGATGAACAGAATGACCAGGAAGCTGAACGCAATTACGACAACGACCCAAAAGAGCGCCACCGACGTATTGCCACCCATCCACTCAAAGTAAATCGCAATGGGAATGGTCTGCGTAATGCCGGCGTAGTTGCCCGCAAAGAACAAGGTGCAACCAAACTCGCCCATGGCACGCGCGAAGGCGAGCACCGTGCCGGCGGCGATGGAGGGCCAGCCGAGCGGCATCATAAGCTTGGCAAAGATGCGACGTTCGGACCATCCCAGGGTTCGCGCCGCATCGAGCATCTGCGTGTCGAGGCTCTCGAAGGCTCCGAGCGCCGTGCGGTAGACCAGCGGAAACGACACAACGACGGCCGAAATGACCGCCGCGGGCCAGGTAAAGACGATCGAGATGCCGTGTGCGATCAGCCACTGGCCCACCCCGGTCGAGCGGCCAAACAGCATGAGGAGCAAAAAGCCGCAGACCGTGGGCGGCAGCACCATAGGGATGGTAAAGACCGAATCGAGCAAGCCCTTCACGCGGCTCGTGGTACCCATGGTCTTCCACGCGGCAAACAGGCCCAGCGCAAACGCGATCACCAGGGCAAGGCCGCTCGTTTTTATGGACACCCAAAACGGGCGATAGTCGATGCCGCCCAATAAGGAGGCCAGAGAGGCCAAGGGGCCCTGCTCATCCCGCAACACGACAGACGATGCCTCTACCATTTGAGCGCTATCAAGCCAACGCGCGCCGCCCTTGGCATCACCCGAGGCTGATGCAATCACCACATAGCGGTCCCCATCCGCACCGCGCTCGTCAAAGCCATAGGTATACCCGCCGGCATCAAACGTTGTTTCCGCCGTGACATACCAAGGGAGATCCACGTCCCCTAGCTGCGCGCCTCCCATGCAGTTTGCGCTGTCGAGCTCACAGACGAGGGCCTTGAGACCCGATACGGACTCGTTATCCTGCGGATCCAATCCATACTTCTCGACCGCCTTGGGCGATATCCACACCACAACGCGGTCGGCAGCGAGCGCCGCTACAAGGTCCACGTCCTCGTCAACGGGAAACCGGTAGCCCTCAGGCTGGCCCTCCATGTCACGAGCGGTCCCCTTGGCCAACCGCTCAAAACCCTCGATCCCATAGGAAAGCCCATGAGCGGTCGCAGCAACCTGGGCCCCGTCCTCAGCGTTCCCAGCAAACGCAAATCCCGGCACCCAACAAAGCGCGAAGGTCAAAGCGCAGGCGACAAGCATGCGGAATCTATTAAGCACGAAAAGCTCCAAGCGAATACAAGGACGGAGTGAAACACAAAACGATGGAATTATCGCGCCAAGCCGCACTACGCGGAAAGCTCAAAGCCGTACTTAGCCCAAATCTTCTGAACCTTCTTGTTGGACAGGCAAAAGTCGATAAACGCCTTGGCCTCGTCGGCATGCTCGGAGCTTTCGGCAACGGCGCCCGGGTACACGATGGGCTTGTGCGAATCCTCGGGGCACACGAAGGCCTCCTCGATGCCGTCGTAGCGGAAGATGTCGGAGCTGTAGACAAAACCGGCCACGCAGTCGCCTGTGGACACATAAGCGGCGGCGGTGCCCACCTTATCGGCCAGTGCGACCTTGTCGGCGATCTCGGGAGCATACTCGCCGTCGTCGCCCTCGGTGCCGGTGTAGAGGCCCACGGAAGCCAGGGCCTGGTTGGCGTACTTGCCGGCGGGGACGGTCTTGGCGTCGCCAATGGCGATCTTGCCGTCCAGATTCGCGACGTCGGCGATGGCCTCGACCTTGGAGTCAGAGCCCTCGGCGCGGATGATCACGAGGTCGTTGACGAACATATCCTCACGGGTGTCGGCGTCGACGAGCTCGGCGGCCTCGGCGTCATCCATGGTGCCCTTGGAGGCCGTGATAAGCACGTCGACAGCGGCACCGGCGCGCATTTGCTCGACAAGGTCGCCGGACGCCTTAAACTGCGTGTCGGCAAACGTGGTACCGGTCTGGTCGGTGTAGAGCTCCTGAACCTCGGGCAGAGCCTTCTCGAGCGAGTTGGCAGCAAAGACCTGCAGCTCGACAACCTTCTTGGAAGATGCCTTAGCAGAACCGGCATCGGATCCGGCCGGCTCGGACGTCTTGTTGCCCGAGCAGCCGGCAAGGCCAAGGCCGGCGGCAGCGGCAGCAGAAAGCGAGACGAAACCGCGGCGAGAAACCATATCGAACATGTTCAACCCTTTCGAACGCGACGCCCGGGCACCCCGCCGCAGGCTTTATTCTGTTACTAGATTATACTTCTGCGCGAATAATGTTTGTGATAATAATTTCTCGTCTAATAAGCTTCTTTCACCGATAACCCCGAGATGGCCGCACTGTCGCTGCATAAAAAAGGCGGAGCAGCCCGTAAGGTCGCTCCGCCGCAGGTAGCGCGCTTATTTGGTATGTCCGCCGCCCGCTGTCATCTGAGCCGCATGCTCCAGCTGGTCTGCTATGGCCTCCCAGCTTTCGCGGGCGGCCTTCGTAGAACCGGGAAAGTTTACGACAAGTGTATGACCTCGTTGCATGCAAATAGCGCGCGAGAGCATGGCGCGGCGCGTCTTGGTCATGGAGTAGGCACGAATTGCCTCGGCAATACCCGGCACATCGCGGTCGCAGACGGAACGCGTCGCCTCGGGCGTTACATCGCGCATCGAAAGACCCGTGCCGCCGCAGGTGAGCACGACATTGGCGTGACACTCATCGGCGGCTTCCACAATGGCATCACCAATCTCGCTGACGTCGTCGCGCACGACCACATGTGAGGCGACCGTCCAGCCCTGCGCTTCGATAAGCTCCTCGAGTGCGGCTCCGGCCTCGTCCTGCGCAAGATCGCGCGTGTCCGAGCACGTCACGATCGATATCTTCAACTCCATAGTCTTCCTCCTACAACACCGTTCCCTCGGGCAGGTCGACACGCACGACATCCACGACGTCGCCCGCCTTGAGGTCGCACGGTCCTTCGTCAATACGCAGCAGGCAGTTGGCCCGCTGCATCGTGCCGAGCAGCGCCGAATTCTGCGTCTTGGCCTCGGTCACCAACAGCTCACCGGTCTCGGGGTCGTGCGAAACCGTGGCGCGATCGAAGAAGCGTCGGTCCTGGCGCTTTTTCACGCCGTGCGTGAGCGTCGCCTGCTGCACGGGACGCGCACCCTCGGCAAAGCCGCGCATCTTGCGAATCGCCGGACGCGCGAGCATCTCAAAGCCCACGTACGCTGCGGCCGGATTGCCCGAAAGCCCCAAATACGGCTTACCCCCGAGCAAGCCAAACGTGATGGCCTTGCCCGGACGCATCGAGATGCGATCGAAGAACACCTCGCCCTCGCGCCGGACGAGCGCCGTCACATAGTCGTAGTCGCCCGCCGAGGCACCGCCACTCGTAATGACAAAATCGCACTCCCGCACAGCGCGATGCACCAGCTCGGCAATCGCCTGCTCATCGTCGGGCGCGATGCCGTAGAACACGGGCTCGGCGCCGGCATCGAGTGCCTCGGCCATCAGTGCCGAGGAGTTTGAGTCGCGAATCTGCCCGCGCGCCGGCACGGTGCTCGGTGCGACCAGTTCCGTGCCCAGCGAGATGATGCCCACACGCGGGGCAGCGTGCACCTTCACGCTCGCGTATCCGGCGCTTGCCAGCAGACCCGCGCCCGCCGGAGCCACGACCTCGCCGGCGTGCATCACAACATCGCCGGCATGGGCCTCCTCGGCAGCAGAGCGAACGTTCTCCCCCACCTTTGCCGGCGCCGAGAACCTCACACGGGAGCCCTCGTTGCCGTCGCCATCGAGCACCTCGACGATCTCGTACTTCACCACGGCATCGGCACCTTCGGGTACCGGCGCGCCCGTCATGATGCGGACTGTCTCGCCCGCGTCGATTGTGCCCTCAAACACATGGCCCGCGGCCTCGTGTCCTACGACGGAGAGCGTCACCGGAGTGTCAGCGGTGGCCGCAGCAAGATCGGCTGCACGCACGGCATACCCGTCCATGGCGCTGTTGGCAAACGGCGAGATGTCGATATCGGCCACCGCGTCCTCAGCCAAGGGAAAACCAGCCGCCTGCCACACGGGAATCTCGACGAGATCGGTCGGAGCAACGTGCGACAGAACAATCGACTGCGCGTCCTCCAGCGGAATGAGTTTCTCTGCCATATGCACCTCTTAATGCCACGGCGCACAACAGGAGCGCCGATTCTTTATGCTTGTCTCAGTATAATCCCCCGACGCGCGACCGCGATTTGGCCTGTACCCGCAAATACACCTGTCGGCCGCAAGCCGCGAAACAGAATGGAAACCAACCCACCGGCTCGTCGCGCTTGCCGCGTTTTATAATGCTTGCGTTGCAACCTAAAAGAGGAATATATGGCTCATAACAACAAACCCGAAAGCGCAAACGAAGCGCAAGATCATTCCCAGCCGCTCGACGATGGCGGCTTTTTCTCCCTTAGCGACGTCATCATGGCCGGCAGGCGTCAACTCACCCGCTCCGAGCAGCTCTTGGCCGCCGACACACGCCGCAACGCCCGCAACCTGTTTGCAAGCGCCAAACTGCTCGCGCTCGTCGTCATCGTCTCGCTCGCCATGGGTGTTGCCGCTTGGGCATTTTTGGCCTCGCTGAATATCGCGACCGATTATCGCGAGCACCACGTGTGGATTTACGTGTTGCTTCCCGTTGTGGGCGTTGCCACCGCATGGGTGTACAAAAACCATGGCCTTGCCGCCAAACGAGGTAACAACCTGGTCATCGACTCCGCCCTGGGCACACGCCTTATCCATATGCGCATGGCCGTCCTCACCTTCGTCTGCTCCACGCTCACGCACCTAACGGGCGGATCGGCCGGTCGCGAGGGGGCTGCGGTGCAGATTGGCGGCACCATCGCCAGTAACATCTCGAGCCTCGCCCACCTCAAAAAGCATGACCACCACGACCTCATGCTCGCCGGCATCTCGTCGGCCTTTGGCGCCGTATTCGGTTCGCCCCTTGCCGGAGCTTTCTTTGGCATGGAAATGTGCTTTATCGGCAAGATCGACTACACCGCAGGTATCTACTGCCTGGTCGCCTCGTTTACCGGCTACTTTACATCACTTGCCCTGGGTACCGAGTACGAAGCGAATGTCATCGCCAGCGTTCCCGCTATGACGCCCACAACGGTCGTCATCGTAGTCATCAGCGCCATCATCTTTGGTCTCACCGCACGTCTCTTTGCCTGGTCGGTTCGTACCGTCAAGAGCCTGTACGGCCGCTTTATCACCAACTATATTGCTCGCGCACTCGTGGGCGCGCTCGTGGTGCTCGCGGCCTACGCGATGCTCGACGCCTGGAAGTATGCCGGCCTTGCCACCTGGCTCTCGGGCGCCGGGTTCGCCGGTAACACGACCCTTGCCGACGCAGCCATCAAGCTCGTGGTGACGGCGCTCACCCTGGGCGCCGGCTTCCAAGGAGGCGAGGTCACACCCCTGTTTGGCATCGGTGCGGCGCTCGGCGGTTGGATCGGTTGCCTCGTCGGAATCGACCCCAGCTTTCTGGCGGCGCTGGGCATGCTCGGCGTGTTCTGCGCCGGCCTTAACGTACCCATCACCACCTGTATGATGGCCATCGATCTGTTCCACGGCACGGCCGCCGGGTTCTTTGTCATCGTGGCCTTTATCAGCTACCTAACCGGCGGACACCGCGGCGTGTACCCCGCCCAGCGCATCATCTCACCCAAGCGCCGTTCGCTTATTGTGGATGAGGGCGGTACGGTAGCGGATGCTATCGAGCGCCACAACGACCTGATAGAGTAGACGTAAGTATTCGCCGTGCAGCCACAATCGGGGGCAATTCGACCTGAGCGCGACCGCACCGTCACGTCATACGCCGGGAGTCGCCCCATGCATGCAACTGATTTTGCCCGCACGCTCATCATCGCCAACCCAGCCGCCCAGTCGGGTGCGGCGCGCGAAGTTGCCGAGCGCCTGCAACGATTTTTGGATATGACCGCGCGCGCATCCCAGTTTGACCTGGTGCTAACCGAGCGCATGGGACACGCCAAGGAGCTGGCCGCACAGGCTCAGGGCTATCGCACCGTTATCGCCCTTGGCGGCGACGGCGTGATTCACGAGGTCGTCAACGGGCTTATGACGCAAGAGGAGGGCACCCGCCCCGCCCTTGCCGTCCTGCCCGTGGGCTCCGGCAACGATTTTGCCCAAACGCTCGGCATCGACGATTTCTCCGGCAAGGATTTTGGCGCGCTACTCACCTGTGAGCTGCAGCACCAGGATATCGGACGCATTCGCTCATGGAACCCCGCAAACGGCAGCGGCGAGGCTACCGTTGAGTACTACGACCAAACGCTTTCGGTCGGCATCGATGCCGCCATCGGCCTGGGCACCACCGAGCTGCGAAAAAAGACCGGCTTGACGGGCGCTCCGCTCTACACCCTCTCGGGACTTGAGCAGTTTGGTCTGCGCTACCGCAACTACCCCATGACCATTAGCTTTGATGGCGCGCCAGCCGAGCGCGTGCGCGCGATTATCATGGCGATTCAGCTGGGCCCCACCTATGGTTCGGGCTATCGCATCTGTCCCGACGCCAACCCGTGCGACGGCATCCTCGACGTTTGCTACGCCTGCGGCCCCGTCCCCCGTGCGGTCGCCCTGCCTATGTTCCTTTCGGCAAAGGACGGCCACCATACCAAGCTGCCGCCGGTTCGCATGCGTCGTTGCCGTCATGCCGAGCTTACCTTTGAGGAGCCCGACTACCCCATTCAGGCCGACGGCGAGCCCATCGTCGCCTCGCGCATCGAGATGGACATCCTTCCCGCCGTTCTCGAGGTCTGGCACCCAACCCGCTAACCCCACCTAAGTTGCGGTGAAATAGGGACTGTTTTGCGGCTTTAGCTGCATAAACAGTCCCTATTTCACCGCAACGTATTGAGAAGATCATTCCTCCCCGCCCGGCTTGCGACGGTTGGCCTTTTTAATCGCGTTGAAGTGCTTGTCGTTGAGCCTGCGCTGGCGCGATCGTTGTGGCACTTTGGTCTTGACACGACGGCGCGGTGGACGCCCGCGACGCTCAAGCTCTGCCCTCAGCTTACGCAGACAGCAGCTGCGATTCTGAAACTGACTGCGGCTCTCACGCGCCGTCACGACAATCCCCGTGGGCCCATGCTTCATGCGCACCGCCGAGTCCGTCGTGTTCACGCCCTGTCCGCCCGGACCCGTCGCGCGAAACACCTGCACCTCGCAATCGCGTGCCAGCTCCTCGACCGGCATCTCGGCATAGCGCGCATACTCGCGCCATCCCATCTTGCTCTCATCCATAACAACACCTCACCTCATACAAAAAAATGTGACAAAGGGACAGTCCCTTTGTCACATCGCATACCAATCGCTTGTGTTGCGCGCCTAGGCGAACGTGATCTCGCCGTTCTCGCAGTCCATTTCGGCGATACGAGCCAGGCTCTCAACGCGGAAGCCGCGCTCGCGGAGCTTATCGCCGCCGCCCTGGAAGCCCTTCTCCACGGCAATGCCGATACCGGCAACCTCGGCGCCCGCAGCCTCGCAGATCTTGATAAGACCCTCGAGCGCGCAACCGTTGGCCAAAAAGTCGTCGATAATCAGGACCTTGTCGCCCTCGGACAGGAAGCGCTTACCCACGATAACCGGGTACTCCTTCTGCTTGGTAAAGGAGTAAATGGTCGTGGCATACTGCTCGCCGTCGAGGTTGATGGACTGTGCCTTCTTGGCAAAGACCACCGGGACGCCGCCAAAATGCTGAGCCGCGATGCAGGCCATACCAATACCCGAAGCCTCGATGGTCAGGATCTTGTTGATCTCGACACCCTCGAACAGACGGGCCCACTCGGCACCCATGTGGTCGAACAGTTCAACGTCGCACTGGTGGTTGAGGAAGGCATCAACCTTAAGGACGTTACCGGCCTTTACGATGCCGTCATGGCGAATACGATCCTCAAGCTCCTGCATGGCGCAACCCCTTCTCGCGGCAACGATACCGCGCGATTAATAAACGTTGTTCGATAGTCTACCACGGACCGACCCCCGCCCGGCCCACAAGCCACATCGCACCACAAACCAGTCTTTTTGGGACGGCGCGAATCGTGGCAGACAGCCTCCCAACATGCTAATGGCGGGCGCGCATCTTCACCAAACGCACCATGGCAAGCGCAAAGCCCACGGCGGCCACAGCCATGAGTACGTAGAACACCGAGCGAAAGCCGAATAGGAATACGTCCGGACGACCTGTAACAAAACTGGTCACGGCCTCGCCCATTGCCACGCTCATCTGCCCATACAGGATATGCGACGCCGCCGTAATGCCGAGCGCCATGCCGGCGTAGCGCGCCAAACTACCCAGGCTGCCCGCAAAGCCGAGCGCTTCGCGCGGAGCCGAGCCCATATACAGCGAGTTGTTGGGGCTCTGGAAAATCGACGTACCGCACGACATAAACGCGGCACAGCACACAATCACAGGGATGGAAGAGCGCTCGTCGAGCATACTTACCGCAAAGAGCCCGCACACGTACACGCCCAGGCCGACTGCCGTGGGGCCCTCGCAGCCAACACGATCCGAAACCGTGCCCGAAAGCGGCCCGATAAAGGCATTCACCATCGGCAGCGCCAAAAAGAGCAGTCCGGAAATGTCGGAACCAAAGCCGTGGGCGTCCTGAAAATAGAACGGCAGGATAAACTCGGATGCGCCAATGCCAACGAAGACGATGAGCATGCAGACAAGGTTGATGGTGAAGGCCGAATTTGCAAAGCAGCGATGAGCGGCCTCGATCAGGGACATGGGGCGCTCGCCGGCCTCCGGCTTAACATGCGGCAGCGTGTAGAGCCCCACGATAAACGAGATGACGCCAATAGGCAGGTTGATGAGGAAGATGCTCTCCCAGGGAAAGCTTGCCACCAGCATGCCACCGAGCACGGGGCCACACATCATGCCGAGGGCCACAAAGGTCGCGAGAATACCCATAGCACGGCCTCGTTCGCGCGCCGGGAACGACTCGGTGATGATACCCATGTTGTTAGCCATGGCCGCCGCGCAACCGACACCCTGAACAATGCGCGCCAAGATAAGAACCTCGAGCGAACCCGAAAGGCCGCACAGCAACGAGCCGACCGTAAAGACGATTACGCCCAGCTGAAATACGCCCACCTTGCCGCGCACGTCGCCCAGACGGCCAAACGGCAACATAGCCACGCATGTCGCAAGCAGATACACCGAGCTTACCAGCTGAATGCGATCGAGGCCCACGCCCAGCTCCTTTTGCATCACGGGCAGCGCCACGGTCACGACGGTCGAATCCAGACACACCATAAACGTCATGATGAGCACGGTAAACAGAATCGCCCACTTGTTCTTGCCATGGGTGTCGCCCTCTAGGGCAATGTGCTCGCGGCGCAGCTGCTCTGCAGTTTTCTCCATATCCATCCTTTCGAGTGGCCCAACGCAAAAAAACGGGGCCCCAATCGCATGCAAACAGCCGCAATTGGGGTCCCGCCTACGGAATCGGAACGAAAGGTCGCCGAAGCTTTCTGCCAGCATCGGCGCCTCGCACGAACGCTAGCCTAGCACTGCTCGAGCGCCTGCTCAAGGTCGGCAATCAGATCGGCCGTATCCTCGAGGCCGCACGACAGGCGCACCATGTCGGCAGAAATGCCACAGGCGATGAGCTCCTCATCGTTCATCTGGCGATGCGTGGCATTAGCGGGATGCAAGCAGCAGGTACGCGCATCGGCCACGTGCGTGGCGATCTGGGCGAGCTTAAGGCTCTTCATAAAGGTCTCGGCCGCCGCGCGACCACCGTTAAAGCCAAAGCTCACAACACCGCAGGTACCGTTGGGCATGTACTTCTGAGCCATGTCGTAGTACTTATCGCCCTCCAGGCCCGGATAGCTCACGAAGCGCACCTTGGGATGGCTCTGCAGGAACTTGGCAACGGCAAGGCCGTTCTCGCAATGACGCGGCATGCGCACATGCAGGCTCTCGAGCGAGCTGTTCAGGAAGAACGCCGCCTGCGGGTTCTGCATGGGGCCGAGGTCGCGCATGAGCTGAGCGGTTGCCTTGGTAATGAAGGCACCCTCGCGACCAAACTTCTCGGCATAGGTCACGCCGTGGTAGCTCTCATCGGGCGTGGTGAGACCCGGGAACTTGTCCGCATGGGCCATCCAGTCAAACTGGCCGTGATCGACAATCACGCCACCCAGGTAGGCAGCATGTCCATCCATGTACTTGGTGGTGGAGTGCGTAACGATGTCGGCGCCCCACTCAAAGGGACGGCACATCACGGGCGTCGGGAAGGTGTTGTCGACCATCAGCGGCACACCGTGGTCATGTGCGGCCTTGGCAAAGCGCTCAATATCGAGCACGGCAAGGGCGGGGTTGGCGATCGTCTCGCCAAAGACGAGCTTGGTATTGGGCTCAAAGGCTGCCTCGAGCTCCTCATCGGTGCAGTCGGGGGCAACGAACGTGCAGGTCAGACCCATGCGCTCCATAGTATGGGCGAGCAGGTTATAGGTACCGCCATAGATGGCAGAGCTCGCGACCACGTGATCGCCGGCACCGGCCACGTTAAAGATCGCGAGGAAGTTCGCAGCCATGCCCGAGCTCGTGAGCATCGCAGCGGTGCCGCCCTCCATCTCGCAGATCTTGGCGGCAACCAGATCGCACGTGGGGTTCTGCAGACGGCTGTAGAAGTAACCAGACTCCTCCAGGTCAAACAGCTTGCCCATGTGCTCCGACGTGTCGTATTTCCACGTGGTGGACTGGTAAATGGGCACCTGGCGCGGCTCGGCATCTCCCGGGTGATAGCCGCCCTGAACACATGTAGTACCGATGGTCTGCTCGCTCATATCTAGCTCCCTTGCCTGGGTTACGTTTTATCCGGTTCACGATACCGCTAGCCCGCACCCCTCACAACCCATCCCCAAGGTAGGTTAAGGGACAAATTGATCAGGGGTATTTATCTCAAGCCTTGGGCATTTGCTCGATAGATAAAAATGAGGCATACATGAAGCTCTCGATGATTACATGCACCGTCACGGGTACCATAGGCGAGTACACCGTAACCAAGGAGACAACGATGAAGCAAATCGATACGGCCCAGCTCGACATCAACGCCTGTCAGGCTCAGGCTGCCGAATACCACGCCCGCGGCTTTAACTGCGCCCAGGCCGTCGCCTGCACCCTCGCGCCTGCCGTCGGACTCGACCCCCAGATCGCCTTTACCCTCACCGAGGGCTTTGGTGCCGGCATGGGCGGCATGACCGAAACCTGCGGCGCCATCTCGGGCGCCGTGGCCATCATGGGCTTCGTGATGAGCGACGGCATGGAAAACCCCAAGACCAAGGGCCAGACCTACAAGCTGTCGCGCGAAATCGCCAAGCGTTTTGGCGAGAAGAACACGACGACCGTCTGCGGCACGCTCAAGGGCATCGGATCGGACAAGGGTCCGCTTCGCAGCTGCCCCGGCTGCATCGACGATGCCGTCGAAATCGCCTGTGATGTACTAAAGCAGCTCGCCGAGTAAACGGCAGCACAGAAAAACGACGGCCGGCGCGCTTGGGATCCATCCAAAAGCACGCCGGCCGTCGCCGTCAGAACTCGGCAAATTCGGGAGCGCCGACCTCGATCTCCTCGCGTCCCGCCATAAGCTCGCGCATCTTGGCGCAAAATGGCTCCTGCTCCCCCGCCTTAAACACCAAGTGAAGTGTAACGGTATCCGCGTAATCGGTATCCGAAACCTTGGCACCCAAATCCTGCGCCAAGCGAAGCACCTGCTCATACTGTGGATAGGCCACATACACGTCAACCGGCACGACGCTTGTCATCTCGACGATCTGCCCGGCCTCCTGAGCCGCGGCCACCGCCGCCTGCGTCGCCGCGGTATAGGCGCGCACCAAGCCACCAGGCCCCAACAGCGTGCCACCAAAATAGCGCGTCACTACGCAGCAAACATTTTTGAGCCCCGCGCCACGCAGCACCTCGAGCGTCGGCATACCGCTCGTGCGGCTCGGCTCACCATCATCGCTCTGGCGCTCGCGTCCATCGACCAAAATCCACGCGGGAACATTATGCCGAGCGTCATAATGACGCTTGCGAACCATCTCGATAAAGGCATTCGCCTCATCCTCGGACTCAATATGGACCAGCTGAGCAATAAACCGACTCTTGCGGTCCACAAACTCGCCCGAAGCCTCAATATTCGATTGCAGAGTAAAATAGCTGTCCAACAAAGCCCCTCAACAAAATAAAGCGCAGCAACAAACAGCCTCAATAATACGGTAAAGACAGCACCGTTGACCTCGCCAACAAGAACGGAAACGCCAATGATACCGTCACCAACAGCGAGAACCCGTCAGCGCGAGCAAGGTGCCTTGAAAGACAAGGGCATTGACCTTATGGTCATGCCCGAAGGCTTGAAAGGCAGATTGCCGCGCTGACGGGTTCGCAGCGTCAACAAAGTGCTGAGTGGGCCGATAAGCCGGGTTCTGTCGTGAACGGTCATTTATCTTGTCTGCACGTTACCATGCAGCTCCACGCACGCTACCCGAACGCGGACCGGGCCGGCCCATAGCGTTCCTATTCGCGCTTGCTCCGGATGGGGCTTGCCAAGCCGCCGTGTTGCCACGACGCTGGTGGTCTCTTACACCACCGTTTCAGCTTTTCCCTTTACGCCTTGCGGCGCAGGTGGGAGTCTTCTTTTCTGCGGCGCTTTCCGTCGGATCACTCCGCCCGGCCGTTAGCCGGCATCCCGCCCTCTGGAGCCCGGACTTTCCTCACGCGTACTGCAAGCAGCACATCGCGCGACCGTCTGGCCCACTCAGCAGTGCAAGAGTGTAACACACCGTTGCCGCAGGCAATGGCACAACGCAAACGCTCGACACGATAAACCAAGAACCGCCATGCGTTACAATGGTCCTGTCGATGGGCAACGTCGTCAGTCGAGACGCGACCGCGCTCCGCACCCCTCCGTCTACTCGGTGCGTTCCCGCCTCCTCCCCGAGGCGGGATGTCGGCATTTTTCATGCACCGACAACCCAATAGCAAACAGACAACCCGGGCAGCATTGCGCACGGATAGCATCGCGCGCCTCAGCACCAAATGCAAAAAGGGACCCGTCCATTACGGACGGGTCCCTTAAAACAAGTGATAGTCAAACCGATTTACTCGGCGTCGGTCTCCTCGTCCTTCTTCTCGGAAGGAAGCGGGGTAACCTCGATCTCGACGCCCAGAGTCTCAGCAGCAGACTTCATGGACAGGGAGATACGACGACGGTCGAGGTCGATCTCCATGACCTTGACCTGAACCTTGTCGCCCACGTGGGTGACCTGAGAAGGCTGATCGACGTGCTTGTTGGCCATCTCGGAGATGTGCACCAGGCCCTCGATGCCCTCGCCCAGGTCGACGAAAGCGCCGAACGGGACAAGCTTGGTCACAGTGCCCTCGACGATAGCGCCGACGGGGTACTTCTTGACCAGTGCACGCCACGGATCCTCGGTAGTCTGCTTGAGACCCAGGGAGATGCGCTCGCGGTTGAGATCGACGTCGAGAACCTCGACCTCGACCTCCTGGCCGACCTTGACAACCTCGGAAGGATGGTTGACGTGGTTCCAGGAGAGCTCGGAGATGTGGATGAGGCCGTCGATACCGCCGAGGTCGACGAAGGCGCCGAAGTCGACGATGGAGGAAACGGTGCCCTGGAGACGCATGCCAGACTTGAGCTTGGACAGGATCTCGGAGCGCTCGGCCTTACGGGACTCCTCGAGCACGACGCGACGGGAGAGGACGACGTTGTTGCGGTTGCGGTCCATCTCGATGACGCGGGCCTCGATGCGGGTGCCCATGTAGGAGGTGAGGTCCTTGACGCGACGGAGGTCGACGAGGGAAGCGGGCAGGAAGCCGCGCAGGCCGATGTCGAGGATCAGGCCGCCCTTGACAACCTCGATAACCTCGCCCTCGACGTTCTCGCCGGAGTTGAACTTCTCCTCGATGCGGTTCCAAGCACGCTCGTACTCGGCACGCTTCTTGGACAGGACCAGACGACCGTCCTTGTCCTCCTTCTGGAGAACCAGGGCCTCGATGGGATCACCGAGTGCAACGATGTCTGCAGGGTTAGCGTCCTTGCGGATGGACAGCTCGCGGACCGGGATAACGCCCTCGGACTTGAATCCGATGTCAACGAGCACCTCGTCATGCTCGATCTTAACGACAGTGCCGTTAACGAGATCGCCCTCATCAAAGTCGGTAATCGTACCGTCGATGAGGTTGTTCATCTCCTCCTCGTTGACATCGTCAAGAGAGAAAATGGACGAGTTCTGAATCTCACTCAAAGGTGGACCCCTTTCGAACTACGGGGCCCCGATTGCTAGGACCTACAGATGGGTGCGACAAGCACACAACGTTTAGGAACACTCGGGAGCCGACAGATACTGATGTGACGCTTATGCAATCACGTCCGTATAGATTACGGGGAAATCGCTTCGATTTCAAGCGTGAACTGCGATTTTTTACTCGTATGGAGACTTTTTCGCAATCTTGTGAACGACTGTCTCCACAAGTTGACGATGAGCAGCTAGGCACACTGCTTTGGGGTAAAGTATCCCAGACATACGATTCTGGAACGATTTTTCGAGAAAGGTGCCCGCGTGCTCAAAGCAGTCGTTTTCGATATGGACGAGACGCTTCTTAGCATCAACCTCAACGCGTTCATCCTTCGCTATTTTAAGGATGTCTCGTCGATGCTCGCGGATATCGGACGTCGCAGCCGCGGGGGCACGATGGCGCGCCTCGGCACCATCCTGGTCGACCTCAACGCCAATCGCCGCAGCAGCACGGACAATCGCACCAATCTTGAGTTTTACCAGACCGAGGTCGAGCGCCGGTGCGGCATTTGCCTCTCGGACCCACTTATCTACGAGGCGTTTACCTACTACGATCACGAAGTTCTGCCGTACAAGAACGATGACATGATCAACGCAAAAGCCATGCCGGGTGCGCACGCCGCGCTTCAAGCCGTACAGGACGCGGGGCTGCGCTGCGCGCTCTTCACCAACCCCAGCTTTCCCCAAGGGGCCATCGAGTGCCGCATGGGCTGGGGCGAGCTGGCCGACGCGCCCTTCGAGCTCGTAACGCACATGGGCAACGCCACGCGCTGCAAGCCCGATGCCACATATTATCTAGAGCAGCTGCAGGTCATGGGGCTCGAGCCGCACGAGGTCCTTATGGTGGGCAACGATCCCAAGCGCGATTTCCCCAGCCCCGCCTGCGGCATTCAAACCGCCTATGTGGGCCAAGGAAAGCCCGACCGAGCCACCTGGCGTGGAACCATGGAAGACTTCGCCCGCGACTTTAACGCCGTAGTAGAAGCCTTCTACGAGCACCAAATAGCCGACGAACTAAGCTAGTCCCCAAATCAGGAATGGGGCGCACGTTTGCCCCACGCTTCGTTACGTGGGCAACGGCTTGAGGGCAAGATGCGATGCCCCAGTGTCCTAGGCCGTGATCATTTTGACGCGTTCGCCGATTTTGGAGTCGCGCCTGTCGGAAATAACAGTAAAGCCCTCCAGGTCGCACACCTTTACATTTGAAAACACGTGGAACTTGGAGCTATCGGCGAGTACGTAACTCGCCTGGGAATTCTGCATCACGATACGTTTTTTGATAGCCTCGGGATAACCTGGCGTCATGATACCGCGGTCCTCGTCCACCGCGTTGACACCTATAAACGCCCGGTCAAAGTACAGCTCGCGCAGCGCGCTCTCAACCATAGGACCGGTGAGCGAGCTGGTAACGGGGTTGAAGTCGCCGCCAATTACCACCACCTTAGCAGCAAGCTCGCCCGTAAACCGACATGCATAGCCGTTGGTGGTGTAGATAGTCACCGGCTTGTCGACGAGCAGGCTCAGGAGCGCCGTCGCGGTGGTACCGGAGTCGACAGCGAGATGAGACCGTCACGCCCGAAGACCCCGCTTTCGCCGCCGAGGAGCGCGCGGCGCACGTGGCCCATGAGGAGCGGCTCGAGCATATCGAGGGGCTCCTTCCCAAGAAGGGAAACGGCCCTGCGGGACGACACGGCGAAAACCATCGTTGATTCCGGCAAGAGACGCCGTTTCTCTGGTAGCTTCATCTTCAACCAAGACCGACAATGCCGGCCAGGCACTCAACCCAAAAGGAGACAGCATGCCCAACGAGCTCAGCTATGAGGTCAGCCTCGAGCGCAGCAACCAGATCCGCGCCGACCTGCCGCAGCACCCCGAGAAGTTCACCATGCTCACCGGCGACCGCCCCACCGGCCGTCTGCACCTGGGCCACTACTTCGGTACCCTCAAGGGCCGTGTTGAGCTGCAGAACATGGGCGCCAAGACCAACGTGCTCATCGCCGACTACCAGGTCATCACCGACCGCGACACCACCGAGCACATCCAGGACAACGTGTACAACATGGTCATGGACTACCTTGCCTGCGGCATCGACCCCGACAAGACCATGATCTACGCGCACTCCGCCGTGCCCGCCGCCAACCAGCTCATGCTGCCGTTCCTGTCGCTGGTGTCCGAGGCCGAGCTGGCGCGCAACCCCACGGT
>CAUEQD010000027.1 GCA_959019945.1 uncultured Collinsella sp. | reverse complement strand
TTTCTGATGCGGCGCGCTGCGCGCCCCGCACAGGCTAAAGCCTCTAATAAAAAAGCACCGGGGCCAGTGTCGGCCCCGGTGCCCAAGCGCGATATCGGCGGTGCTGTTTCGCGATATTCAACAGTGCTCAAGCGAGCAAATACTCAGTTTGGCCGGGATGACTACGCAGCAGCAGATTGATATTGAATTCGACTCGCTTGCACGCGAGAACGATTCACCCAAGCTCATCGCCAACTCAAAGGCGACAGGCGGAACACTACTATCCGTTATCAAGGAGCAGCTCTCAACCTGCGGCTCTTTTGACTTTTGCGTAGCGTTTGTTGCAGACGGCGGCCTTCAAATCCTGGTCGAGACGTTCCAGGAGCTCAAGCAGCGTGGCATTAAGGGCAGGCTGCTCACGTCCACCTATCTCAACTTCAACTCACCCGATGCCTTTCGCAAGCTCCTGGAATACGACAACATGGAAGTTCGCGTATTCCAGGGTAATCTGCATGCCAAGGGATACATTTTTGATAAGGGCGAAACCAGCACGGTCATCGTCGGCAGCTCGAACATGACGCAGACCGCCCTCACCTGTAATAAAGAATGGAACGTGCTGTACCAGACTGTCGAGAACAGCCGCCTACTCAGCGAACTGAGGGGCGAGTTCAATTCGTTGTGGAACGACACCTCAACCGTTTTGCTTTCCCAAGACTGGATTGAGAACTATGCCGCATATCGATCGGCACATCCGTCAAAGCCCAAATCGAAACCGACGTTCCAGGCAACTGTTAGCCCAACCACGAACGACCTCGAAGAAATCAAGCCCAATAAAATGCAGCAGCGCGCCCTTGAGGCGCTCGGCGTAATCCACCGCAAGGGCGAGACCCGTGCATTGCTGGTCTCGGCAACCGGCACTGGCAAGACCTTCCTTTCGGCGTTCGACGTGCTCGCAACTAAACCCCGGCGCATCCTCTTTCTTGCGCACCGCCGACGCATTATAGACGCCTCCCGTGTAAGCTACGAACGGCTCTTAGGTAGTACCTATACGTTCGACACCTATCAAACTGGCAAGAATATAAGCAATGCCACCTGCGTGTTTGCCATGTGTTCTTCGGTCGCCAAACATCTGAGCGGTTTCCGTCCCGATGAGTTCGACTACATCGTCATCGACGAGGCCCACCGCACGGGATCTCAGAGCTACCAATCCATCATGTCGTACTTTACGCCTAGGTTTTATCTGGGCATGACCGCTACACCTAATCGCACCGACGGCTACGACGTCTTTGCCCTTTTCAATCACGTCATCGCGTTCCAGATCACGCTGCAGGACGCTTTGGCCGAAGAGATGCTAGCCCCCTTCCATTATTTTGGCATTCACGATCTGGAGATTGACGATGAGACGGTCGAAGATACCGCTCTGTTCGGGCGTTTGACGTCCGATAAACGTGTGCGTCACATCACCGAGAAGATCGAAGAATATAGCGTCGCCAAAAGCAACCGCAGGGGCTTAATTTTCTGCAATCGAAACGCCGAGGCCGAAGAACTGTCGCGCAAATTCAACGTTCTCGGATATCGAACGGCTGCGATTAGCGGTCAAGATTCCGATGAAGTCCGCGATGCCGCGATCAGCCAACTTGAAGCCGGCGAGCTCGAGTACATTTTCTCGGTCGATATCATGAACGAGGGCGTCGACATCCCCTCGCTCAATCAGATCATCATGCTTCGACGCACCGACTCCGCAATCATCTTTGTTCAACAGCTCGGACGAGGTTTGCGCCTGAATGATGGCAAGGAATACGCACTGGTACTAGACTTTATTGGCAATTACCAGAGCAACTTCTTGGTGCCCATCGCGCTTTCGGGTGACAAGACGTACAACAAAGACCGTCTGCGTCGTCTCGTCCAAGAGAGCGATTCGGCGATCCCCGGATGCTCAACGGTAAGCTTCGATCGTATTTCCGAAGCTCGCATCTATAAGGCCATCGACGGCGGCGACTTTACCTCCGTCAGATTTTTGAAGAACGAATATCTCGACTTGCGTCAGAAACTCGGCAAGATTCCATCGCTGCTCGAATTTGATCGTAATGGCTCCATCGATCCGCTGCTTATCTTCAAGAACAGCGGTCTGGGGTCCTACCACGCATTTCTTTCCAAATACGAGCCGGGCTACACAGTCCATTTTTCCTCTGATCAAACCAAGATTCTCAAATTTATTTCTCAAAAGCTCGCCGCGGGCAAGCGATTTGAAGACCTCTATTTGCTTCAAACGCTCGTCGAAGCCGGACACGAGGGCTACCGGCATATGCGCGAGGCTGCGCTTAGGAACTACCGCGCACAGCTTAAGGACAGCGCCGTTAGGTCGGCAATCGCAGTCCTTAAGGGCGACTTTGCCACTCCTAAGGATTTCGTTTCCCTGCTTATTGACGATGGAGCCGGACCTCGTCTGACCGAAGCGTTTGCGACCGCCCTGCGCAACGCAGAGTTCAAGCGCCAGATTCTCGAGGTGCTGGATTTTGGTATTGCGCGCAACCGACTCGACTATGCCGAGACGTACGAAAACACAAATTTCGTTCTCAACGCCAAGTACACATACGAAGAGGTTTGCCGCTTGATGAACTGGGAAAAGAGCATCAACGGCCAAAATCTTGGCGGCTACTTCTACGACGAGAAGACCAATACATTCCCCGTATTTATTAACTATGACAAGGCACCCGACATTAGCGAGTCCATTCAGTATGAAGACCGCTTTGTTTCGCCGAGTAAGCTAGTTGCAATCTCTAAGAACAACCGCACGCTCAACTCCCCCGAGATTCAGCGACTGCAGACATGGCCAGGAAACGGCCTGAAGACGTATTTGTTTATGCGTAAGAACAAGGACGATAAGGGCGGTGGGGAGTTCTATTTCTTAGGCGAAATGCATCCGACCGGCGAGTTCGAAGCTATTAAAACTAAGAGCGGCGACAACGCCGTCGAAATCGAATATGAGCTCAATGCGCCCGTGCGTCAGGACATTTACGAGTTTATGCTCAGCGATCTGAGTGAGACAGAGTAACAAAAAGGAGTGGGTCGCCCATGTGGCGCCCGCTCCTTTTTGCTTACTTAAGCCCGAGTTTCTTTTCGAGTTCCCTAACGACTTTAACGTCCGCCGGAAGCCAATCGACATCCCACAGGTTATTGGTATCGAGCCACTTCATGTCCTCGTGGGCGTGCTCTTTGAACTCCCCCGAAAGGATATTAGCCAGGTAGCACTGCATCGACAGGTGGAACGTCTCGTAATCGTGCTCAACCGTGCACAGATAGTCGAGATTGCCGATCGTGACCTCGAGTTCCTCCTGAATCTCGCGCACGATCGCCTGCTCGCCGGTCTCGCCCGGCTCGAGCTTGCCGCCCGGAAACTCCCAGCCATCTTTAAATTCTCCATAGCCGCGCTGGCAACTCAGGATTTTTCCGTCCTTCTGAATAATCGCCGCTGCAACATTGATTGATTTCATAACTAGCTATCACCTCTCCAGTTGAGCCCAACCAGTATAGGTGATCGACCGCCCGCCATGTCCCAGTCGCCTAAAAACCGCCCGCTCGACCAACCCTTGACACCGCTTTACTACCAGCACCCCATCCCCCGCTATCGAGATCTGATACTTTTCCCACCGCCACCCAAAAACTCATCCAACATTAATCTTGGCTCAAGAATCGCTTAATCTATAACCTGCACTATAGAGTTCGACCAAGGGCGGGGCGGCGCCGCGCAACGCAGGCCGCCGAACGTAACGCTCGCGCCCGGGCAATCGCCCGGCGTCGCGCCCATCGAACGAAAGGACAGGTCATGGACGACCTCGAAAAAGTTGAAACCATCCGCACCAAGTGCAACGTGAGCTACACCGATGCCAAGGCCGCGCTCGACGCCGCCGACGGCAACGTTTTGGACGCCATCATTTGGCTCGAGTCGCAGGGCAAGACGCAGACCACGTCGGCGCACGCCGCCACCGAGTCCGCGCCAGTCGATGAGCCCTCAGCCGAGATGGTCGCCGCGCAGGCCGCCTACGAGAAGTCGAGCGAAAAGACCGACTTCTCCAAGAAGATGGACAGCGTATGGGAGTACCTCAAAAAGCTCTTCCGCCTGAGCCTGGACACCAAGTTTATCGCCACGCGCCGCGATGCGATCATCCTCAACATCCCCATCCTGATCCCCATCATCGCCCTGTTTGCCTGGGGCGCTACGATTTGGCTGATGCTGATTGGCCTGTTCTTTGGCATGCGCTACCGCATCGACAGCGACGGCGACGTGCCCGGCAGCATCAACAACCTTATGAATCACGCCGCCGATGCCGCGGACGACATCAAGCAAAATCTGAACGACGACAAGTAATCACAGACGGGGGCACGCATGGCACGGATCCTGATCGTAGAGGACGAGGAGAAAATCGCCCGCTTTGTGACGCTCGAGCTGGAGCACGAGGGCTACCAGGTGGAACATGCCGCCGACGGCCGCACCGCCGTGGACCTGGCACTGGAGCGCGACTACGATTTGATTCTGCTCGACGTGCTGTTGCCGCAGCTCAACGGTATGGAGGTGCTGCGGCGCGTACGCAAGCACAAGGATGTGCCGGTGATCATGGTCACCGCGCGCGACGCCGTGATGGACAAGGTGGCCGGGCTCGATGCCGGCGCCGACGATTACTTGACCAAGCCGTTTGCGATCGAGGAGCTGTTCGCACGGATCCGCGTGGCGCTGAAGCGCTCGGAGGCCGTGCGGGCGGCTTCGGGCGTTGGTGGCGTTGAGGCGGGCATGGCGGGCGGCGCGGACGTCGGCGCCGTCGCGATGCCCCCGGTCAGCGGCTCGACCCAGGCATCCGCCTCGCCCTCCCCCGCCGCACTCACCGTGGGATCGGTTGTGCTCGATCCCGACCGCCGCGAAGTCACGGTCGGAGGCTCACCCATCGTGCTCACGGCCCGCGAGTTCGACGTCCTCGCCCTGCTTATGGCGCATGCCGAGACCGTGCTCACGCGCGAGCGCATCGCGCACGAAGCGCTGGGCTACGAATACGTGGGCGACACCAACAACGTCGACGTACACATCGCGCACCTGCGTGCCAAGATCGAGGACGCCGGCAGCGCCCGCATCATCCAGACCGTGCGCGGGGTGGGCTATGTCTGCCGTGCGTAACGCCGAGGCCAAGCGCGTCACCTCCATCGCCCGCGCCATCAACTGGAGCTATATGTGGCGCCGTCTGATGAGCTACATCTGGCTCGATCTGTTGCTGGTAGTGATTGCGGCGGCGATCCTCGTCTATGGATACAACCAGACACTGCCCGACGACACGTTTACCGCAGGATGGATCCCCAGCGCCACCGTTCGCGGCATGTCGCTGAAGCCCGCGCGCGGCTGGGACCTGACAACGCTCACTTATACCGTCGAGTTTGCGCGTACCACCAAGACTTTCCCCCTCGCACAGGACCTCGTCACGTTATGGCCTCTCTACCTTGCCGTTGTGGGTTGGCAGGTCATCAGCGTACTCAACATGCTCGGCGGCGCGAGGCGCGTACGCCGCACCATGGCGCCTCTCAACGATCTGGCCTTGCGCGTGGACGAGCTCGGCCGCATGCAGCTCTCCGGCAGCAAGATGGAAACGCTGGAGCAGGCCATCGTGCGCGCAAGCGTCGACTCACCAAGCGTCACCACCGGCGATGCCGACCTGGCAAGCATCGAGGTCGCACTCAACCGCCTGCTGCGCCAGATGCAAGAGGCCAAGCTGCAGCAGATGCGCTTTGTCAACGATGCAAGCCACGAGCTGCGCACGCCCATCGCGGTGATTCAGGGCTACGTAAACATGCTCGACCGCTGGGGCAAAGACGACCCGGACGTGCTGGCAGAATCCATCGCGTCCCTCAAGGCCGAAAGCGAGCACATGCAGGAGCTCGTGGAGCAGCTGCTGTTTTTGGCGCGCGGCGATGCCGGACGCACGGTCCTGCGGCGTGCGGATACCAACCTGGCCGCACTGGTCGGCGAGGTATGCGAGGAATCGCAGATGATCGATACCGCGCACACGTATCAGCTGGCATACGACGCCGCGCTTGTCAGCGACCCGCGCTGCGATGCGCCCGTCGACGTGGCGCTCGTGAAGCAAGCCCTGCGTGTGATCGTGCAAAACGCCGCCAAGTACTCGGATGCGGGAACGACCGTCACATTTGGCATAACGCCGGATGCGGGCGCGGGCACGATCGACATAAGTGTTGAGGACGAGGGCATCGGCATGAACCAGGAATCCGCAGCTCACGCGTTTGAACGGTTCTACCGCGCCGACAACGCACGCGATGCCGGCGCGCAGGGCTCGGGTCTGGGGCTTGCCATTGCCAAGTGGATCGTCGATAGCCATGGCGGCGTCATCGGCGTGACCTCGGTCGAGGGCGTCGGCAGCCGCTTTACGATTCGCCTGCCGCGCTAGGAAGCCCCTCGGCATAATAAAGGGATAGGGCCACGCGGCCCTATCCCTTTTTGCTAGCTATGGCAGCTTGTGCGCTATTCGCGGCACAGGTGCACGGCGAAACCGGCGAACTCGCGCTTAAAGTACACGAGCTTGGTGCCGCCGTCGGGCAGCAGCGCGCGCGACTCCTCGTTGACCTCGAGCCCGCGCTCGGCAAACCACTTCTCAGCTGCATCGATGTCGTTAACGGCAAAGCCGATGTGGCCCTTGGTGCCACGACCGTTCTGCTTCATGATCTCGACCAGCGAATCATTAAAGTACGAAACGGGGGTCTCGATAACGGGCAGGCCCATCATCGTCGAGAACAGCTCCGCGATCTCCAAGGCATCTGCCGGGTCAGTGGCGTTAATGCCCACATGGGCAACGCGCATGCCAAAGAGCTCGACCGGATTGGCGTTCTGCTCATTCATACAGGCAGCGCCTACTGAGCCATAACGTCGAGAACGGCCTTCTCGGCAGCGACGCGGTTCATGCCGGTCATGAAGGGCACGCCGCTCACGTACGGGCAGGTGAGGCCCTCGGGGGCAACGGTGGTAGCGATCAGCAGGTCGGCACCCTCGTCGCAAGCGTCCTTGGCCTCGGAGATGGCGCACTGCACGATCTCATACTTGCCGGCATAACCGTTGGCGTCGAGCATGGTAGCGACCTTCTGGGCAACGAGCGTGGAAGTAGCAGCGCCAGCACCGCAAGCCAAAACGATCTTCTTCATAGGTAATATCTCCCTTCATGGTTTACTTTAGGTAAGTGTACCGCAGCGAGCGATGGCGCTCGGCCTCGATGCACTTTTATGCCAGTTTGCTTGCGCGCTGCGTATAATACATCTAGTACGTGTTGTCATACCGCTCGCTTTATGAGCGACTAAGGACCCCAATATGCCCGATTCCCGCACCCTCTGGACCGCCGTCGTTATCATCTGCATCGCCGTGTCGGTGTTCTTTAGCGTCAAAAAACGCACCACGTTCAAGCGCTTGCAGCAGCTTATGGCTGCCAAGCAGTGGGACGAGTTCGATCGTTTGCTCGACGCCAAACTCACCAGCATGCTGTACCCGCGCTATAACCGCGACTACCTGCGCCTGAACTCCTATCTGCTGCGCGAGGACCACGAGCGCGCCAGCGAGATGTTCGACCTGCTGCTGGGACTCAACCTGCCCAAGATGCAGCGTGTCGACCTGGTCATTAAGGCCTTTAACTACTACGTTGGCCAGGAGGACCGCAAAAAGTCCAAAGAGCTGCTGCACGAGATCAAGGGCTTTGAGGGCGGTCAGGCCGAGGCAGTTGCGCACGAGTGCCAGCTGATGTACGACACGATGATCCTCAAGCGCCACAACGACATTCCCGAGCTGGAGCGCATGCTCGAGGGTGTCGGCAACGACCCGGTCAAGCGCTGCCGTCTGGAGTACCTGCTGGCCCTGCAATACCAAAACAAGGGCGACGAGGCCAAGTATGCCGAGTACTTGGAAAAGTCGGGCCAACACTCGATGGCCGTCAACGCGTAGCGGACGGCTTGTGCTAGACTTCTAGTCTCACGGGGGCGTGGCGGAATTGGCATACGCAGGGGACTTAAAATCCCTCGCCGCAAGGATTGTGGGTTCGAGTCCCACCGCCCCTACCACGTATTGTTTACGAGCCCGTGTTCCCTAGGGATGTGGGCTCGCTTCTTTTAGATGCCGGTGGGACTCGAACCCGCGAGGGGGCGAGCGTCAAGCGGACGCGCAGCGTCCGCAGCGAGCCGGCGAGGGCGCCGGCAGGCGGCCGAAGCCGGTGCGGATTTGCGCAGCAAATACGCGGACGTCCCACCGCCCCTACCACGTATTGTTTACGAGCTCGTGTCCCCCGGGGATGCGGGCTTGTTTCTTTTACACGCCGGCGGGGCTCTAAGTTGCGGTGGAATAGATCCTGTTTATACCGTTTACCAGCTTATTTAGGAACTATTTCACCGCAACTCAGAGGAAGACGGTTAAAGAGCACTCAGGCTCGGGGTCCAGCCGATGGTGGGGGTTGTGCCGTCGAGAGTCTCGTTGATGGTGGCGGCCATGCCGGCGAGGAGGCTGTTCTCGCTTACGGTGAGCGCATCGTAGCCGCCGGCACGCATGAGCTCGCGGATCACCACGGCGCCGGCCAGAATCACGCCCGCGCGCTTGGGCTGCACGCCCGGCAACGCGGCAATGCCTGCAACATCCAACGCAGACATGCGCTCGATAGCGGCCGAGATCTGCTCCATCGAAAGCTCGCGCAGGTGCACAAAGCTCGAGTCGTACGGCTCCAGCTCGTGGACCAGCGTCACGAGCGTGGTGACGGTACCGCCCACCGCGACCAGACGCTCTGCACGCTCAAAATTGCTCGGTAGGCCCTCAAAATAGGCGGAGAACTGCTCGCCCGCCCACGCGGCAGCAACCGCAAGCTCGTCGTCCGCGGGCGGCAACGCCGAGAAAAAGCGCTCCGTCACACGACGGCAACCGATGTCCAGTGAGCGCGTTCCCTCCAGCGCAAAGACCCCACGCTCTGGTGCGTACACGCCCGTCGCGAGCTCCGTGGAGCCGCCGCCCGAATCGGCGACGATAATGCGTTCACCGGCAAAGTCGTGCGCCACGCCAAAAAATGTCAGGCGCGCCTCAACCTCGCCCGGAATCACCTGCGGTTCGAGCCCCAGCCCGCGCAGGCCGTCCAGCAGCAGCGCGGCGTTGGACGCATCGCGCGCGGCACTCGTGCAGGTGGTGCAGACGCACGCGGCCCCAAAGGCACGCGCCTCATCCACAAATATGCGACACGCAGCGAGCACACGCTCGACAGCCGCCTCGCAAAAGCGGCCCGTCGCGTCGACGCCCTCGCCCAGATCGGTAATCTCGGTATGCTTGGACGATCCCACGATCGCCCCGCCCTCGACCTGCGCCAGCACCAGTCGCGACGACACCGTTCCCAGGTCGATCGCGGCCACCTTATATCGTTTGCAATCTGCCATTGCGGGCTCCCCTCCGGGCGCTACTCGCCTACTCGCCGCTGGACGCGACCGTCTGGCCCTCGACGCCGTTAAATCCAAACAGCATATCGAGCGTCTTGATGTACCACGGTGCGTCCTTGCCGACCTCTTCGATCTCTTTGGCCACTTCGCTGGCATTCTTGGCGTTTGAGGACTTTTTGCTCGACGACGAATCCGAATCATCGTCCAGGCCCAGCACTTCAATCCTCTTCTCGCCGGGCATCGCCATGCCCAGGCCCCGTGCCGAATCCTTAATGCCCTCTTCCGAGAACCACTTATCAGTGTCTTTTTTCATCTCATCATTGTATTGCTGACGAATCTCGACCTGCTTGGCCAAGATGTCGCTCGAGCGCTTAGCCACGTACAGGTCGCGTACGGGAAAATACAGGCTCACGAGCGCCAGCGCCACGACAATGCCGATAAACAGCGGGCGCAGAGAGCCATGCGTAAAGTCATAGATCGCCTTGACCACCGCATTGTCATTGGCGTAGCGCATAAAGTCCGAGCCCGAAAGACGGCTCGAGGGCCTGCTCGACCTGTCGTGCATCTGGGCCGAGGGACGCGACGCATGCGACGAACGTGCCGGGCGCACCGGTCCATCTGCCGAAGTATTCACATGAGCATTGGGGCGCGAGGTACTTGTCGGGCGCTGCGTGGAGCGGTCGGCGCCGGCGTAGGCGGACCCACCGAGCTGCACTGTGCGCGCACGGCGAGGCGACGGCTCACGCGAACCGGCGGAATAGTACCTGTTGTCGTAAATCTGATCCATGTGCGCCTTGTGCGGTTGAGGTTTGTTTGCGCTAAGTATTCTAGTTATAGCACGAGCGCCCGCGCCGCCTTCGCCAGCCTTTGCTCGACATAAAAAAGGCGCTGAGTCATATGGCCCAGCGCCCAATGGTGCTCAACAGTGCCCGGTGGGGGCGAGGCGGATCCGAGTCAGCCCCGCCCCCGCACACGCTGCTGCCTAGCGAATGTTGTAGAACGCAGACTTGCCGGCGTAGCGCGCGCTGCCCTCGAGCTCGTCCTCGATGCGGATGAGCTGGTTGTACTTGGCGATGCGATCGCTGCGGCACGGGGCGCCCGACTTGATCTGGCCGGCGTTGACGCCCACGACCAGGTCGGCGATCGTGGAGTCCTCGGTCTCGCCAGAACGGTGGCTCACAATGCAAGCGTAGCCGGCCTCCTTGGCGGTTTCGATGGCCTCCAGCGACTCGGTGAGCGTGCCGATCTGGTTGACCTTGACCAGGATCGCGTTGGCGGCACCCAGCTCGATGCCCTTCTTGAGGCGCTCGGTGTTGGTGACGAACAGGTCGTCGCCCACCAGCTGCACCTTGTTGCCAATGCGACGGGTAAGCTCGACCCAGCCGTCCCAGTCCTCCTCGGCCATGCCGTCCTCGATGGAGATGATGGGATAGGTGTCGACGAGCTTCTCCCAGTAATCGACCATCTGGGCACTCGTGTACTCAACACCCTCGCCCTTGAGCTCGTACATGCCGGTCTCGGCGTTGTAGAACTCGGTCGAGGCCGGGTCCATGGCGTACATGAAGTCGACGCCGGGCTTAAAGCCGGCCTTCTCCACGGCCTTGGTGATGTACTCGAACGGCTCGGCATTGGTCTTGAGGTTGGGCGCAAAGCCGCCCTCGTCGCCCACGCCGCCGCCCAGGCCGGCCTCGTGCAGCACGCCCTTGAGGGTGTGGTAGACCTCAGCGCACCAACGCAGGCCCTCGGCAAAGCTCGGGGCGCCCACCGGCATGATCATAAACTCCTGGAAGTCAACGTTATTGTCGGCATGCACGCCGCCGTTGAGGATGTTCATCATGGGCGTGGGCAGCAGATGGGCGTTGACGCCGCCCAGGTACTGGTACAGTGACAGGCCCGCCGACTCGGCAGCGGCGCGGGCGACGGCCAGCGACACGCCCAGGATGGCGTTGGCACCGAGCTTGGTCTTGTTGGGGGTACCGTCCGCGGCAATCAGCGCGGCATCGACGGCGCGCTGGTCGAAGGCGTCGAGGCCCACGACGGCGTTAGCGCACTCGTTGTTGACATGCTCGACGGCCTGCGAAACGCCCTTGCCCAGGTAGCGGCCCTTGTCGCCATCGCGCAGCTCGCAGGCCTCAAAGGCGCCGGTCGAAGCACCCGAAGGCACCATTGCGCGGCCAAAGCTGCCGTCCTCGAGCACGACCTCGACCTCGACGGTGGGATTGCCGCGACTGTCGAGCACCTCGCGACCGTAGACGTCCAAAATATCGCTCATGTTGTCTCCCTCTCACTTGGAAACGTAGTGGATGCAAGCGACCGGCTGACCGTGCACCATCGGTGCGTCTCCGTAAGTTAGCCATGTCGCACTTTTTGCATTATGCCCTAAGTTAGCCGAGGGATACACTTGATTTTCGAAAAATTTAGCGGGAACGATGAGGCGTGTCAGCCCGTCGTTCCAGCAGTCTTACTCCTCCGCCTTTGCGGCATCCCACAGGTCGTTGAGGCCGTGGGTCGAAAGCTCGGCAAGATCCACGTGAGCATCGGCCGCCATCTGCTCCATCGCGGCCCAGCGGCGGCGGAACTTTGCCGTGCTGGCGCGCAGGGCGCTCTCGGCGTCGATCCCCTCTTTGCGCGCGACGTTGACTAGGGCAAAGAGCAGATCGCCAAACTCCATTTCGCGCTCGGGCGTTCCGGGGGCCTCGGCCTCAAACTCGGCACGTTCCTCGGCGACCTCGTCCCACACGTCCTGGACCGTCTCCCACTCAAAGCCCACGGCAGCCGCCTTGCGCGACACCTTCTGAGCCTGCATCAGCGCCGGCAGATGCGTGGGCACGCCGTCGAGCAGGCCCTCGGGCGCAGCCTCGCCCGCCGCCACGGCCTTGTCCTTGGCAGCCCTCTCGGCAAGCTTGACCTCGTCCCAAATCTTGAGTACCTCGTCGGAGCTGTCGGCATCCACATCGCCAAACACGTGCGGATGACGGCGAATGAGCTTGGCGTCGATATCGCGCGCCACGTCGGCCAGCGTAAACTCGCCGGCATCCGCCGCAATTTGCGCATGCAGCACCACCTGCATGAGCACATCGCCCAGCTCCTCGCGCAGATGCGCCGCGTCGTCCGCCTCGATGCAATCGAGCGCCTCGTAGGCTTCCTCGATCATGTTCTTGCCAATGCTGCGGTGCGTCTGTTCGCGGTCCCACGGGCAGCCATCGGGCTGACGCAGACGCCAGATGGTCTGCACCAGATGCTGCAGCTCGGCCGACGCGTCGACCAGCGTGGACAGATCGCGCGAGCCCTCGGCATTTTGCTGAGCCATGTGCTGCGCCATGGTTATTCCTCCTCCAGGATCACGTGGCGGAACGCACCGCCCTCGTAGATGCCGTAGCTGTGCGTGCCGTCCTTGGGGATGCTCACGCTGCCGGGGTTGAAGAGCCACAGGCCCGGGTGCGCCTCGCTTGCCTCGTTAACCTTGATGTGCGTGTGACCGTAGACGAGCGCGGAGCCCTCGGGCAGCGCGGGCGCGTGGTCGACGCTGTTGTGCATGCCGGCGCCAAAGACGTGGCCGTGCGTCAGGAACAGCTCGCGGCCGGTCTCGTCGAACAGCGTGGCGTAGTCGGCCATGACGGGGAAGTCGAGCACCATCTGGTCGACCTCGGCATCGCAGTTGCCGCGTACCGCGATGATGCGGTCGGCCAGGGCGTTGAGCAGCGGGATTACGCGCTTGGGGGCGTAATCGCGCGGCAGGTCGTTGCGCGGACCGTGGTAGAGCAGGTCGCCCAGCAGGACGATGCGGTCGGGCTGCTCGGACTCGATGGCGGCGACCAGGCGCTCGGCCCAATATGCAGAGCCGTGGATGTCGGAGGCGATGAGGTATTTCATGGGGGATCCTTTCGGGATGGGGTTAATGCGGCTGGGCACGGGATGTCGCCGGCCGCGCTATTCAAATCGCAGTGCCGCGCTCTGGGCCGCCTGCATCACGCGCTGGAGCGGCACGCCGTGCTCGCGGGCAAGGCGGGCGCAGTCCTCGTACTCGGGCGCTGCACGCTCGCTGCCGTCGGGCAGGGTGGCCACCTTGACGAACACCTCGCCCCATGGCGTCGTTACGCGCTCAAAGCGGCGTGGTAGGCAAACGCGCTCCATAACCTGGCGACGAATGCCGTTGGTCGTGGTTTCCAAGAAGATGATCGTCTGCAGGCGCTCGATATCCTCGTAGGTGCAGATTACCTGCAGCTGCCAGCCGGGGCGGCCTTTCTTACAATAGAGGGGCAGCCAGTGCACCTCGCGCGCACCCGCCTCGCGCAGGCGGTCGGCGGCGTAGGCGAGTACCTCAGGCGACGCGTCGTCGATGTCGCATTCCAGCTTGACGATGGTTTCGGGCGCATCGGTCTCGCGGGACAGCGGGGATGTGCTATCGCATGGCATACGGTCCGGCTCCTTTCCGCGCGGGCTCGTTTTGTTCATCCAAACGCTAGCACATCGGACGTGGCACAAGCGTGACTTTCGTCCGTCGCCGCCCTCGCCCCCATCCAAACGTGTACGTCAGCCTCCAAACATGTCATTATTTGTCGGTTTTGGAGGCTGACGTACACGTTTTGAGAGCAAGCGAGGCCGCACCACGCGCCGCGCAACCTTTCCAATCGATTTCGATCCCCGGCGTGCCCGGCGTGTTGAGAGCTGCGCCATTACAATGAAGCGGATTCGCTTGACGCAAAGGAGCCGCTATGCCCATGTGCCCGCTGGTCGATTGCCATACCCACACCTCGTTTTCGGACGGGCATGCCTCGTTTGAGGACAACGTCCGTGCCGCTGCTGCGGCCGGCTGCCGCGTCATGGTCTCGACCGACCATCTCACCCTGCCCGCCAGCATGGATGCTAACTGCGAGGTGCAGGTTACTGAGGGCGACCTCCCGGCGCATCGTCTGGCTTTTGAGGACGCTCGCAATCTTGCCGCTCAGATTGCGCCAGAACTCACCTTTATCTACGGTTTCGAATGCGATTGGTACGAGGGCTGCGAGCCTTTGGTTGAGCGCTGGTCCCAGGGCGCCGTCGTGCGCCTGGGCAGTGTGCACTGGATTGGCAACCCAGGCGATATCATGGCCGGTGCCGCGGGTACGGCGGGAACGGAGGACGTCGCTCGTCCCGATACGCCCGATTCGCGCTGCGGCTGGATCGACGATGACACCAACTTGCACGTTTGGGAAAACCTGGGGGTACGCGGCGTGTGGGAGCGCTATGTCGATGACTGGTGCCGCGCCTGCGAGAGCCCGCTTAACTTTGATGTGATGGCTCATCCCGACCTGGTCATGCGCTTTTCGAAGGAAGGCTTTGCACCCGATTTTGACCCCGCACCGCTCTGGAAGCAGATGGCAGAGTGTGCACACGACACGGGCCGCCGCGTTGAGGTCTCGACGGCCGCACCGCGCAAGGGGCTCGACGACTACTACCCCGCGACCGGCCTTTTGCGCCGCTTTGCCCATGCCGAAGTGCCGATCACCTTTGGCTCGGACGCGCACCGCGCCTGTGATATCTGCTGGATCATCCGCGAGGCCCAGGCCCACGCCTACGACTGCGGTTATCGAACCTTCGACATCCCCCACCTCACCGGAGAATGGGAGTCCACACCCCTCGCCTAACTAGTCGTTTAAGAACGTCCCCAATGACTAGTGGCGGCGGGCGTTGAGTTCGCCGGCAAGCTCGTCGAGGGTGATACCGTAGCGCTCAAGGGTTACGAGCAGGTGGTAGACCAGGTCGCCGGCCTCGTAGCGGATGTGATCGTGATCGTTATCCTTGCAGGCCATGATCACCTCGCTCGACTCCTCGGCAAGCTTCTTGAGCAGCTCATCCTCGACGTCGGTCAGCAGACGCGCGGTATAGCTCTCCTGCGGCGATGCATCACGACGACCGTGAATCACCTCGGCCAGACCTGTCAGCGTCTCACCGATATTTCCATCCTGAATGTTTGCGGTGCGCACACCCATAGTTCAATCCTTTCTGGTGGCCGAGCGTCTAATCGAGCGCCCGCCCTACGCGAGTTTCTTAAAGAAGCAGGTACGGTTGCCGGTGTGGCAAGCCGGGCCCGGCGAGTCAACCTTGACCAGCAGCGTATCGCTATCGCAGTCGGCCCAGAGCTCCTTGACCGCTTGCATATTGCCGCTCGTCGCGCCCTTGTTCCAGAGCTCCTGGCGACTGCGGCTCCAAAACCACGTGGTGCCGGTCTTGAGCGTCAACCCCACCGACTCCTCGTTCATCCAAGCAACCATAAGCACCTCGCCGGTGTCATATTGCTGAACCACACAAGGAATCAGCCCGCGGGCGTCGTATTTAAGATCAGACGCTTCTATTACCTCAGTCATCATTTCTCCCAAGTCATAAACGAAACCCCACAGGTCGGCGAGGGTTGTCCAGGTGCCGCAGGTTGCCGCGAAAGAGGAGCGACGCGTACTTTGGTACGCGAGCGACGGTTTGAGCGGCAAGATGCGGTACCTGGACAAGCCGCAGCATTAGAAGTCCAATCTCACAGGAATGCCCTGCGACGCCATATACTCCTTCACCTGGCGAATGCTGAAGGTTCCAAAGTGAAAGACGCTCGCCGCCAGCACGGCGTCGGCCTCGCCCTCGATCACGCCCTCGGCAAAATGCTCGAGCGTGCCCACTCCGCTGCTCGCGATGACGGGAATCGGCACCGCGCGCGCCACGGCGCGGGTGAGCGCCAAATCAAAGCCGGCCTTGGTGCCGTCGCGATCCATGCTGGTGAGCAGGATCTCGCCGGCGCCACGACGAGCCGCCTCCTCGGCCCACGCCACCGCGTCGATACCCGTAGCGTTGCGACCGCCCGCCGTAAAGACCTCCCACTTATCGGCGCCCGGCTCCCCGGGCAGCCCCACACGCTTGGCATCGATCGCCACGACCACGGCCTGGCTACCAAACGCCGCGGCAGCCTGGCTAATCAGCGATGGATCGCGCACGGCGGCAGAGTTGAGCGACACCTTGTCGGCACCGGCGGCAACCATGGTGCGCATGCCCGCCAGGTCGCGAAAGCCGCCGCCCACGGTATAGGGAATGGCCAGCTCCTCGGCCGCATGCGCCGCCATCTCGATAGTCGTCGCACGGTTGTCGCTCGTGGCGGTAATGTCCAGGAAGACGACCTCGTCCGCACCTTCGCGATCGTAGGCGCGCGCCAGCTCCACCGGATCGCCCGCATCGCGCAAGCTCACAAAGTTGACGCCTTTGACCACACGGCCATCCTTGACGTCCAAGCAGGGAATCACGCGTTTGGTAAGCATGGGCTATTCCTCCCCTCGAGCGGCGGCCAGCGCCTGGGCCAACGTAAAGTTGCCCTCGTAGAGCGCACGACCGGTAATGGCACCTTCAATCGCGCCCTCACCCACCGCGGCCAGTGCGCGGATGTCGTCGAGCGCCGAGATGCCGCCCGAAGCCACGACGGGAAAACCCGCGACCTCGGCCACATGGCGATACGCCGCCACATCGATGCCCGTCTGCATGCCATCGCGCGCGATGTCGGTATACACCAGATGCTTAAAGCCCAGCTCGGAAAGCTGTGCCACGGCATCGTCGAGTGCCACGCCCGCGCCATCACGCCAGCCGTTCACCTTGACCTGGCCGTCGCGCGCGGCAATATCTGCCACCAACAGCTCGCCAAAGCCTTGGGCCGCCACCTCGGCAAAACCCGGCTCGGTCACCAGCACCGTGCCCAGCGCAATGCGACGCGCACCGTAGCCGGCCAACTCGTCGATGCGCGCGAGCGAGCGGACGCCGCCGCCCACGTCCACAGACAGACCGTCGACGCCGCAGATGGCCTTAATCGCCGCCGAGTTAGCAGCGCGCGCGTCCTCGTCCTCGCCAAAGGCGGCGGACAGGTCGACGACGTGCACCCAGCTCGCACCCTGCTCGGCAAACGAGCGGGCGACTGCCACGGGGTCGTCGGAATATACCTTGCAGCGGCTGCGGTCGCCGCGCTCCAGGCGCACGACCTTGCCGCCGATCAGATCGATTGCGGGAAACAGGATCATCGGCCAACCTCCTCGACGATGTTGACGAAGTTCTTAAGGATACGCTGCCCCAGCGCGGAGGATTTCTCGGGATGGAACTGACAACCCCACACGTTGCCGTGGCGCACGATGCACGGGAAGCTCCGCGTATAGTGCGTGCGCGCCAGCACATCGGCGGCATCGGCATCGTCGGCCACCGCGTAGCTGTGGGTGAAGTACATGTTGGCACCCTCGGCAAAACCAGTAAGCAGCGGATCGGCCGCACCGGCGGGCGTCATGTGCACCTGGTCCCAGCCCACGTGCGGCACCTTCAGGCGACTCGATTCCAAGCGCGTGCACGAGCCACGCATAATACCCAGGCCATCGACCCAGGGACCGCCAGCCTGCTCGGGGGTGCTGCCATCGGCAACCGCGCCCTCGTCCGCAGGCACGCCCTCGTTGCCGCGCTCAAAAAATAGCTGAAGGCCCAGGCAGATACCGAGCAGCGGAGTTCCGGCGGCGACGGCATCGAGCACCGCGTCCGCCTCGCCGCTCTGGCGCATAAAGGCGATCGCGTCATAGAACGCGCCCACGCCCGGGATGACCAGGCCGTCGGCGCGGCGGATCTGCTCCGGATCGTCCGATGTGCAGGCGGCGGCACCGGCGCGCGCAAGCCCGCGCACAACACTCGATAAGTTGCCCTTGTGGTAGTCGACCACCACGATCTTCGGTTCGCCCACGCGACCCTCCCTTATCTCATTCAAAACCTGTCTTTTTTGGCAGGTTACAGTGAGCCCTTGGTGCTGGGGATGCCCTGCACGCGGGGATCGAGCTCGCAGGCGTGGCGCATCGTGCGGCCCACGGCCTTAAAGGCGGCCTCGATAATGTGATGCGAGTTGCCGCCCGCCAGCTCGCGCACGTGCAGCGTGAGCTTGGCGTCGCGCGCAAAGGCGTAGAAGAACTCGACGGCCAGCTCGGTATCGAAGCCGCCCACGCGCTCGGTCGGCACGGGCAGCTCGCAGTAGGCCTGCCCGCGGCCCGAAATATCAACGGCGGCCATCACGAGCGTCTCGTCCATGGCAATCGCCGCGTCGGCAAAGCGCGTAATGCCCGCCTTGTCGCCCAGCGCCTGGCAAAACGCCTCGCCCAGCACGATACCCGTGTCCTCGACGGTGTGGTGCGCATCGACCTCCACGTCGCCCACCGCGTGCACCGTCAGATCGAACAGACCATGGCGGCCAAAAGCGTTGAGCATGTGGTCGAAAAACGGCACGCCGGTCGAGATATCGCACACGCCGCTTCCGTCCAGGTCGAGCTTTACGACAATGTCGGTCTCGCCCGTCTTGCGGGTCACCTCGGCATAGCGGTCCATCTACATCTCCTCCTTCACCAGCGCGGCAAACGCGGCCAGCACCTTGTCGTTTTCCTGCGGGGTGCCCACGGTAATGCGTAGGCAGTCCGCGAGCCCCGGCGCGTAGCTAAAGTCGCGCACCAAAATCGAATGCTCGTCGCGCAGACGCTCGCGCACGCGCGTGGCATGCGGCGTGCGCACGAGCACAAAGTTCGCTGCGCTCGGCCATGCCTCCACGGGCATGCCCTCGGCAGCCATTGCACGCAGGGCGTACAACTCGCGCTCGCGCTCGGATGCAACCTGTGCCACCACGGGTGCGTACGCATCGCGGGCACGCACGCAGGCAAGCGCGGCGGCCTGGCTCAGCACGTTAACCGAGTAGATCTGGCGAATTGCCGCAAACACATCGATGGCCTCGGGCGCCGCGATCACATAGCCCAGACGCGTGCCGGCGGCGCCGAACGCCTTGGACAGCGTATGCAGAATCACCAGGTTGGGATGCTCGGCGATAAGCCCCTGCGCCGTGGTAGCCGCGCCAAACGAATCGTCCGCAAACTCAACGTAGGCCTCGTCGGCCATGACCATGCCGGGGCACGCATCGCACAGGGCCGCGACAAAGTCGAGCGGCGCCACGTCACCCGTGGGATTGTTGGGCGAGGTCACTATCGCCAGATTGCACTCGGGAGCCGCCGCAAGCACCGCCGCCTGGTCGAGCTCAAAGGTCGCCGGGTCGCGCCACACATCGCGCACCTCAGTCTGACAAAGCGACGCAAAGAACGCATACTCGCTAAAGCACGGCGGGCAGTTGAGCAGGGTCCGCCCCGCGCCGCCAAACGCCAGCAGGTAGTTATAGAGCAGCTCGTCGCCGCCGTTTCCCACGCAAATATTCTCACGCGCCACGCCATGCCAGGCAGCAAGCTCGTCGCGCAGGTCGTTGGACATGGGATCGGGATAGCGGTTGAGCGGCGTGGCAACCAGGGCCGCGTCGACCGCCTCGCGCACGCCGGCCGGCACGGGATAGGTGTTCTCGTTGGCCGAAAGGTTGATGCGCGTGGGCGTAAAGTTAGGATCGTAGGGCTCAATACCGGCCAGGTAAGGCTGGACGAGTTCCTTCATGCGGGGCGTCAGCTCGGCCATATTAGGCCCCCTCGACGACCGCGCCAGTGGCACCGCCCGCAGCTGCCGCCAGGTCCACGCCCTCGGCGACCGTCGCGGTCGTATCACCCGGCCAGGCGACCTTGGTCAGGTCGGCCGCGGCCAGCGACTCGGCACTCACGGCACCCTCGCCCTGCTCCAGCACGCGGCGGCGCAGTGCGGCCGAAAGCGCGTGCGCCCACAGGCCCTCGGCCTCGGCCAGGCGCTGCGTCGCGGGAGCGTCGGAGAGCAGACCCTCGGGCGTATAGCAAATGACGCTCGAGCGCTTAACGAACTCTTCGACCGAAAGCGGGTTGGAGAACATGGCCGTGCCGCCGGTCGGCAGCGTGTGGTTGGGGCCGGCAACGTAATCGCCGAGCGGCTCGGAGCTCCACGCGCCCACAAAGATGGCGCCGGCGTTGCGAATGCCGCCGAGCAGGCCCATCGCATCCTTACAGTGCAGCTCAAGGTGCTCGGGCGCCACGGTGTTCACCGCCTCGACAGCGGCAGCCATATCGGCGGCCACCACGATGGTGCCCTCGTTATCGAGCGAGGCACGCGTGATCTCGGCACGCGGGGACTGCGCCACCAGAATATCGATACCCGCCTCGACCTCGCGCGCAAACTGCTCGTCGCAGGTCACCAAATAGCAGGCTGCCAGCGGATCGTGCTCGGCCTGAGCCATCAGGTCTGCCGCGACCACCATGGGCTTGGCCGTAGCATCGGCCAGCACGCAGACCTCGGACGGGCCGGCGACCATGTCGATTCCCACATCGCCCGAGACAATCTGCTTGGCCGCCGCAACAAAGGCGTTACCCGGGCCGGTGATTTTGTCGACGCGCGGAATGGTCTCGGTACCGTATGCCAGCGCGGCCACGGCCTGGGCGCCGCCCACCATATAAATTTCGTCCACGCCGCCGAGCTTTGCCGCGGCGAGCGTGTAGGGGCTGATCAGGCCGTCTTTTTGCGGCGGGGTCACCATGACCACGCGCTTAACGCCGGCGACCTTGGCGGGAATGGCATTCATAAGCACCGTGGAGGGATACTGTGCGCGACCGCCCGGCACGTAGATGCCGGCCGCCGCGAGCGGGGTCACTTTAACGCCGAGCATCGTGCCGTCCGGGCGCGTGGTAAACCAGCTCTGCTCGACCTCGCGCTGGTGGAACTCACGAATCTGGCGCGCGGCCTTCTCGAGCGCGGCGACAAAGGCCGGATCGAGGCCTTCGAGCGCGGCATCGACCTGCTCTTGCGGCAGACGGAAGCTCTGCAGCTCGACACCGTCAAAACGCTGACAGTAATCGCGCACCGCGGCATCGCCGTTGGCGCGCACGTTAGCCACGATATCGCGGGCGGCGTCGACGATGCTTTGCGGCAGCACACCCTTGCGGTTGAGCTGGTTGGTAACGAGGCGCTCACCGGGAGCAAGCTTGATGGTCTTCATATCGGAATCCCCTATCGGTCGAGGTTGAGTTCGAAAAACGAGAGGCCGGGCGGCGGCGCCAATCGGCCCGCAGCCCAGACGTTGGGACGCCCGTGCGTGCTCGCGCTATTGTGCCGAGCCCGCAACGGGCTCAAAATGCTTGTCCTTCACGGCCGCTGCCAAGCGATCTGCCAGATTACGCACGCGCGGATCCAGGCGCGCAGCACCCGGGTTGACGAAGAAGCGGGCCGTACAGTCCATAATGCGACCGGTGATGACCAGGTCGTTGTCGCGCAGCGTGGCGCCCGTGGCAGTAATATCCACGATGCGATCAGTCATGCCGACGATGGGGCCCAACTCGATGTTGCCGTGCAGCGAAACGATGTCGGCGTTCACGCCGCGCTCGGCATACCATGCACCCGCGATGCGCGGATACTTGGTGGCCACGCGAAGCGACCCGCGGCGAGTATAGTTGCGCTCGGCCTGACCGGCGCGCCATGCGGGCTCCGCCTCGATAAAGGTGCACAGGCCATAGCCCAGGTCGACCAGCTGCAGCAGGTTGAGGTCTGCCTCGATGAGCGAGTCCCAACCGCAGATGCCGCAATCGGCACCACCGCAGCCCACAAAGGCAGGCGCATCGCTGGGACGCACGATGACAAACTCGATATCTCCGACCACGCCCTCGCCGGCACGCATGTCGCGACCGCGCACGATTAGATGACGGCCGGGGTCACGCAGCTCAGAGACATCCAGGCCCGCGGCCTCGAGCACGTCGAGCGTGTCAGCCTTAAGCGAGCCCTTGGGCACGGCGATGCGCAGCGGGCCCTCGGCGCCACGGCCCGCGGCGTGATCGCCGTCGGAAGCGGCATCCTCGGCCGAGGTGCGCGCAGCCTCCAGGCGCTCGAGCGAAAAGGCGAAGCCCGCCGCCGGCACCTCGATACCGTCGCCAAATGCGCCGGTAAAGATGGAGTCGTAGCGACCGCCCGAGCCCACCGGATCGGGCAGGCCGCCGGCATAGGCCTTAAAGACCAGGCCCGTGTAGTAATCGAAAGAGTTCATGATAGAGAAGTCGAACGACAGCACCTGGGCGTCCTCGGGTGCCAGGCCCTCGACCAGGGCACGCAGCTCGCGCGTCAGCGGCGCGACGATACCGGCGGCCTCCAGCAGCGCGTCCACGCGGTCGAGCACCTCGGCACCGCCGTGCAGACGCGGCAGCTCGCTAATGGCGGCCTTGACGGCATCGGACTCGACGCTTACCGCCACGCGGGCATCGAGGCCCACAAAGTCATTGGCGTGCACGCAGCGCAGGGCCTCGGCGGCCAGCTCGCGATCCTCGCACGCCGCGAGCAGCTCCTTAAACGGACGCACGCTACCTGCGATAATGCGTGCATCGGGCAGCGCCAGCTTGCGCACCGCCTCGGCCACGAGCGAGACAATCTCGACATCGCCCGCGGTATCGCCCGCACCGATAAGCTCAAAGCCCAGCTGTGTAAACTGGCGCGAGCCGCCGGCATTGCGCTGGCACTCACGAACCACCGGCGCCTCGTAGCGAAGGCGCAGGGGCAGGTCGGCCGCGCGCATGCGGGTCGAAACCAGACGCACGATCGGCAGCGTGTTGTCGGGACGGACCACCAGCAGGCGGCCATCATCGTCAAAGAGCTTAAACGGCGTGTCCGCAATGCGGCCGCCTTCCTCGAGCGAGCCCTTGTCCTCGAGCAGCGGCGTCTCGACCGGCAGGTAATGATGCTCCCTAAAGCAGCCCTTCACCGTACATGCGATCTCCTCGCGCGCCTGAGCCTCCTCGGGCAATATGTCCCGGAATCCCCACGGTGTGGCCGTCATCTGGTGAGCCTCCTCATGCTGTGTTTCATATAGAGCAGAAGACCGGCATAGCTCCGCCGGTCTTCTGGGTACTTTAGCATACTAGAGTGTTTGCGGGGAGAATCGTCCTCCTCGGCTCATAGCGTATTCATTTGGAAACATAGGGGAAAGCGCGTCCCGCCCGCCAGCCAAAAACTGGGATGCGGTTTCCGGTTGAGGTCCTCAGCGGAAAGTGTGTCCCATTCTGAGCGCCTGTTCTGGGACGTGCTTTCCGCCAGAAGCCTCAAGCGGAAAGCACGTCCCGTTTCTCAAAAAGCGTCAAACGCCAACTCGGCGCCCTGTCCCACTTAGGCGCCAATCGCGCGTCGGTACTCCGCCATAACCTGAGCGTCGGCTGCCGCGGGATTGGCGAAATAGCGCCAATCATAGGTCTCGGCCGAAACAACTCCGCGATAGCCGCGCGCCACCAGCCTATCCAGGTCGGCGCGCATATCGCGGTCGCCGTCACCCCAAGCAAGATGCGTCGTGCCATCTGCCGCAACATCGACAAAATGCACGTGGGCGACATCATCGCCAAGCAGATCAAAATAATCGTCGATGGTATCCCCCGCCACCGCCATAGCGCCCAAATCCAGACACGCCTTAAGTGCCGGATGATCAACTGCCTCGATCATGCGCTTCGTATCGGCCGCCGAGTTCACGATCATCGACTCAACCGGCTGTAGGGCCTCGAGCACCAGTCGCACGCCGCGCTCTCCCGCATGCTCGGCAATCGCACGCAGCATCGAGGCGCTGCGACCCCACGCGTCCTCGATCGGCTCGTTCAAAAATGCCCAGCCGCTCGAGACCATGACCTGCTCGGCTCCAAGTTCCGCCGCGATATCTACAACGTTCTTAAAGTACGCGAGCGTGCGGGCACGCGCCTCATTCCCGCGCGCCGCGATATTCCACGGCTTGGGGTTGTTCTGTTCGGGACAAAGCCCCACAATCCGAACCCCATACCGCTGCGACAGCTCCCGTACCCGCTCGAGCGAATCGTATCCATGGCAATCGACATACAGATGCATCGCCCCGGTCCAAAGCTCGCAACACGTGTAGCCCGAAGCCGACGCCGAAGAAAAGAACTCCTCAAGATCAAAGTAGCGATGGCTGATATTCATAACGGCAAGCTGGGGGTAGCTCATAATTACTCTCCAACCCAAACGGGGCCCCGTTCCATATAGGAGCGAGGCCCAATTACACAAACGTTATTTGCTCTTAGTAGTCGAACTGGTGATAGTAGCGACGGTAGTTGAGGTTGTGCTTGGTGACCGTCTCGTAGTAGCGAGCCAGGCGGTCGGTAACGAGCACCGTCAGAATCCACGGAGACACGATGACGCGGAACTCGTCGTCAAGGCCGGGGATCGCGAACTCGGCGGTGTCGATGATGTTGATGTCGGTGTCGCCGGTCACGCCGCGGGTCAGGAAGGCGCGGACGCGCTCGTCGAGCTTGCGGTTCTCGTCCTCGCCCATGAACAGGAAGACCGGGACGCCGGGCTCCACGAGCTCGAGGGTGCCGTGGAAGAAGTCGGCCGAGGTGATGTAGCGGGTGCGCTTCCACTGCATCTCCTCCAGGATGCACATCGAGAACAGAATGGTCTCGCCCCACAGGGCGCCGGAGCCGATGAACATGGTGTAGGGGGCCAGGGCGTACTTCTTGGCGAGCTCCTCGGCGCGCGGCTCGAAGCGCTTGCGGATATCGAGCATGTCCTTCCAGATGTCCTTGGTCTGCTCGATAAACAGGTCGAACTTGGGGAAGCAGCCGCGGCGGTTGAGCAGGCGCAGGCCGAAGCAGTCGGCGAGGTAGTAGCCCATCTCGCAGCCGCCGTTACCATGATCGGAAGCCATGGCGACGCAGTTCTCGGCGCCGACAGCCTGGCCGATGGGGCCCTCGGGCTTGGTCATGGCGTAGACGCGAATGCCCTTTTCCTTCATCTTCTTGACGGCCTCGAGGACCTCGGGGGTGGTGCCGGACTCGGAGGCGGTGAGCACGACGGACTTCTCGGTCATGCGCTTGTGGCCCATGGCGTTCCACTCGGCGGCGTGGATCAGGTAGACCTCGAGGTCGCGGTCGCCGAACTTGTTCATGAGGTACTCGAGCTGCATGAGCTCGTCCCAGGTGCCGCCGACGCCCATCAGGAACACGGCGTCGTAGCCCTCGTCGGCGACCTTGTCGGCGAGCGCGGTCATCTTCTTGCCGGTCTCGTAGAGCGCCTTGCCGTCCTCGAGATAGCCCTCCTGGTCGAAATGCATGATCTCGATCTTCTCGGTTTCCTTCATGGCTTTTCCTTTCTGTCCTGCACGCAACTCTATACATCGCGTTTCTTTTCGATACCAATTATAGACATACACCTAATGTGTTTTTAATACCACTTATCAATCTGCTCCAATCCTCGGTGAACGGTCGAAATTCTCTGGTGAGTGGTATTAAATTAGAATTGAATGTATAGCTAACGCCTCTGGCGCCTCCCTTGTGTGACAAAGAACAGCGTTCCTACCAGCGCAATAATGGTCGATGCCCCAAACAGTACCGTCTGGACACCCAAAGCCTCCGCCAAAAACGGAGCCGCCAGCAGCGGCAGCACGCCGGCGCTCATCAGGCCAAAACGCACAAAGCCGGTAATGCGCCCCAGGTATTTGATGTCAGCGCGCTCCTGAATCAAGATCATCTGCAGCGGTTCCAGGAATCCCCAGGCCAGACCGTTAATCGCCTGACCGATAATCGCGACCCCCAGCATATCGGTGCCCACGTACACCATGGACCCAATGCCCACGGCCATGAGCGCGCCGAGCAGCAATCGCAGGTTGACATGGCGAGCAGAAAGCTTGGTCAGGATGAACGCGCCCACCGAGGAAGTGAGGCCCACGACCGAGGACAGCCAGCCCAGCCAGACGATATCCACGTTGAGCACATCGCGGTAGAACAACGACTCCAGCGAATCGAACGCGCCAAACGCAAAGAAACCCAAAAAGCCCGAGATAAAGATGAGGCGCAGGTCGTGATCGCGAAACGTAAGTCGCGCACCCTCGGCCATGCCGCCCAGAATACCGCCCTTCGGCTTCTCCCCTTTTGCGGGAGCAACACACTCGTGACAGCCCAAGGAGAGCACGGCCGCCACACCCATCATGCCCGCCATGAGCAGATAGACCGATTGCGTGGCAAAACAGCTCACGATGGCACCGCCGAGCAGCGGGCCAGCGGTATAGGCAATATTGCTGTAGAACACCATGAGGCCGTTCACGCGGGTACGGCCCTCGGTGGTCGACTCCAGGTATCCCGGAAACGCATGCGTGCAGGTGTTGATAAAGCCGCCCGCAAGTCCCAAGACGCACGCGGCAAACACAAGCCCGGGGACAGACAACGGCGCCAACCCCACGCCAAGCGATAGCACAGCCGTAATCACGCACGTCACAAACGACGTCCGGCGCGGTCCAAAGCGGTCGATGACCGAGCCCGACACCATATTGCCCACCGACGTCATAAGATTGCGCACGAGCGTAATGGCGGCAACCAAAAAGGCCGTGCCGGCCAGATCATACGTGGCCGCACCGATAAGCCCCAAAAAGTAGACCGCGTTGTTGGCACACCACTGCAGGGACTCAATAAGAATCAGCCTGACCTCTGCCGGCGTCAGGCGCATTGCTTCGCGATCCTTCGCGAACATACGAACTCCTTCTATACAAAAAGGGGATGGAGGGCATAGGCCTGCTCCATCCCCTTTCCAGGTTGCAACGAAAATCTATGCAGCCGGGCCCTTACGCCAGCACACCGAAGAACGCGCCGATGATGCCCACGACCATGGTGGCAACGATCAGCACCATGGGGTTGATCTTCTTGGACAGCAGCCAGTAGTACAGCCAGA
>CAUEQD010000026.1 GCA_959019945.1 uncultured Collinsella sp. | reverse complement strand
ATCAAGAAAGAGCGCCCGGACGCGCTGCTGCCCACGCTGGGCGGCCAGACCGGTCTGAACGCCGCCGTCGAGCTGGCAAAGGACGGTACGCTCGACAAGTACGGCGTCGAGATGATCGGCTGCGACCTGGCCGCTATCGAGCGCGGCGAGGACCGCAAGCTCTTTAACGAGGCCATGGCCGAGATTGGCCTGGAGGTCGCGCGCTCGGGCTATGCCTACAGCGTGGCCGACGCCGAGGCCATCGCCGAGCGCGTGGGCTATCCCTGCGTACTGCGCCCGAGCTTTACCCTCGGCGGCGCCGGCGGCGGCATCGCTCACACCCACGAGGAGCTCGTCTCCATCGTGAGCCAGGGCCTGGAGCTCTCGCCTGCCCACGAGGTGCTGGTCGAGGAGTCCATCGAGGGCTGGAAAGAGTACGAGATGGAGGTCATGCGCGATCACGCCGGCAACGGCATCATCGTGTGCTCCATCGAGAACCTTGACCCCATGGGCGTGCATACCGGCGACTCCATCACCGTGGCGCCGGCGCAGACGCTCTCCGACCTTGAGTATCAGCGCATGCGCGTGGCCTCGCTCGCCATTCTGGAGAAGATCGGCGTCGAGACCGGTGGCTCCAACGTGCAGTTTGCCGTGAACCCCAACACCGGCCGCCTGATTGTCATCGAGATGAACCCGCGCGTGAGCCGTTCGTCCGCGCTGGCCTCCAAGGCCACGGGTTTCCCCATCGCCAAGGCCGCCGCTCGCCTGGCCGTGGGCTATACGCTCGACGAGATCGTCAACGACATCACCAAGGCTACGCCCGCCTGCTTTGAGCCCACAATCGACTACTGCGTCGTCAAGGTGCCGCGCTTTGCCTTCGAGAAGTTCAAGGGCACTGATCCTACGCTCACCACGCGCATGAAGGCCGTGGGCGAGATTATGGCGATCGGCCGCACCTTTGAGGAGGCCTTTGGCAAGGCCATGCGTTCGCTGGAGGACGGGCATCAGGGCATTTGTGCCGGTGGCAAGGAAGGTGCCGACAAACTGAGCGACGATGAGCTCGCTCAAGCCGTGGCAACCCCGACCGAGCACCGCATCTTCTTTGTGGTCGAGGCCCTGCGCCGTGGCTGGGACATCGCTCGCATCCATGCCATCTGCGGTATCGATCCGTGGTACCTCAACCGTATCAACGACATGGTGCAGGTCCAGGAGAGCATCCGCGGCCTGCGTGTGGAGGATATCGACGCCGACGCGATGCGCCTGCTCAAGCAGTACGGCACGAGCGACGCCGAGATCGCCGCGCTGACCAACTCGGACGAGCACTTTGTGCGCGCCTATCGCAAGGGCCTGGGCGTGGTTCCCAGCATGAAGACGGTCGATACCTGCGCTGCGGAGTTCTCGAGCGCCACGGAGTACCACTACAAGACGTACGAGAACATCTACCGCACAAGTCCGGATGCCAAGAAGTGCGTGGCCCCCGACGAGACCACGCCGGCGGACAAGCCCAAGGCGATGATCCTGGGCGCCGGCCCCAACCGTATTGGCCAGGGTATCGAGTTCGATTACTGCTGTGTGCACGCGAGCTACGCGCTGGCGGCCCGCGGCTTTGAGACCATCATGGTCAACTGCAATCCCGAGACCGTCTCGACCGACTATGACACGTCCGACCGTCTGTACTTTGAGCCGCTCACCTACGAGGACGTCATGGACGTTATCGACGTTGAGCGCCCCGATGGCGTCGTGGTGACGCTCGGCGGCCAGACCCCGCTTAAGCTGGCGCGCATGCTCGAGGAGAGCGGCGTGAACATCATGGGTACCAAGCCCGACGCCATCGATTTTGCCGAGGATCGCGAGCGTTTTGCCGCCCTGCTCGACAAGCTGGGCATCATGTACCCGCCGGCGGGCCAGGCCACCTCGTTTGAGGAGGCCGAGGCCGTGGCTGCGCACATCGGCTACCCGCTGCTGGTGCGTCCGAGCTACGTGCTGGGCGGCCGCGGCATGATGATCGCCTACGATGCCGAGCATCTGCGCGATTACATGGCCGAGGCTGCACGCATTAGCCCCGACTACCCGGTGTATCTGGACCGCTTCTTGGAGGGCGCGATCGAGTCCGATGTCGACGCCCTGTGCGATGGCGAAGAGGTCTACATCGGCGGCATTCTGGAGCATATCGAGGAGGCCGGTATTCACTCCGGCGACTCTGCGACCTGCATCCCGCCGTTCAGCTTTAGCGAGAGCCTGCAGGCAAAGCTTCGCGAGACTACGCGCCGTATCGCGATGGCGCTGGGCGTGCGCGGCTTGGTCAACGTGCAGTACGCCATCAAGGGCGAGACCGTCTACGTGATCGAGGCCAACCCGCGCGCCAGCCGCACCGTGCCGTTTATCTCCAAGGCCACCGGCGTGCCGCTGGCCAAGTGCGCGGCTCGCATCATGGCCGGCGATTCCATCGCGAGCCTGGGCCTGCCGAGTGACGAGCGCCAGCTCGATTGGTTCTGCATGAAGGAAGCCGTTATGCCCTGGGGCCGTTTCCCCGGTGCCGACGTCATCCTGGGGCCCGAGATGAAGTCGACGGGCGAGGTCATGGGTATCGCCAAGAGCTATCCCGAGGCATACGCCAAGACGCAGCTGGCGATCGATTACAAGCTGCCCGATCCCAGCAGCGGTAAGGTGTTCATCAGCGTGTGCGACCGCGACAAGCGCCATATCCTTTCGGTCGCGCGTATTCTGCGCTACCTGGGCTTTGACATCTGCTCCACCGAGGGCACGGCGCGCGTGCTGCGCGGCGGAAACGTGACCTGCGAGGTCGTGGAGAAGATCAGCGGCCCGCACGATGGCGAGCGTCCCAACATTGGCGACCTGATCGCCGATGGCAAGATCGCGGTGATCGTCAACACGCCGTACGGCCCAGGTTCGCGCGGCGACGGCTACCTGCTGCGCACCGAGGCCGTGCGCCGCGGTGTGACCTGCGTGACCGCGATGTCCGCGGCCAATACGTACGTAAGCGCCATCGAGGCGGTGCGCGAGGACCAGCAGGGCCACGGCAGCGCCAACGATATGGGCATGGACGTCATCGCCCTGCAGGACCTGCCGCAGCACACGGTGTAGTGTGACCTGGTCGGCCGGGGCGGGAGGGGCCGAGATTTCCCCCTTTCGCTCCGGCTGCAAGCAGAGTCGCTCAGGAGGAAACTCGGCCCCTCCCGCCCCGGCCTGCGGCGACTTGGCTGCACCGTGTGCTGCCGAAGGGGCTTTGCGCGATGACTAGGGCTGATAAACTGGTAGCCGCTGAGCGCCACGGGGTCCTCGCGCTGGGAGTAGGTGTGGATGAGGGCAGACGAGACAGCGTAGGAGACAGCGGCAATAAGGATGAAGCCTTCGCCTGTGAGCGTGACGGCGCCGCCGCTATCGCCACCGGTGAGGTTGACGATAACGACTCCGGCAAAACCTATAGCGCAGCCGAGGACTTTGCGCGCAGTGAGCCGTTCTTGCCGGAACACGAGCGCTGCCATCAACACGCAGAGAAACGTGTTCATAGCGTTGACGATTGAGCCGCGCACACCCGAAGCGTTTGAAACGCCGATATAAAAGAAGGCGTACTGCACGATAGTTTGGGCAAGCGAGAGTCTGATAACGAGTGGCCATCCCGTGCGTGAGACGCGAGGCAAGCGACGTCTTGTTATGACTGCAGCGGCAAGTGCGATAGCGCCGGCAAGCATAAAGCGCACGCCAGCGAAGAGAAACTCCGATGGTACGTCGCCGTTTTGGATGCCGAGAAGCTCGTAGCCGATCTTGATGCAGGGGATCGCACTGCCCCAGAGCGCGCAGCAGATGAGGGCGAGCGCAGCTACGCACCATGTGCGCGTGAGAGGGTGGCGCGCGGAGTCGGCGTAAACATCGCAAGAGCTGGCGTCGAGTGCGGATGAGGGTTTGGACATACATCTCCCAAACGAGGCGAAGCAGAAAACGCCTCTATGGTACGCGCAATTTTGTGTCCGCACGCGTTGATAGCATAGAACGCGTCATGGAACACAAGTTCGTAAGAAGAGGAGGACGCCATGATGTCAGAGATTACGGGCTATCGTGAGGAAGTTCAGACCATCAAGACGGCGATATTGCGTGCGCAGTATGCTGCGGCGAAGAGCGCCAACGCTCAGCAGCTGCAGCTCTATTTCGCCGTGGGAGGCTACGTCTCCGCCAACACGCGCAATGGCACGTGGGGAACCAACGCGCTCAAAACCATCAGCGAACAATTGCGGAAGGAGCTGCCAGGACTCAGGGGCTTCTCCACAACAAGTCTCAAATATATGCGAATCTTCTTTGAAGCTTGGTCTGCTCCGGGCGATGAACAGGCGTTTCTCGATTCGTCACTCGTGAGTGACGAATCTTCAGACGGTGGCCTTCTGCAAATTCGTCACTTGCAAGTGCCGAATTCAAACACATGTTCTCTCGATGATTTTTTAGCGATTGGGTTTACCCATCATCGGTATATCCTTGCAGGTGCTAAGACCCTTGACGAGCGGCTCTTCTACATTCACAAGTGCGCATTTGAGCACTTAAGTGTGGAGGCGCTCAAACGCTCGCTGAAGGCGGACGACTTTCATCATCAAGGAGAGGTCTCCAACAACTTCCTCTCAACGCTGCCAAAGGGTCAGCAGGCGCTGCGCGCTATCGCCACGTTCAAGGACGAGTATCTGCTCGACTTTATCAATGTTGAGGAACTCGGGGTGCGCGATGCGGAGGATGTCGACGAGCGCGTGTTAGAGCAAGGCATCGTGCAGAATATCAAGCAGTTCATCATGACGTTCGGTCGAGCCTTCGCGTTTGTGGGAAACCAGTACCATCTCGACGCCTTTGGCATCGATCAGTACATCGACCTCCTGTTCTTCAACCGCGACCTCAACTGTTTAGTTGCAGTCGAGCTCAAGAGCGGCCCCTTCAAGCCGGCCTATCTCGGCCAGCTCTCTGGCTATCTACGCATCCTGGACGACTTTGAGCGTCGCGAGCACGAGAATCCCTCCATAGGCCTTGTGCTTTGCAAAGACATGGACAAGGGATTTGTTGACTATGTGATCCAAGACTTCACAAAACCCATGGGTGTGGCCACCTATAAGACGTCGAAGGATATGCCACGAGAGTTGCTCGATGCTCTGCCGCCCATCGATGATTTACGGATGTTGCTGGAGAGGTCTGATGGGTAGCGGTAGGAATTGTTCGGTGTTAGAAGCTTATTTCGCTTATGGCCTTGAGCTTTGCCGATGAGCATGGGGTGGGGAACGTATCAAGGCAGAGTTTGTCATGCAATGAGTATGACAAACTCTGCCTGGAGGAGAGGATGCTTCCATGGCAATTGTCCACCGCAATGCTCTCAAGCATGGTTTGTCTGAGAGGGAGGTTCTAGATAATGACTGAGTACAAACTAGCTGATGGATCGGTCCTGACAGACGAAGATATCGAGCGCGAGAGCGTAGAGTTTGAGCAAGAGACTTGGACGGGTCGTCTTGAGCGCATCCATGTCAGGCCTGGCGTTGTTGCTGATGAGCCGCTTGTTGCAGTTACCGTGCGCTTTCCGGCATCCATGGTGGTGGCAATCGACCGAAAGACGGGGGATCGATCCGATTTTATTCGGCGGGCCGTTTTCCCTGCGCTGTAGTAACGTTGCGTCTCCTAAATCGACCTTGGTTTCGTCGAGGAGGTAGATCTTGAGGATGAGGTGTCCTGCTTCGGTGAACCCGTTCTCGAAGACGGGCAGCACGCGCGACACGGACTACCGCGACCTCCTGACCTTCCGCGACGGGGAGTAGCGGCTTGGCGGTGTGCGGCGCCGGCACGTGACGGTGGCGGGCATGAGGCTTGGCCTTCGCGACGGCATGTTCTTTAGAGTTTGCGGTGCATGATGGCACGGCCGTTTTCAAATCGTGAAACATTGCCCGGGAATGAGTAACAGGCTTTGGTTCGTACATCCGTTATAACGGGAGTTGCAAGAAGTGACATCCGTGACGAGAGGTTGAACTCATGACTCAGCACCGGTTTCCCGAAGGTTTCCTCTGGGGTGCTTCCACCAGCGCTTTTCAGGTTGAGGGTGGGTATGATGAAGGAGGCAAAGGTCCGGCAACCACCGATCGCGGCCCGGGGCGTCCCGGCATCGCCGATAACAAGATCGCCTCGGACCACTATCATCACTGGCGTGAGGATGTCGACCTCATGGCCGAGCTCGGCATCAAGGTCTACCGGATGGGTTTCGCTTGGAGCCGCATCATGCCCGATGCCTCGGGGGATCCCAATCCTGAGGGCTTGGCGTTTTATGACCAGCTGATTGACTACCTGCTGGAGCGAGGGATCGAGCCCTTGGTCACCCTGTATCACTTCGAATGTCCGAGTGCGTTGGTCGAGGCCTTCGGCGGCTGGAAGAGCCGTAAGATGATCGACTTCTATGTGCGCTATGCCGAAATCTGCTTCACGCACTTCAAGGGGCGCGTCAAGCGCTGGGTTACCGTGAATGAACAGCTAATTGCGACCTCCGCGCCCAGCAACACGGGTGACACCGAAACCGATCCGCGCCAACGGCAGAAGAACGCCTACCAGATGAGCTATCATGTCGCTCTTGCCGAGCATCGCGCCATCGCGTGCCTGCGACAGATCGACCCCGATGCGCAGATCGGCCCCGTTGTCGCCATGCAGGTGGTCAACCCGCGGACGAGCGCTTCGGCGGATGTGCTTGCGGCCATGAACGCCGAGGAGATGATGCAGAACTACCTGCTCGACCTGAGTGTGCGCGGCGACATCTCGCCTTATGCGCGCTATTACCTGGAGCGCGAAGGTTTCTACCCTGTTGTTGAGTGCGGGGACCACGACATCCTGGTCGCGACGAGGCCCGATTTTCTTGGGGTGAACTACTATTTCAGCAATTGTGCGCATGAGCGCACGGAGCCCATCCGCTTCGACCGGTTCCCTCCGTGGTCGGGCGGGGATTTCGAACTCTGCGATAACCCTGCGATCGCGCCGACCGAGTGGATGTCGAACGGCATCGACCCCCTTGGGCTTCGCGTGGGCATGCGCAAGCTCTACGATCGCTACCAGCTTCCGATGATCGTCACGGAGAACGGCATGGCGCTTTCCGAGTCACTTGACGAGGAGAACAGGGTGCATGATGCCGTGCGCATCGAATACCTTTCACGACATTTGGGCGAGGTCGAGGAGCTCATTCGCGAAGGCTATCCCGTCTTCGGCTACTGCGTTTGGAGCCTCATGGATCTATGCTCAAGTCATCAGGGGTTCACTAAGCGCTACGGCCTTCTGTATGTCGATCGCACGGAAACCGATGCGAAGCAATGCGCTCGTTTCAGGAAGGACAGCTTCTTCTGGTATCAGGACGTGATTAGAGAAAACGGCTTGCCCTGCTGAGCGTCGGTGGTCCGACGAGATTACTCGCCAGTACCGGAATCGGCTCCATAACGCCTCAGGTATTCCATGACTATCAAGTCGATGGCGGCAAGCGTACCGAACTTGCCTGTGTCGATGTTGTTGGTCACTCCGCAGCTCAGTATGCAGGAGGCATGGTTCCAGTAGGCGCTTGAGGTGTTTTGTGTGATGGCGAGAAGACGACAGCCGGAGGCAGCGAGTGCGTTGACGATTTCTGGATAACGAATGGGGTATGTTCCCCCTATGCTGCAAATGATGGCGAGGCTGGATTTGGTGAGCGATTGCGCGCAGGCGAGCTGCGATGAATAATCGAGGTAAAGCTCGATGGGGCGGTTCATGATGGTGAGCCTGCTTTGGAAGTAGCGGCCCACGTCCCAGAGGAAGTGGTGGGAGAAGAACGCGACATGCCCGCTGTCGTGCAAATCATCGACAATGGCGGGCAGTTTCGCGATGTTTGCCGCCGAGATGGTCGTTTCGATATTGAGCAGGATCGCCTCCCGGTAGGATGCCAGAGCGCCTTCCGTGTCGTTTGACAGCTGTTCTACAAAGGCATGTGGAAACAACCCGGTTTTGAGGACGTCATGTTCAAGCTGGTTGCGCAGGTCCTTGAAATCAGCGAAACCCATAAACCGGCAGAATCGCGACACTGAAGCCTTCGAGACGAAGCACATGTCGGCGATTTCTCCAATCGAGAGCTCGCTCAGCTTGCTGTAGTTTTTCACCAGCGTGGTCGCTATCTCGTAGTTGGTGTCGTGCTGCATTGCGGTGTCGATGTAGTCAAGCAACCGTTCGGCAACCGATCCCATCGAGATGGATTTTTCCATAATGGCTGTCCCCTTTATGCTCAGTGGCCCGAATAAGAGGGCCTCATTTGACCAAACTATAGCTCAAACATGCCGGTATTCCTGCGGAGTTTCACGTTATGAAACTCGCGTAGCCATCTCGCAACCTTGTGGCACAGCATGTAACCGATTTTGGATATAGCCGGCGTCATACTTAATGCAAGAAGAGACGACGAAGCTTGCCGCCCCGCCGGAACACGGCATCGGCTCTACACAGGGCATCGCTTCGTTGCTTTGCCGCTCGACGAGATATCGGTTGAGGAGGATCGGATGAAGCGGTTATTGCTGCGCGCCGACGATTTAGGTTACAGCGACGGTGTTAATTGCGGGATAGCGGCCGCGGTCCAAGCGGGGCTCATTCGCTCGGTGGGCGTCATGACCAACATGCCGCTTGCAGAAAGCGGTTTGGCGCGCCTGCAAATCAAGGATCTCTGCTTGGGTCAGCACACCAATATCTGCACGGGTAGGCCCCTCAGCGATTCCTCGCTCATCTCGAGCATCGTTGACGATGATGGCAATTTCAAGCGGAGCTCAGCATATCGCGCCGCCGCGCGGGCTGGGGAGGACTTCGTGGTGCTTGACGAGGTCATTATCGAAATCGAGGCGCAGTATCGGCGATTCCTTGAGCTCGTCGGGCGTGAGCCCGATTACTTCGAGGGACATGCGGTCGCAAGCCCCATGTTCTTCCGCGGCCTTGAGATCGTTGCCGAGCGTCACGGCCTGCCCTATTTCGCGATGGGTGCTCCGGGCGAGCCAGTCACCTTTCGCTCGACGCCGGTGCTTTCCTATGTTCCCAAGGATTTCTCGTCATATGAAGCGGATCCCTTTGCGGCGCTTCGAGAGGCGCTTGAAACGACACCGGAAGGGATATGCCGTCTCATGGTGTTTCACCCAGGTTATATCGACGCGTACTTGCGAGATAACTCGACCATGCTCGAGGCCCGCATCCGGGAAGCCGCGATGCTTGTCGACCCTGATGTCGCCGCATGGCTTGCAGAGCAGGACGTGGGGCTCGTGACGTACGCGGACCTGACGTAAGCGTCCGCTGGGGCAATCTCGCCAATTCACGCTGAATGGCGTACTGCCTGAAGCACGTCGTTGTGATTTTGAAGAGAGGTGGATGCGCTATCTAGAGGGGAAGATGCCGCACACGGGCATCGATAGAGTTCACTGCAAAGATTGGAGCTGAAACATGGCGGTATTCGACAAGATCCAAAACATAATGGATAAGACAATCGCACCTGTGGCAAGCAAGGTTGCTGACAGCAAGATGCTCGACGCCCTCATGGGCGGCATGATGTGCACGCTGCCCATGACCCTTGGCGTCTCGGTTATCGCGATTCTCATCAACTTCCCCATTCCGGGGTTCTCCGATTGGGTGGTTTCGAGCGGTCTCATGGCGACCGGCAACTCCATCCTCACCGTTACCATGAACATGATGGGTATATACATCTCCTTCTTCATCGGTTTGAGGTGGGGTAAGGTATGCGGCCTTAGCGGTTATACCGGTGGCATCGTGAGCGGCGCGGTGTTTTTGGCATTCATGCCGCAGCAATCGTTCGAGGATATTCCCATGGCGAGTTTCATCAACACGTCGTACATGGGATCGAACGGCATCTTCGTCGCCATTCTGCTTGGCCTGATCGTGCCGAAGGTGACAGCCATTTTGATGAGCAAGCTTGAAATCAAGCTCCCCGATATGGTTCCGCCCATGGTTGCAGACTCGCTGTCGCCGATGTTTGCCGCCATCGTGCTATTCACTGCGGTGTGGTTCGCCAAGTGGGGTCTTTCTTTCACCCCGTGGGGCAACCTGTTCGATATGATCAACACCTTGATCGGCACGCCGGTCACGATGGTCGGTGCCTCTCCTTTGGCCTATATCATCGTGTGCTCGCTGCAGTCGATCTTCTGGTTCTTCGGTGTCCACCCCAACGTGATGCTCAACTTCTACGCTCCGGTAATCATGGCTTGCAGCGCTGCTAACACCGAGGCCATCATCGCGGGCGAGGCACTGCCCTATGGCGCTTGGGCCGTCGTCGCGCTCGGCACCGCCATCGGTGGCCAGGCTAACGCCCTGGGCATCAGCATCTCGCTGCTCTTCACCAAGTCCGAGCGCTTCAAGGCGATTCGCGGCATCGCGCTTGTTCCGTCGCTTTTCAATATCTCCGAGCCGCTCATGTTCGGTCTGCCGGTCGTGCTGAATCCCACGTACTTCATCCCGTTCGTGCTGAACATCCCGGTCTGCGCCATCGTGGTCCAGGCGCTTTACGCCCTCGGTCTTGGGGCTGCGTTCAATCCCACGATTCAGCTTCCCTGGGTGCTTCCCCAGCCGGTCATCGCATTCATGCAGGGCGGCATCGGGTGCCTGGTGATCTCGGCTGCGGTTTTGGCGGTGTCGGTGCTCATGTATACCCCCTTCACCCTTATGGCTGATCGCCAGGCGTTGCGAGAGGAGCAGGCCGCTCTCGAGGAATCGGCCGCATAGGGATTGTCATATTCACACCATCATTTTCCATGAGGTTGGGAGCGTAGGATGAAACATATCGTACTTATGTGCGCCGCGGGCGCTTCGACGAGCATGCTGGTACGGCGCATGCAACAGGCGGCTGAAAAAGACGGTTTCGTGTGCACCATCGAGGCGCACCCTGTCAACCAAGCGGCGGAATATGCGGATAGCGACGTTATCCTGCTGGGACCGCAGGTTCGCTTTGAACTCAACAAGGTGAAGAATCAAGTGAACTGTCCGGTGGAGCCGATTGATATGACAGCGTATGGGACAATGAACGGCGAGGCCGTGCTCAAACAGGCTCGAAAGTTGCTGGGGGCATAGCCATGTCAGAGATCAAACAAGAAGCGATCGATCAGTTTGAAATGACGTGCTTCTCTATCGTCGCTCAGGTGGGGAGCGCGCGCAGCTGCTACCTCGAAGCGATAACCTGTGCCGAGAATGGTGATTTTGAGGCCGCCCGGAAACTTATCGACGAGGGCAACGTGGTGTTCAACGCAGGCCACGACGCTCACATGAAACTGCTTCAGCAAGAGGCCAGCGGCGAGGAGCTGCCGTTTCGCATCATCTTGCTGCATGCGGAGGATCAGCTCATGAGCGCTGAGGGCTTCCGTATCCTTGCCGAGCGCTTCATCACGGTCTATCAACGCATGGGTGCAAGCGCCTAACTGATTATCTGACGGGAAGTCGGGACTGCCATGCAGCCCGTCTTCCCGTTTCATGAAGATGTTTTCACGATCGAGGAGGTACCCAATGGCATTTCCGGAAGGTTTCCTGTGGGGTGGCGCCACCGCCGCCAACCAGTATGAGGGCGGCTGGGAAGAGGGCGGCAAAGGACCGAACACCTCGGACGCCATGACCAGCGGTAGCCATACGGTGTCACGGCAGATAACGTGGCGTAATACCGCGACAGGGGAAACCGGCGCGCTTCCCGTGTATGCGGTTTGCGAGGAGGGACTTCCTGAAGGGCTGGAGGTGGCGGTGGTTGATGGCTACTACTATCCCAGCCACACGGCCACCGACTTCTACCACCACTACGCCGAGGACATCGCCCTCATGGGCGAGATGGGCTTCAAGTGCTTCCGCCTGTCCATGAACTGGGCGCGCATCTTCCCCACGGGCGAGGGGGCTGAGCCCAACACCGAGGGTCTAGCGTTCTACGACGCCGTGTTTAACGAGTGCGCTAAGTACGGCATCGAACCGCTCGTGACGCTCTCGCACTACGAGACCCCGCTCGCGCTCGTGAACAAGTACGGCGGTTGGAAGAGCCGCGAGCTCATCGACCTGTTCGTGCGCTACGCCACCTGCGTCATGAAGCACTATCAGGGCAAGGTGAAGTACTGGCTCACCTTCAACGAGATCAACATGATGAGCATGGGGAGCTTCATGGCGGGCGGGCTTACGGATGGGAGCCCCCATGCGAAGGCCCAGGCGGCGCACAACCAGTTCGTGGCGTCTGCCCTTACGGTTCGGTCGGCGCACCAAATCTCCCCTAAGATCATGGTGGGTCAGATGCTCGCGTACAACCCCATCTACTCCTATTCCGCCGACCCCGCCGATCATCTGCTCGCCATGGAACGCGAGCGTGACGCGCTGTGGTATGCCGACGTGCAGGTGGGCGGCCACTATCCCGCCTATCGCTTGAGGGAGATGGAGCGCGCGGGCATCAAGCTGGAAATGGGCGAGAACGACCTCGAGCTTCTCGCAACCTATCCGGCAGATTTCCTGTCGTTCTCGTGCTACGGAGGCTCGACGGTATCGTTGCGCCAGAAGGAGCTCGAGGTCGCGTCCGGCAATCTCGCTTTCGGCATGGTGAAAAACCCCTACCTCGAGACCAACGCCTGGGGCTGGGCGACCGATCCGTACTGCCTGCGCATCGCCTTGAACGAGCTCTACGACCGCTATCACAAGCCGCTTTGGATCGTGGAGAACGGTATCGGCTGGAGCGACGAGGTGAAGGCCGACGGCTCCATCCATGACGGCTACCGCATCGACTACCTGCGCAAGAACATCCAGAGCATGGAGGATGCCGTGGAACTCGACGGCGTGGACCTCATGGGCTACACCATGTGGGGCTGCATCGACCTGGTCAGCGCCGGCACGGGCGAGATGCGCAAGCGCTACGGCTTCGTCTACGTCGACCGCGACGACGAGGGCAAGGGCACGCTCGCGCGCAGCCGCAAGGACAGCTTCTATTGGTACAAGAAGGTCATCGAGAGCAACGGCGAGGACCTGGACTAACCCTATGGGACAGGGGATAAGATTATGGACTGCTATTTCGGTATAGATGCGGGCGGCACTCAGGTGAAATGGGCGGTGGTGAACGCCGACTACCACATTGAGGAGCACGGAAGTATCCCAACATGCACCTCGCCCGCCGACCAGGTTATCGAAACGTTCCGCTCGGTGATCGAGCCCCATCGCGCCCGGGTGAGGGGTGTGGGAATAAGTATGCCCGGAGTCTTTTCCGAAGGCGATTCCGATGGCGTGGTTGGGGGAGGCGGCGCCCTTCACTGTTTGGACGGATATCCGCTCGGTCGCATCTTGCGCGAGAGCACGGGGCTTCCCGTAACCATCGAGAACGATGCGATGTGCGCGGCACTGGGAGAATATGCCGTCGGCGCGCTGAAGGGGGTCTCCCTGGGGTTGATGGTGGTGATCGGTACGGGTCTCGGCGGTGCCATCGTTGTTGACGGTCACATCTTGCGAGGCGCGCACAATCTCGCCGGCACCGTGTGCTTTGTGAGCAACGATGTGCGCAAGCCCGTGACCTTTGGGTCGGTGTACGGTGATGTCACCAGCTGGCGGGCGCTCCGAGACCAGGTGTGTGCGGCGAAGGGGATTGATCCGACCGATGATATCGACGGATATCGGATTTTCTCTTGGATTGAAGAGGGGGATGAGGACGCTCGTCGCGGTCTGGATGCATACGCGTTGGTCTTCGACAACATGCTGATGGGGTTGCAGTCGGTCATCGACCCTGAGGTCATCGTGGTCGGCGGCGGAATCAGCGCCCGTCCCGAGCTGTTTGAGGCATTTGAGCGCATGATGGATCAGGCTCACGTTCTTCCCATCATACCGAGGCCCTGCATCAAGCCAGCACAGAACGGCAACGATGCCAATTTGCTTGGCGCTGTGCGCACGCTGCGCCGCTCGCTTGGCGAGTGCGATTGATTGGCGGCTGGTGGCCCGACTCGCGGCCTCCTGTCCTAAAAAAAGAGTATGGGCTCCTTCGTTCATTCGAACGAAGGAGCCTACGTTTTGTAAGAGGCCTCCTGGCGAATTTTCATTCGCCAGGAGGCCTTTTGCTGTTGATCGAGAATGTCGCTGGACAGTTAGTTCAGATACGTATTTTTCAGAGGGTGTGTAAAGGCCGACCTGAGCCCGATTGGGCTGAATTTGACTTTCTGAACCGGTGGAGACGCTCATATAAGGGGGAGAAAGGTTGTCATGGGGCTCAAAGTGACTTCAAACCACTCTATTAGCGCCAAGAAGCACGGCCAAAAAATACGTATCTGAACTAACTGTCCACAACCCTCCGCAAACCTTTCATTCCAACCCAAATCAGCCAACGTACGTCATAGCAATCCCCGGTAGGTCGAGGGGTGCTTTGCGGGCGGGACAGGCTTTATCTGAACGACTTTGCGAAGCAACCGGAGTGAAGATAAAGCCTGGCCCGCCCGCGAAGCGCCACAAAGACCGCAGGGACGGGAGCAGCTATACTACTCTCAGTAGTTAAGGGTCGCGGATTGGCCGCGTCACCGCTCTCAACAGGAGGTCTTTGTTTATGGCAGATCAAAAGCCGGTTGTCGGGATTATCATGGGCTCCAAGTCCGATCTGGGCGTTATGGAAGGTTGCACCGCCGAGCTCGAGGCACTGGGCGTGCCCTATGAGCTCGTGATTGCAAGCGCGCACCGCACGCCGGCGAAGGTCCATGAGTGGGCCTCGACCGCTGCCGACCGCGGCATCAAGGTGATTATCGCCGCCGCCGGCAAGGCCGCTCACCTGGGTGGTGTCGTGGCTGCCTTTACGCCGCTGCCGGTTATCGGTGTGCCTATGAAGACGAGTGACTTGGGCGGTATGGATTCGCTGCTGTCGATGGTGCAGATGCCTTCGGGTGTGCCCGTGGCCTGCGTTGCCATCAACGGTGCCAAGAACGCCGCCATTTATGCCACGCAGATTCTGGGCGCATGCGACCCCGAGTACCGCAAGGTTATCGAGAAGATGAAGCAGGAGATGGCCGACGCCTAGGCGTTCTGCCGTTTCACCGCAGTATAAGGAGAGCCATGTCCGACTATCAGGGAAAACGATTCAAGGCTTCTCAGATTCCCGATCCATCGAAGCCGGGTGCTGCCCATGCGGCACAGCAGGGTCGGACATCCTCTCCTCAGCAGCCGCGCGCGCTGCGCCCCGTGACACCGGCGACGCATCGTCGACAGGACGCGCCAGCCGCATATCGACCTTCATCTTATAGCAACGCTAAGAAGCCGCCCCGGTCTTCATCGCATGCCGCGCCGTCGGATTACACCGAGCCGCCGCGCAAAAAGCGTCGCTCCATTATTCCCATTCTGCTCATCATCATCGGTATCGGCCTGATTGTCGCCGCCGCCGCTATTTTTATTAATGCCCAGATTGGCTATAAGCAGGCGAGCGATTCGTATCAGAAAATCGAGAAGCAATATGTAAGCGATAAGGACGCCAGCGGCGTGCCGATTATCGACTTTGATGCGCTTGCTCAGACGAACCCCGAGATTGTGGGTTGGATTTACGTGCCGGGAACCAACATCAACTATCCCGTGGTGCAGACCAACAACAACTCCAAATACCTCAACACGCTGTTCGACGGAACGGCTAACGCGTCCGGTGCCATTTTCCTGGATAGCGATGACACCGCGCCGGGAATGGTCGACCAGCAGACCACGATCTACGGCCACCATATGAACGATGGGTCGATGTTCAACGTGATTTCGGACACCACTGATCAGGCGACGTTCGATAGCATTGAATATGTGTACTACATCACGCGCGATGCGACGTATAAGCTGCGTCCGCTGGCGACCAAGGTGGTCGAGGACACGTATGCCAAGGCGCGCACGACCAATTTTGAGGGCGACGACGGACTCAAGAACTACCTGTCCGAGATGCTCGACGGCGCTTCTGCCGTGGCGAGTGATGCCACCGATCGTGCCGCTTCGGCAACTAAGGTTGTAACGCTTGTGACCTGTCGTTCGCTGTCGCTGAGCAACACACGCGCCGTCATGGTGCTCACGCCGGTCGAGGAATAAGTTGTTCGAGAGTAGCTAAAAAGGCCCCGTCCCAAATTGGCTACTCGACGACGGTAAGGGAGAAATGATGCTTGAGAACGGCAAAACGATGCCTTCGATTGATGCTTGGCTGCGCGAGGCCAAGGTCGATTCGTCGGCACCTGCGTGCGGTATGTATCTGACACATAACGGTGTGGTGCGCGCGACGCCCAAGGCCGAGGCGCGCGGTGTCGAGACCGATGGCGTGGCGCCGGGCCACAAGGTGGGCGGCATGGTGTTTGGCTACGACGCCAGCAAGGTACAGGCCGCCATCGAGGCGACGCGCGCGATGCCGGGTATCGGCTATGTGCGCGTGTGGCTGGCAAGCGGCGAGCTTGCCGTAGGTGACGACATCATGCTCGTGCTCATCGGCGGGGACATTCGCCCGCACGTGGTCGATGCGCTGCAGGCGCTCGTTGGCACCATCAAGAATGAATGCGTGAGTGAGGTCGAGCGCGAGGCGTAGAGGCTTGCGTCGATAGAAGGCTCGTTTATAAAAATGCCCGCCGGTACGTGTGATACCGGCGGGCATTTTGCGTTTTGGGCGCGGTTGGCGCTACACGCGCGTCGCATCCTTGGGGCTCATGGTCATGCTCTGGAAGCGATTCTCCATAAAGTCATTATCGAAGTACTTGCCGTAGAACTGCGCAACGGGAATATCCGGTTCCGTGCCGTTGACGCGCTGATACCAATAATCGAGCGACTGCAGCGTCATAACGCCATCGACCAGCATAATGATGGTGAAGATGACGGTAGCCGAGTAGCGGCTCTTCCACGGAATCATGTTGATGAGCTTGAGCAGCCTCGGCAACAGCAGCTTGATCCAGATGAGGCCACCCAGGCCCCACAGGCAGGCGAAGCCCGTGCAGGTACGTCCGCCGGTAAGGACGGCGAGCGGATCGGGCATGCCAAAGAGCTTCATATGTGAGTAGCTCCACGAGACCACGCCAAACGAGGTCTGCATAAACCAGCCCACGAACACCTCAAAGCTTGCGCCGAGCAGCGCGCTCACCAAAAAGATAATGATGGGGTTCTTTTTGTAGAAGCGGTTGAGCACCATGGTCATGAGTACGGCGCCAAAGCCATAGATGGGGCTGAAGGGACCGAACAGCATGCCGGCGCGGTCCTGGTAGACGCCTGGGTCGTCGACCGTCATGTGCCAGATGTCTTCGGCAATCAGGCCGAGCACGCAGCAGACGAGGAATACCCAGAACAGGTTGAAGTAGTTGAGCTTGATGTAGCCTTCGCCGGTCTCATCGCGGCCGAGCATGCCCTCGGCGGCGGCGTCGCGATCGAGCATTTCCTGCAGGCGGCGCTGCAGCTCGCGCTCCTGACGAAGCGTGGGGTCAACGGTGGCCGAAAGCGCAACGAGGATGCCGAGCTGGATGGCGGGGCGCAGCAAGAACGGCCCGATACCCTGGAGCATCACGTCGACCAAAAGCTCGACGACGGTAAATGCGATAAGGATATAGGACAGGCGCGCGGCGTTGCGGCGCTGGTTCTTGATAAGGTCCAGGCCGAAGATGATTAAGATGACCGCGCTCGCCGCCGAGAGCATGATGCCGGCGACGATGAGTCCAACCGCGACGAGCGTGTTGTCGCCGAGCTTGGCGGCGGCGTTGCCGTTGATGAGTGCGGTGATGACCTGCCACATAAAGGCGGCGACCGACGGGAGCGTACCCACGCCGGACAGGATGCACAGGACGGCGTACACCTTAATGATGAGGGGGATCTTCTTGACCTCCGTGGCGCTGGGGACGCTGGGGTCGAGTTCGTTTCGATCCATACAGAACCTTTCTCGTTTTGTCCTAGGCTACAAGGATACGCCGCCGACCTGCTAAAAGACAGGACGAACGTCCCAATTGCAGCAATGTAAGCCCTAACGGTCGCCGGGACGCGTCGCGACGGAAGCATACGGGGTCGTTGAGCGCGCGGGCGGGTTCCCCAATAAAATGTTTGGCAGCAAAACGGATTATAAGCTCGGTGGGCTTTTAAAAAGCGCTGCTCATGCGCGGGAGTGCTTGTCTTACCGTGCGTATAATAGGGCGGGTAACGCCAAATAACGAGGCTCTGAGGGGATGCCATGTCTCAAGAAACCATCCGCGCGGCCGAGCGTGCCACGGGACAGGTGACGACCATGTCGACGTATGATCCGGACTCCGACCAGCTGCATGAGGAATGCGGCATCTTTGGTGTGTGGGCACCCGATCGCGATGTGGCTCGGCTGACGTACTTTGGTCTGCGCGCGTTGCAGCATCGCGGCCAGGAATCGGCGGGAATCGCCGTGGGCGATGGTGGCACGGTTATGGTTCGTAAAGACCTGGGACTGCTCGATCGCGTGTTCTCCAACGCCGACCTGTCGACGCTCTCCGGCCAGCTGGCCGTGGGCCACGTGCGCTATGGCACTGCCGGCGCCAAGAGTTGGGAAGCCTCGCAGCCGCATCTTTCTACCATCAACAGCGTCATCATCGCACTTGCTCACAACGGCACTCTGGTCAACACCGACGAGCTGCGCCGCCAGCTGATCGAGCTGGGCGTGCCGTTCCTCTCCAACTCGGATTCCGAGGTCGCGACCAAACTCATCGGCTACTTTACTCAGCGTACGGGCCACCTGCGCGAGGGCATTCGCAAGACCATGGAGCTCGTGCGCGGCGGCTACGCCATGACGCTCATCAACGAGCAGGCGCTCTATGCATTCCGCGATCCGCACGGCATTCGCCCGCTGGTGCTGGGCAAGCTCGTGGACGAGGGCCTGGACCAGGCCGACGCCGCTTCTGTTTCGCAGCTGCCCTCGCAAGACGGTGCCTCGACGGTCGACTCCGCCGTCCATGTCACGCGCGCCGGCGGCTGGGTCGTTGCTTCCGAGACGTGCGCGCTCGATATCGTGGGCGCCGAGTATGTCCGTGATGTCCGCCCCGGCGAGATTTTGCGCATCAGCGCCGAGGGTCTGGTGTCCGAGCAGGGTGTGCCCGCAGCCGAAGAGTCCGCTAACTGCATCTTTGAGCAGGTCTACTTTGCCCGCCCCGACTCCATCATGAACGGCAAGAGCGTCTACGCCTGCCGCTACGACATGGGTCGTCAGTTGGCACACGAGGAGCCCGTCGAGGCCGACCTGGTCATCGGCGTGCCCGACTCCGGCCTGCCGCCCGCGGAGGGCTATTCGCACGAGAGCGGCATTCCCTTTGGCGAGGGCCTCATCAAGAATCGCTATGTGGGCCGTACGTTTATCGAGCCCACGCAGGAGCTGCGCGCCATGGGCGTGCGCATGAAGCTCAACCCGCTGCGCGACAACATCGAGGGCAAGCGCCTTGTCGTGATCGACGACTCCATCGTACGCGGCACCACCATGGTGCAGCTCGTCAAGATGCTGCGCAATGCCGGCGCCAAGGAGATTCACATCCGCATCAACTCGCCCGAGGTCATCTGGCCGTGCTTCTACGGTATCGATACCGACGTGCAGTCGCAGCTCATCAGCGCCAACAAGACGGTCGAGGAGATCTGCGAGTATATCGGCGCCGATTCGCTGGCCTTCCTTTCGGTTGAGGGCCTGCTGAAGGTCATGCCCAAGGGCGGCTACTGCGATGCGTGCTTTACCGGCCGTTATCCCGTGGCGATTCCCGAGAGCTTTGGCCGCGACAAGTTTATGGAGGGCTTTAAGCCCCGTAACCTGGATAAGCCGCTGCACTTTGACGACGACGCCGTGGTCGAGAAATACGATGACCGCAGCTGGGAAGAGAAGCACGGCGAGGCCTAAAACCTGCCATTTAGGGACAGGTTTATTTTGGTAGGTTTTACCTGCTGTTTTGTTGATTGGGCGGCGCGCGTTGTCAGGATGCGCGCCGAAATGAACGCAACTATGAGCACCGTTTGGCGCCCGGGCGGCGGACGGTAGTGTGAGAGGAAGGCTCAGATGAGCGACAGCAAGCATGTGACGTATGAGGATGCCGGCGTCGATACCGCTGAGGGCGGCCGCGCCGTCGACGCTATTAAGCAAATGGTTAAGGACACCAACCGTCCCGAGGTCATCGGCGGCATCGGTGGCTTTGGTGGCCTGTTCTCGGCCGCCGCGCTTAAGGATATGGAAGACCCGATTCTGATTAGCGGTACCGACGGCGTGGGCACCAAGCTCGTGCTCGCCCAGATCATGGACCGTCACGAGACGGTGGGCCAGGACCTGGTCGCTATGTGCGTCAACGACATTCTGGCTTCGGGCGCCGAGCCGCTGTTCTTCCTGGACTACGTTGCCATCGGTCACATCGAGGCCGAGCACATGGCAAAGATCATCAAGGGTGTGGCCGACGGCTGCAAGCTCGCGGGCTGCGCGCTCGTGGGCGGCGAGATGGCCGAACACCCGGGCGTCATGGCTCCCGCCGACTACGACCTCGCCGGCTTTACCGTGGGCGTCGTCGACCGCCCCAAGATGCTCGACCCCGCGAACGTCCGCCCCGGCGACGTAATTCTGGGCCTGCCCTCCACCGGCGTGCATTCCAACGGCTATTCGCTCGTGCGCAAGGTCATCGGCGTCGACGGCATTAAGCCGGGCACGCCCGAGGCCGCCGCTAAGGCCGAGGAGCTGAGCTGTCCGCTCGAGGAGCTCGGCGGCGCATCGCTGGCCGACGCCCTGCTGGCCCCCACGCGCATTTATGTGAAGCCGATTCTGGAGCTGCTCCGTGGCGGCTCCAACGTTCACGCCATCGCCCACATCACCGGCGGCGGCATCACCGAGAACCTCAACCGCGCGCTTGCCGACGACGTCGACGCCGTGGTCACCCGCAACGGCGCCGAGATGGGCTGGGACGTTCCGCCCGTCATCACCTACGTGTCGCGCCAGGCCGAGCTCGCGCCCAACGAGGCGTGCAAGACCTTCAACATGGGCGTTGGCTTGTGCCTGATCGTTGCCCCCGAGGACGAGGCCGCTGTGACCGAGGCTCTGGTCGCGCTCGGCGAGAAGCCGTTCCGCGTGGGCGAGTGCGTCGAGGGTTCCGGTAAGGTCGTGTACTCCGATGAGCGCTAACGAGCAGATGACTGCCGCCGAGGGCCTGACCTGGGATCCCTACACCCGTCCGACCGGCACCGATGCGGCCGAGCCACTCAAGATCGGCGTGCTCATCAGCGGTTCGGGCACCAACCTGCAGGCGCTCATCGACTTGATCGCCGCCGGCAAGCTCAACGCTTCGATTGAGCTTGTGGTGTCGAGCCGTCCTTCGGCCAAGGGCCTGCAACGTGCCGAGCGCGCAGGCATCCAGACGCTCACGCTGTCCAAGGATGTGTACGCCGATCCCATCGCTGCCGACGAAGAGGATAGTGTAGATCTCGGTGGTCGCCGTATCATTAAAAAAGTCATGGCCGGCTACATGCGCATGGTGCACACGCCTCTGCTGGCGGCGTTTCCCAACCGCGTGGTCAACTTGCATCCGGCGCTGCTGCCGAGCTTTACCGGTGCCCATGCGATCGACGACGCGTTTGCGCGCGGCGTCAAGGTAACTGGCGTGACCGTGCATTTTGCCAACGAGGTCTACGACAACGGTCCCATCATCGCCCAGCGTGCGCTGGCTGTTGAGGAGGGCTGGGATGTCGACACGCTCGAGGAGCACATCCATGCGATTGAGCACGTGCTGTATCCCGAGGTCGTGCAAATGCTCGCCGACGGCCGCGTTCACGTGCTGGAGAGCGGCAAGGTGGTAATTGACGCGCCTCGCGGCTAGCGACGCACAGTACAATTTAGCCGAGTAGTCAGGGTGGTCATTGGCGCCAAGGCGCGCGTGGCCACCTTTTGTTTTGGGTGGTCACCTGGGACGTTCTTAAACGACTAGCCGTTTAAGAACGTCCCAGGTGACTAGGTGAGAGAGGTGAGTGCATGGCGGATAACGAAGCGCTGTTTACGCCTGAGCTGGTGTTTTTTGATTGGGAGTGTGCAACGCCGGATGAGGTGTTTGCGCGGCTCGAGGGCGAGCTTGCCCCGCGTGGCTACATTGCGTCCGGTTGGCTCGACGCCGTTCGCACGCGCGAGGATGCCTATCCCACGGGTCTTGCCATGCCGGCGGCAAACATTGCCATTCCGCATACCGATCCGGGGTTTGTGGCCAAGCCCTATATCGCGGTGGTGAAGCCCGCCGCGTCCGTGACATTTAACGCTATGGCTGGCATGGGCGCTCCGGTGCCGGCGCAGATCGTCATCAATCTGGGCATCGCCGAGCCGGGCGGCCAGGTCGAGGCCCTGCAGGCGCTCATGAACATCTTTATGGACGCCGATGCCGCAGCCGACGTGCTCGGCCAGACCACGCCCCAGGGCATGGTCGACGCCATCCGCCGCCACTTCTAAGGTGGGGCTGAATCGGCACTTGGGGACTGTCCCTAACTGCCGGCTGCCAGAGCTGTCCCCTTTGCACCAAAATGGTGCAGATTAACCTGTCCCCAATGCGCCAAGCGTGCCGCGGGGGCTGCGTTGTGACACAATGGCGTTTGTTCGATTCGTTATGCGAAAGGCCAACTATGGCAAATAAGAAAAAGAACTCCGAGGCCGCGCCGACGCCCGAGCAGCAGGCCCGCGCTGCCTCCAGCTCTCGCAAGAAGCAGCGCAAGACGTACGTGTCTAAGACCGTCAAGATCGTCCTGGTGGTCATCGGCGTGCTGGCGATGCTGCTTTCCGTCTCGGCGATGGCGTGCTCCGGCCTTATGTCGCAGGCCGAGGACACCTCGGGCTACAAGCTGACCGGCGGTGTTGCTGCAACTATCAACGGCACCAACCTCACCGAGGACACCGTGACCAAGCAGATCATGAGCATGCGCACGTCCTACGGCTACACCAAGGATGAGGATTGGGCGCAGTATCTGGTTGACAACGACCTCACGCCCAAGAAGTACCGCAAGCAACTCATCGACTCCTACGCGCAGCAGATTCTGCTTCAACAGGCACAGAAGGAAAACGGCGTGACGGTGTCGGATGAGGAGGTCGAGAAGGCTTGGAAGGATGCGTGCAAGAGCGCGGGCGGTGCTAAGGCCTTTAAGAAGACCCTCAAGACCTATGGCTATACCGAGGACACCTACAAGGACTCGCTCAAGGAGAGTCTGGCGCAACAGAAACTCAAGGATGCCGTCGCGCCCACGAGCAAGCCCAAGGACAGCGAGATTGTCGATTACATCAACGAAAACCTGTCCAGCTACAACGACGCCCGCCGCTCGTCGAACATCCTGATCAAGGTTGATTCCGACGCTTCCGACGAGGATAAGGCTGCCGCCAAGGCCAAGGCGCAGGAGTGCCTGGACAAGATCAACTCCGGTGAGCTGAGCTTTGAGGACGCCGTTGAGCAGTACTCCGAGGACACAGGTTCCAAGGAGAAGAAGGGCGATGTGGGCTGGGATAAGCTCACCACCTTTGTCGACAGCTACCAGACGGCGCTCGAGGGACTCAACAAGGGCGACGTGAGCGAAGTCGTCGAGTCGACCTATGGCTACCACGTCATCAAGTGCACCGACTACTTCCATGTCGATAATCAGGTTGATGACATCAACCAGGTGCCCAAGGCCATCAAGAAGTACGTTTCCAACGTGGTGAAGACGCAGGCGGCCAGCACCGCGTACAGCGAGTGGCTGGAGCAGTACAAGAAGGATGCCGACATCACCGTCAACCCCATGCCCAAGGACGTACCCTATAACGTGAGTCTGAAGGGCATCACCAAGAGTTCGACCGACGATTCGTCGACGACTGAGTAATCATGGGGCGGTGCTCGCGCGAGTGCCGCCCACGCTATTAGAGAGGATTTGCAGATGACCAACGAAGAGCTGCAGAAGGAAATGATCGCGGCCATGAAGGCCAAGGACAAGGTTCGCCTGTCCATCATTCGCCAGGTTAAGGCCGAGGTGAAGAATATCGAGGTCAATGAGCGCCGCGATGTGACCGAGGAAGACGTCAACAGTATGATCAAGCGTCTGATCAAGCAGACGAGCGAGACGCTGGAGATGTCCATCAAGGCCGGCACCGACCAGGAGCGTACCGACAACCTGACCGAGCAGGTCAAGATTCTGGAGAGCCTGCTGCCCGCGCAGGTTTCGGGCGAGGAGCTCGAGGCTCTGATCGAGCAGGTCATCGCTGAGCTGGGCGCCACGTCCAAGAAGCAGATGGGCCAGGTCATGGGTGCACTCGGCAAGGCCACCGGCGGCAACTTCGATAAGCCGGCCGCGGCAAGGATCGTCGGCGGCAAACTCGCGTAGGGGCCGATCGACACATAGCTGATAGTGAGGGGCGCTGACCACGAGGTCGCGCCCCTTTTTTGATGGCAGCTGAAGCGCACTCATTGGGGACAGACTTAAATGAGTACCCGCTCATTGGGTACTCATTTAAGTCTGTCCCCAATGAGTGGGCGGAAGGTTGCGGGTTCTTTACGGGAATGTAGTGTGGACTGCGGAAACGTGGTTCTTTCCGTACAATAGTTCAACTCGTGTAAACGCAGGGAAGGGACATTCATGGCAGACATGATCGAGATCAAGCATCTCAACAAGTACTTTGGCGACCTGCATGTGCTCAAAGATATCAATCTCACCGTCAAGCGCGGCGAGAAGCTCGTAATGATCGGGCCTTCCGGTTCGGGTAAGTCGACGCTCATCCGTTGCGTCGATTATCTGGAGGAGCCCACGTCGGGCGAGGTCGTCATCGACGGTACGCCGCTCACCAAAAAGAACCACCTGGAGATGGCTCGCAAGTATAGTTCCATGGTGTTTCAGCAGTTCAACCTGTATCCCAACATGACGGTGCTCGGCAACCTGACGCTCGCGCCCATCAAGCTGCAAAAGAAGAGCAAGGAGGAGGCGACCGAGATTGCCATCGCCGCGCTCAAGCGCGTCGGCATGGCGCATAAGGCCGGCGAGTATCCGCAGAACCTCTCGGGTGGTCAGCAGCAGCGCATTGCCATCGCCCGTGCCCTGTGCACCAAACAGCCCATCATCTTGTTTGACGAGCCGACCTCGGCGCTCGACCCCGAGATGGTCCAGGAAGTCCTGGACGTTATGATTGAGCTCGCGCAGGAGGACATCACCATGATCTGCGTGACGCACGAGATGGGCTTTGCGCGCCAGGTGGCCGACCGCGTCATCTTTATGGAGGACGGCCGCATTCTGGAGGAGGGCACGCCCGAGCACTTCTTCGATAACCCCGAGAACCCGCGCTGTCGCGAGTTCCTGTCCAAGATTCTGCACTAGGTGCGGTGATGGACATGACGGATATGACGAGGGCGGCTGTATCGCGCCGTCACTTTTTGCAGCTGGCGGGCGCCGGCATGCTCGCGCTGACGGGGACCGCGCTTGCCGGTTGCGGCAACTCCACCAGCGGCGAGGGCTCCGACAAGGGGTCCAAACTTGCGGCCATCAAGTCGCGTGGCCATCTGAATGCCGGCGTTAAGAAGGACGTTCCCGGCTATGGCTATTACGACACCGCCAAGGGCCGCTTTGAGGGCATGGAAGTCGATTTGTGCTACCAGATCGCCGCTGCCGTCTTTGGTGTGAGCTACAAGGATGCCCGCGCCCAGGAGCTTGTCGAGTTTACCGATGTAACGCCCAAGACGCGCGGCCCGCTGATCGATAACGGCCAGCTCGATGTGGTCGCGGCGACCTACACCATTACCGACGAGCGCAAGAAGAGCTGGGATTTCTCGACGCCGTACCGCACCGACTACGTGGGACTCATGGTCAAGAAGCGTTCGGGCTTTACCTCGATTGAGGACCTGGACGGCAAGGTTATTGGCGTGAGCCAGGGTGCCACCACGCAGGGCCTGATCGAGCAGATGATCAAGGACAACGGCTTTAGCTGTAAACCCGAGTTTAGGGCCTTTAGCGGCTACCCCATCATCAAGAGTTCGCTCGACGCCGGCAATATCGACGTCTTTGCCATGGACCGCTCCACGCTGGCCGGTTACATGAACGAGACCGTTGAGCTGCTGCAGCCCGAGGTCAAGTTTGGCGAGCAGGGCTACGGCGTGGCGACCAAGAAGGGCTGCGACCTTTCGGCCGTGGTCGATCAGGTGATTTGCGATCGCCTGGCCGACGGCTGGCTCGACCAAGAGGTCAAAACCTGGGGTCTTGTATAGGCGCATCGTCCAAGGAAGGAATCAAATGCTCGAAGGATTATTTGACGCCGACCGTTGGTCGACGACATTTCAAAACATGGGGCCCTTCTGGGAGGGCTTTGGCGTGACGTTGCAGGTGGTCGTTGCAGGTCTGCTGTTGTCGCTGGTGCTGGGCACGCTGCTGGGTGTGTTCTCTACCACCCGTTCGCGTGTGCTGCGTGCGATCAGCCGCGTGTACGTGGAGTTTTACCAGAACACCCCGTTGCCCGTACAGGTGCTCTTTATGTACATGGCCGGTCCGCAGTTTTTGCAGGCCATAACCGGTGCCGACCAGCCGGTGCGCATCGCGCCGTTCGTGTTGGGCTTCTTGGGCGTGGGCCTGTATCACGCGGCCTACATTTCGGAGGTCATCCGCACCGGCATCGAGGCGGTTCCGCGCGGTCAGATGGAGGCGGCCCAGAGCCAGGGCTTCACCCGTGCGCAGGCGTACTGGTACATCGTGCTGCCCCAGACGTTCAAGATCATTTTGCCGCCGCTGTGTAACCAGGCGCTCAACCTGGTCAAGAACACGTCGGTGCTGGCGCTTGTGGCCGGCGGCGACCTTATGTACCGTTCCGACAACTTTGTGAGTCTGTACGGTTACCTGCAGGGATACATCGTCTGCTGCCTTATGTATTTCATCATCTGTTTTCCGCTCGCCATGCTGGTGCAGTGGCTCGAGCGCCGCTCCAAGGAGCGTCCGCGCGGCGTGAGTCTGGCCGAGCTGGGACTCGACAACGTAGAGGAGGCCTAGCGCATGGAAATCTTCAACGCGACCAACCTGCTCTACATCTGGGGCGGCTTTGTTAAGACCATCGAGATCTCGGCGCTGTCGATCTTTTTCTCGCTCATCTTTGGCACGGTGCTGGCGCTCGTCAAGAGCTATGCGCCCCGTCCGTTCCGCATTTTGGTGAGCGCCTATATCGAGCTGTTCCGCTGCACGCCTAACCTGCTGTGGATCCTGTTTATCTACTTTACGGTGCAGGGTCTGGATATTGTGATTTCGACCATCGCCTTTACGCTGTTTACCAGCGCCGTTATGGCCGAGATTGTGCGCGGCGGCCTCAACTCGATTCCGCGTGGCCAGTTTGAGGCGGCGCAGAGCCAGGGCTTCGGCTTTTTTGCCACCATGCGCTATATCATCCTGCCGCAGACGTTTAAGACGATTATTCCGGCTCTGTTTAGCCAGTGCACGACCGTTATCAAGGACAGTTCGTATCTTTCGGGCATTAACGTGGCCGAGCTCATGTACACGGCAAACGTCGTAATGGCGCATGCGATCGATCTGTCGCAGGTGCTCATGCTCTACGGCCTGGTGTTTGCGATGTACTTTGCGCTGAACTTTGGTATCTCCTTGTTGGTCCGCGCCTATCAACGTCGTATCGTAGCCGCATAGCCTGGCTTTCCCTGGCACCCAACCTTGGCCTTCAAACCGTCGCTCGCGTACCAAAGTACGCGTCGCTCCTCTTTCAGGCCAATCTTGGGCACCAGGAAAACCCAGGTACAATAACGTGGGAATAAGGGATAGACAGTCCTTTTCCCATTTGTTAGAAAGGAATCGCGATGAGCGATCTGGTGAACAAGAAGAATCCTGTGGTCATTACCATCGCGCGCGACTTTGGTGCCGAGGGTCACGAGATTGGCCGCATGCTTGCCAACGAGTTGGGGATTCCGCTGTACGACAACGGGCTACTGGTGCGCGCGTCGCTGCGCGCGGGCGAGTCGCTCGACAAGATGGCGGCCTACGACGAGCGCCTGGCTGTTGAGAACATGGCGTTTTTGCCCGACCGCTACGATGCCCGTTCATACTCGGACAAGCTGTTTCAAAAGATGAGTCAGGTGATTTTGGACCTGGGCGAGACCGAGAGCTGCATTATTGAGGGTCGCCTGTCCGATTACCTGCTGCGCAACAATCCCAACCACATTGCCGTGTTGGTGACCGCTCCCTTTGAGGATCGCGTCGAGATCGTTCGCAAGAAGCGTGGCCTCAACAAAAAGAAGGGCGCCAAGCTGGTCAAACAGCAGCAGAAGGCGCGCGAGGCATTCTACAAGCGCTACAGCGCCGGCAAGTGGAAGATGACGAGCGGCAAGGACATCGTCGTCAACCGCGCCAAGCTAGGCCGCGAGGGCTGCAAGGACGTCATCGCCGCAGCCTACCGCTATAAGCTGGCGCAGCTCGAAGGCTAGACTCCAAAACCACCGCAAAGGGGACACCTTTGTGGTGGTTTTTGTTTTAGGCCGAGGGGAAGGCCTTGGCGGCAGTGCCTATCCTCGGCTTTTGCATAGTCTCGATCTGTAACACCAAGCCAGCGAAAATGGCTCTAACTGTTACAGATTGAGATAAACCGTTCGGCCGTCAGCCCAACGTCTTGATCTGTAACACCAGGCGGCATATTTGGTCTCTAACTGTTACAGATTGAGATGCAGCGTGGCCGGCCGGCACAATATCTCAATCTGTAACAACTGCAGGGCTCAACGGACTCCAGCTGTTACAGATTGAGACAAAACGACCGGGCAAGTCCCAAACCACCACAAAGGTGCCTGCCCCATCGTGGTGGTTTGGGCGGCCGGCATAAAAAAGTCCCCGCCGGGCGTGTGCTCGACGGGGACTTTGCCGTTTCAAGACTTTAGTCTGCTGGCCGCGCAGCGGCCAGCTTTGAACCACCCGCTACG
>CAUEQD010000025.1 GCA_959019945.1 uncultured Collinsella sp. | reverse complement strand
CGGGTGGTTTCTGATGCGGCGCGCTGCGCGCCCCGCACAGGCTAAAGCCTCTAATCAAAACGGCCGCGATCCCGCTTGGGACCGCGGCCGCTACAGTCGTAAGGCGAGAAGCGCGAAGCGCCAAACGCGCCGCCGGGACAGACGCCATCCAAAACGCGCGAAGCGCGCCATTATTCCCCCAGCCAGTAATCCGCCGAAGACCGGACATCGCAGGGTCCGCCATTAGTTTACTTTTAGGCACACTCCGCAGGACGCAAGAAGCCCTCGCCGCACCCCACATTGGGCGCGAAGCGCACCATTATCCCCTTCAGCTTCAATCCCTGAAGACCGAGGACGAAGGGACCCGACGGGTTTCCCTCTGAATGCATTCCGCAGCACGAAGCCCCCTTATCCGCAGCTCCGAAGGAGCAGGATAAGGGGGCTTCAAGTGCGAGGACGCATTCAGAGGGAAACCCGTCGGGTCCCGGTGAGAGCCACAGGGCTATCGATTACCCCGTGTTTTGCAAACCTGCCGAAACTCCGGTCACAGTCGAAAGAATCAGGCTCATGTACTCGGCCTTCTTCTCCTCGGCCATCTCGTCCTGGTTCATACGCACCTCGCGAAGGGCGCGAACCTGGGCAATGGACAGGGCGTCGACGTAGGGGTTACGCACGCGAACGGCGCAGCCGAGCACGCGGCGGCGCTGCAGCGGCCACTCGTCACCGACGATGGCAAGGACCCACTTGCGGGTGAGCTGCATCTCGGTGAAGACCTTCTCGGACAGATCCTGGCGATCGCCCAGGTGCAGATACATCTTGGCGATGCGCTGGTCGGTCTTGGCGATCGACATCTCGATGTTATCGATAAAGGTGCGGAAGAACGGCCACTCCTGGTAGGCAGCCTTAAGCTGGTCAAGGTCGCCCAGCTGCTCGCAGGCGGTGCCTAGGCCGTACCAAGCGGCCAGGTTAATGCGTGCCTGGCTCCAGCTGAAGATCCACGGAATGGTACGCAGGTCGTCGAGCGACTTGGCGCCCAGGCCGCGCTTGGCGGGACGCGAGCCGATCGGCAGCAGACCGACCTCGGTCAACGGCGTCACGGTCGAGAACCACGGTGTAAAGTCCTCGGTGTTCAGCAGGTCCAGATAGCGCTCGTGGCTTGCGGCGTTGAGCTTCTCGGCCATATCCCAGAACTTCTGCGTGGTCTCGGTGTTGGTCTTCTCGACACTCGGGGCCGACTGCAAAAGCGTTGCGGCGGCAACGGACTCAACATGGCGCTGAGCCAGCGTGCGGTTGCCGTAACGGGCAAAGATGACCTCGCCCTGCTCGGTGAGCTTAAAGAAGCAGTTGACCGAACCCTTGGGCTGCGCCAACACGGCCTTGTTGGCCGGGCCGCCGCCACGGCCCACGGCACCGCCGCGACCGTGCATGAGCACCAGGTCGATATCGTTCTTCTCTGCCCACTTGGCGATGCGCTCCTGCGCGGAGTGCAGCGCAAGCATGGCCGTGGTAGGACCGGCATCCTTGGAGGAGTCGGAATAGCCCAGCATGACCTCCATGCGGCGGTTGGTCTGGGCAAGGCGCTTTTGCACCACGGGCAGCGTAAGCATCTGGTCGAGCACGTCGACGCAGCCCTCGAGGTCCTCGAGCTGCTCGAACAGCGGGATCACGTCGAGCTCGGGGACATCCTCCTCGTGTGCAAAGGACAGGTGGGCAAGCTCAAAGACGTCGGCCACATGCTGGGCGCTCTTGGTGAACGAGATGATATAGCGGTGAGCCATCTTCTTGCCGTAGCGCTTTTGGATGGAGCCGATGGCGCGGAAGGTGTCGATGACCTCGCGTGTCATGGGCTGCAGATCACCATGGATACCGTTCTCGTGGATATCCTTGAGGGCGCGGGCGTGCACCACGGAGTGCTGACGGAACTCCATCTCGACCATATGGAAGCCGAAGGACTCGACCTGCCAGATGATGGTCTGGACCGGACCGTAGGCGGCACGGACGGCACCGCAGGCAGCAAGCGAACGCTGGACGACGCGCAGGTCATCCAGGAACTCGTCGGCGCTGTGGTACATGGTGTCGGTGATACGGCGCACAGTGGCGTTCAGACGGTCGGCCATGACGAGCATGACGGCACGATGCGGCTCGTGCTCGGAGATCAGCTCGGCACGGGCCGTGTACTGGGTGCTCATCTCGACCTGATGGTTCCACAGGTTGATGAGCTCGGCAGACGGCTTGCTGTAGGTGACCTCGAGCGTGAGGTTGCGGCCGATGCGGCGGCACTTGTCCTCGAGCTTGAGCACCATGTGGGTGAAATACTTGGCGGCGACTTCGCGGCTCACCTTTGCGGTGACGTTGGGGTTACCGTCGCGGTCGGAGCCGATCCAGCTGCCAGGATGGAAGAATGCCGGGCACAGCGGCGGCACGGTACCGGCCTTGTCGCCCAGCACCCAGTCGTCAAAACGACGATAGATGACGGGGATGACGTCGAACAGCGTGTTATCGAAGATGTCGATGATGGTATCGGCTTCCTCGACCGGCGTGGGCTTCTTGAGCGCGATGGGGCTCGTACGCACCAAGGCGTCGATCTCCTGCAGCATATGGCGCTCGTTCTCCACCAGGTCGGAGCCGCCCAGACGCGGACGCTCCTCCAGCAGGTTGGAGATACGGCGAATCTTGCCCTCGACGGCCTTACGACGGGCCTCAGTGGGATGCGCGGTAAAGACGGGGTGGAACTCAAGCTTGCCGAGCAGCTCGTTGGCACCCTCGACGCCCATCTCGTTTACCAACTGGTGATAGGCGACGGTGAGTTCGTTGGCGGGATCGACCTCGGTATCGGTCGATGCGCCGGCCTCGCGCTCACGCAGCTGCGCGACACGGTAGTTCTCCTCCGACAGGTTAGCCAGATGGAAGAAGCTCGTAAAGGCGCGGACGATAACCTGCTGCTTATCGAGCGGCAGGCTGTCGATCAGATCGACGACCTCACGAAACGCCACGGCGGTGGGCTCGTCGGCAGTGGGCACGCCCTGCTCGTCGACGGACTCGTCGGCAGCACGCGTGCCGGGGTTTCCGGCGTTGGCCACAATCTCGGCTATCAAAATCTTGTCGAACAGGTCCGCGATCTCGGGATCATACTCGCTAAGCACACGGCGCTCCAGGCGCAAGAACAGCGCCAGATTGTCGCGCAGCTCCTCGGGGATCTCGATCTCGGCGAGACGCTCCTTGGATTCGGCATTCGAGCCGATTCGGTTAACGAGGCGGTTGACCACGGCAGCGACACGCGCCGCGGCTTCGGGTACAGACTGGTTGCTTAGGTTCTCAGCCACGTTTCCTCCCATTCCTCCTTCTATGCACGTAACATGCGGTATTTATTATAGGCACTCGGCAAAAACTTTCGAAGCTGATTGCGCTTTACCACACAAAAGTATTTTCTGCATTGCAAGGCTTTTTGCCCCAAATGGTCGTATTTCTCGGTGGACGGCATATGCAAACGGGGGCATTCCGCATAAATGCGAAACACCCCCGTAACAATCGCTCTCCATGAGCAGGGCACGTTAGCAGGCCCGCAGCTCAAAAAGATACGCTACAGGCGCTCGCGAACCGCCTCGACAACGTTGGCCAAATCGACCAGTACCTCGTCGTGGCTCTGCATGTCGCGCACCTTGACCTTGCCGGCGGCAAGCTCGTCGCCACCCAGGACTAGGATGAGCTTAGCGCCCACCTTGTCGGCCTGCTTAAACTGGGCCTTAAGGGAACGGCCCTGATAGTCGGCCTCGGTCACAATCCCTGCAGCGCGAAGCTGCTGCGTAATGGTAAAGACGTTCTGACGCAGCTCCTTGCCGGCGTTGGCAACGTAGACGCACGGGACCTCCTCGGCACCCAGGTCGCTGCCAAAGGCCTGCAGGGCCAGCAGGGCGCGCTCAAAGCCGACGGCAAAGCCGACGCCCGCCGTGGGCTTACCGCCCTCGAGCTCAACGAGGCCATCGTAGCGACCGCCACCACCGATGGAGCCGACACCGGCGCCGGGAGCCTCGACCTCAAAGACAGTACGGGTGTAGTAGTCCAGGCCGCGCACCAGGGTGGGATCCTCAACATACTCGATACCGGCGGCGTCCAGATAGCGCTTGACTTGCTCGTAGTGCTCGCGGCACTCGTCGCACAGGTTGTCGCCCATCAGCGGGGCGTCGGCCATGATCTCGCGGCAGTGGTCGTTCTTGCAGTCGAAGGCGCGCAGCGGGTTGAGCTCGGCGCGCTCGCGGCACTCGTCGCACATCTCGTCGGCGTGATCGAGAATGAACTGCTTGACCTGCTCGCGGTATGCCGGACGGCACTGCGCATCGCCCATCGAGTTAATAAGCAGACGGAGCTTGGACAGATCGAAGCCCAGGCGCTTGTAGAACTCCATGAGCATGATGATGCACTCGGCGTCGGCAGCCGGATCGGGAGCGCCGAGCCACTCGATGCCCACCTGGTGGAACTGGCGCAGGCGACCCTTCTGAGGACGCTCGCCGCGGAACATGGCCTCGGCGTAATAAGCCTTAAACGGCGTGGAGCCCTGGGGCACCAGGTTGTTCTCCACGACGGCGCGCACCACACCGGCTGTGCCCTCGGGACGAAGGGCCAGGCGCTGCTTGGGCTTGAGCTTGGTATCGGTACCCTCGGTAAAGACGCGCTCCAGGTTGGCGCCGCTAAACACGCGGAACATCTCCTTGCGCACGACGTCGGTCGACTGGCCGATACCGTGAACAAACACGTCCACCTGCTCGATCGCGGGCGTCTCGATGGGTTTAAAACCAAACGGCTCGAACACGCCGGCCGCAATCTGCTGCATCTTTTGCCAGGCGCGCATCTCGGCGCCGATAAGGTCGCGGGTTCCCTCCGCCTTCTGTGCCTGCATGGGCAAACACCTTTCTTTTGTATCGCGTCATAGGTAGTGGTCATTATACGGCACAAAAACAAAACGCGGCGGCGCGTCTGACCGAACGAGGGTATGGGGGCTCGTTCGGCCAGACGCGCCGCCGCTGTTTGTGATCCGTTTTCCTCCGTCCCCTTCGGATCACGTGATCTGTTGGGGACGGAGGAAAACGGATCATTTCGTAGGCCCGTGGCCGCCTTGGAAACCGAATGATGGTACGAGCATCCATTCGGCTTCCAGGGCAGCCACGGACAGAACGGGGCGAACAGCAAAGAGCGATGGACGTCTACTCCCCCGCCACACTCGCGCGCAGCTTGGCGGCGATGGGCTCCGAGGCCAGCAGGAACACGAGCATGACCACGGAGCACGCCAGGCACACAATCCAGGCGCTCGCAAAGGAGCCCGTGGCATCGAACAGCACACCCGAGACAATGGCACCCACGGTGCCGCCGACCATCTCGAGCGAGGTAATGGTGCCCGTGACCTTGCCGAGGTCGGCCATGCCAAACTGCTTGGACGCGGCGATGGTAGGCGTGATGGTGCCCATGCACGTTCCGATACCAAAGCTCACAGCGGCCACGATGGGGCCGAGGTCGGTTGCGGGGAAGCACAGAGCAACGCAGGCGATAATGCACGCAACGGATCCCAGCACGTTGCCAAAGCGCAGGCCAAAGCGATCGTAGATGGCGCCGAGCGAAATCTTGGCGATAACGACGGTGACCATGTAGGCCGAAAGCACAGTGCCCGCCCACATGGGATCGTGACCGCCCGTGACGATCTTGGCGCCGTTGACGGTAACGCTCGTCATGTTGGTAACCTGGTTGGGCAAGATGGCGCCGTTAACGAGGCCCATAAAGAGGAAGGCGACGACAAGCAGCCAAAACGCCGGGCTCTTCTTGATGCGAGACCAGCCAACGTTAACCTCGGGCGCCGTGTACTCGTCCTTGTCGCCAGCCGTCGAGACGGACGGATCGCCCGGGTTCTCGCCGAGCGGCTTAAGACCGATCTCGGAAGGCTTGGTGCGGAAGGAATAGGCCGTGATGGGCAGCGCCGCCACCATACAGATAGCCGCGAGCACCAGGAAGGCGGAACGCCAGCCAACGCTCACGATCAGCGAGCTCACGATGGGAGACAGAATAGCGCCGCCAAAGCCCGAACCCGAAAGTGCGATGGAGATGGCAAGGCCTCGCTTGGCCGCAAACCAGTTGGCGGTCACCAGGCTGATAAGCAGACGGGTCGAGGCGACGGCAAAGCACCCCGAGGCGGCAAAGAGCACGTAGACCTGCCACAGCTCACCGACAAAGCTCATCCCGGCAAGAACGGCAGAGGTGGCGATTACAGTGAGGGAGCCCAAAACGCGACCGCTCACTTTATCGGCCACATGACCGATCACAAGTGAGCCGATAACGCTCACCACAGTGGAGATGGCGTTGGAGATGTTGTACTGCGCAAGCGTAATCCCGAGGTCGCTTACGATGAGCGGCTGAAACAGGCTCATGCAGTTGACGAAAATGGTGTAGCACGTGGCCATGATCACAAAGCCGGAGGCCACGACGAGCCAGCCGGGGAAGAACTTACGTTGCTGGGACATACTGCTCCTTTTTAAACAAACGAGTAGCAAGATTGGGTGCTATCGGTGGTCGGCGATGTAGCCCAAAGCGACAGCGGTATAAGCTGCGGCACCGAGCGGCAGCTCGGCATCGTTAAAGCGCGCCTTGGGATGGTGCTGGGCAAAATGCTCATCCGTATCGGTTACAGCGGCGCCCACGGTAAAGTACGCGCTCGGGATCTCGCTCGAGATAAGCGCAAAGTCCTCGCTCGCCATGGCATGGAAAAGCGGCAAGAAGGCGGCCTTGGGCAGCGTCGCGCCCACATAGCCAAGCGAAGCCTGGGTCATGTCGTCATCGAGCACGAGCGGGGGGACATCCGAGAGCGCCTCGATGGTCGCTGGCGTGCGATACGTTGCGGCCACGCCGTTGACGACCTCGGCGATGCGGGTCTTGAGGTGCTCCATGAGCTCGACGTCGAAGCCACGCAGCGTTCCCTCAAGCACACAAGTGTCAGGAATGACATTTGCGGCCTGACCGCCGGCGAACTTGCCAACGGTAAGCGCGATCTCCTTGGCCGCCGGCACCTCGCGGGAGATGAGCTCCTGAAGCGCCAGATGCACATGGACGCCGGCCGTAATGGGGTCGATGCAGATCTCGGGGCTCGAGCCATGGCCGCCCTTGCCCTGAAGCGTGATGCGAAAACCGTACACGCCCGAGAGCGCCGGGCTGCCGTAGAGCACCAGGTCAAGCGGCGACTGGCTGTTAACGTGCATGGCAAAGGCAGCCTGAGGACGCGGGTTCTGCAGCAGACCGTCGGCGATGGCGGCGCGGGCACCCTCAAAGGTTTCCTCACCCGGCTGGAACAGCAGTTTGACGGTGGCATTGGCGTCGACAAGCTCGGCCTCGCGGGCCTTGAGCAAGCGCGCCGCACCAAGCAGCGCCGTCGCGTGCATATCGTGACCACAAGCATGCATGCAGCCATTGGTGGATGCAAAGGGCTCGCCGGATTCCTCGGCAACGGGCAAGGCATCCATGTCGCCACGGAGCATGATGACCGTACCGGCCTGCTTGTCCGTGCACGTACCGTTACCCCGAGCAGCAGCTGCCGCGCCGGCGCCGACAAGGCCCACAACGCAGGAACCATCGACGAGCGTAGCAAATGGGATATCCATCTCGGTCAGGCGCGCTTGGATATACGCAGAGGTCTGCGGGAGGCTATTACCCAGCTCGGGCATCTGATGTAAATCGTGTCGCCACGCAGCGAGCTCGCCTGCAAAAGCCTGAGCTTCTGCAACAAGACCGTCACCGATAGCGGTCTGCGCCGCTGCGGTGGCCTTGGGCGCTGATTGCGGTTGAAGATCGGACAAAGCTGGTGCCATAGATGCCCTCCAGTATCGTTTTTGCAGCAAGCACTTTGATAGCGTAAAGTGCAAGGTACTACTTTAAGGGCGAGGCATAAAAAATGCCGCCCCGGGAGGGCGGCGCAACAAGTTGTTTACAATTGCGGGCGAGATTTTCGGCGCAAGAAATCGAAATGCGTCTCACTCAAAATGATCGACAGGAAGATGAGCGCAAAGCCGGCAAGCAGGCGCGAGGTGAGCGCCTCCCCCATCAGCAGCACCGAAAACAACACGCCCGATGGCGACTCCATCGAAAGCAGCAGTGAGCCCGTCGAGGCCGGGACGTGCGCCAAGCCGACGTTTTGGATGAGCAGCGCCACGCACGTGCAGCCCACCGAGAGAAAGGCCATTACGCAGATAAAGCTCGGCGTCCACACGGACGAGGACGCTTGGGTCTCGAACAACAGCGACGAGATCAGGCTTAGGACACCATTGCCCACAAACATCCAAAACGTGATGACGTTGATATCCATCTTGCGACCGTACTTGGCGGTCACCGCCATCTGGATGGCAAAGAAGACCGCGCCGCCCAGCGTAATGGCATCGCCGGCATTGAACTCGACGCTATCGAGCGCCACCAAGCCAATGCCCGCCAGGCACAGCAACGCGGCGCCCAAGTTGTAACGGGTAAGCTTTTCGCCGCTTAGGACGTAGCTTGCAAACGGCACGAGGATGCAATAGGTACCCGTCAAAAATGCACTCTTGCCCGCCGTGGTCTGTGCCAGGCCAATCGTCTGCAAACCGTACGCGCCCCACATAAGTGTGCCCATACCAAGTCCGACGATAAGGTTGCGGGCATTAAAGTGCACGATGATGCGTTTGTGGAAGATGGCGAACATAACCAGCGAAGCCGGAAGAAAACGAATATAGAGCAGTTCGAACACCGGAATGGTGTCGAGCGCATCTTTCATGGTGGTAAAGGAATAACCCCAGATGACCGCCACCGATAGCAGCAAGACCTTCCAGAAGAACGGGGAACGCGCGCCGGCGCCGCGGGAGGTGCCGCCGGCGCCCAGGTCCTCCCGTGCGACGGGGCTATCGGGCATGTTTTCGATTTCATCAACGGCATTCTGGGCCATAGGGCATCCTCGCGCTCAGTCTGGGCGTGGTGTCCGCACGCGCATAGCCGCATGCCGCCTCATGGTCAAATAAGAACAGGGCGCACCGGACCCCCGGCACGCCCCGCTACTGTAGCAACAACCGGCGTTGCATCGCAATCCAGCATAATAAAGTGTCAAACTGGAAGACCTCAATGTTCCGACAGCGTTTACGTGGCTGAACTAGATCAACTTAGTTGATTCCAGCTTTTCGATGATCCAGTCGTTAGCTTTGATAACCGGGCGGCGGAAGACGACGCCCAGGGCCAGCGACGGAATCAGATAGCTCGCCAGAATACCCAGCTCAACCCAGTACTCCATATGGTAGGCACCGGCCATGGCGGCGTGCATGGCGTTGATGCCGTGGGTAAACGGCAGGAACGGATAGATCGCCTGGAACACGGGACCGGTCATCTCGATGGGGAACGTACCGCCCGAACCGCCGACCTGCATGACCAGCAGCACGACAGCGAGGGCCTTGCCGATATCGCCAAACGAAACCGTAAGCGTGTAGACGATATTGGAGAACACGAGACTCGCGACCCAGCCCGCCAGCACAAACTGCAACGGGTTGTCGCACTGGATGCCAAAGAACAGAATGTCGCCCGCGCACACGAGCGTCGCCTGCAGCAAGGCCAGACCGCCAAAGAACAGATAACGGCCCAGGTAGATCTCGTGCAGGCGCACGGGAATGAGCTCGTTGATAAGCTCATCGTCAACCGAGACCTTCATCATGGCCGCCAGAACAATCGAGCCCACCCACAGCGACAAAATCGTATAGAACGGCGCCATGGCCGAGCCGTAGTTGCGGATCGGATAGACCGGCTTGCGGTCGAGCGCGACGGGACCGGAAAGCGACACGGCCAGACCCTCGGGGTCGTTGCCGATCATCGTCTTGATCGTGGCCAGGTCACCCGAGATCAGAGCGCTATCAAGCTCGTCCTTAAAGGCACTGATCTTGTCCGACGCCTCGCCCAGCTGATCGGAAGCCTTGTTGACCAGCTTTGCGGCCTTGGAGAGACCCTTCGCGAGCGAACCAGAGGCGTCGGTCAGACCGCTCACGGCGCTATCCAAGTCACCCGAGATACCGTTCAGGGAATCCAGAACGCCCGAAATGGTCTTCTTGAGCTCCTTGGCCTTAACCGAGAACGTAGAATCGTAGTCGGACTTGGCACCCGAGATACCCGCCTTGGCATCGGCGATGGCCTGGTCGACCTCGGCACGCGAGTTGTTGGCCTCCGCCATGCTGTCCGAAAGGGACTTTGCGGTCGCCGTCAGGTCCTTCGCATTGTTGCGGTACTCCACGGCAATTCTGCCCAGCGACGTCGCAGCGGACTTGAGGCCGTCCTTCAAATTCTCATCCCTCACCTGGTCGGCAAAGCTGCGGAGCTGATCGGCCATCGCATCGATATCCTTGGCGCGCGCATTGAGGGCCGCAGCGGCATCGTTGAGTTGGGACACCGTAAGGTCGACATGCTGGTTCGCGGCATCGAACGCCTTCGCGAGCTCGGCAGACACATTGTCGAACGAACCCGCACTTCCATCGATCGCGGCATCGATGGCATCGTTTGCCGCCTTAAGCGCTTCTTTGGAATCATCGATACCGCTCTTGGCATGCTCCATCAGCTGCTTAGTCGACTCATCGACCGTGCCCGTCTGCTTGAGCATACCGCCCGCCGACGTCAGCGAATCGGACGTGGAACTCAAAATGCCCGCCAGCGACGTTGCGCTGGCCTGAACGTCTTGCAGATCCTCGACCGAATCGCCCAGCGTCGAGGACAGGTTGGCGATAAAGTTGTTCACCTGGTCGGTGCTCATGTAGTCGAGCAGGCTGGACACGGTTTTAAGACCGATAGCCGTAATGGTTTCGGTAAAGGTCTCGTTGACCTGACTCTGGACGGCGCTCGAGCCCTTCTCGGTCACGATCTGAGCAATGGCATTTGCCTTCTGGTTCTCGTAGAACTCGATATCGGCATGCTTCACATCGGTCGAGAAGAGCGTCATCATATCGGCACTAAACGTCTTGGGGATGACGACAGCCGCATAGTATGCGCCCGATTTGACGCCCTCGATGGCCTTTTCTCGATTGTTGAGTACAACCCAATCGAAGCTCTCGTTGCCGCGCAGGGTGGCGGTCACGTTTTCGCCCACGTTGACCTCGACAGGGATCAGATCGCTCTCGTAACCCTCATCGGTGTTGACCACGGCGATCTTAAGATTGCCGGTGTTGCCGTACGGATCCCAGCTGCCGGCGATATTAAACCACGCGTACAGGCACGGTACGATAACGAGGCCCATCACGACAACCAAGCCGATTACGGAGCGAGACACGTTTTGGACATCGCGCTTAAACAGATGCAGGATGTTCTTCATTTATGCCTCACCTCCTTTGGAGTGCTTGCCGAGCGGGGCGTTCTTTTCATTCATCACAAACGTGTCATCCCCGTTCTCGGGCACATGGACCGCATCGCGATGACCGCATTGGCTGACAGTCTGAGTCTTGGGTTCAGACCCCCGCTCGCTCGCATTCAAGCCGAACATGTGACGAGCGGCCGGAATGGCGGCCGTGTGCTCGCGCATCTCGCGGCGCAGGTCCTCATCCGAAAGCGCCGAGATGCGCATCTGGGTGTTGAGGCTTGCGCGGATGTACTCGATGTTGATGAGCCAGCCGCAGATGGCAATGACCGAGATAATCCAGATGACCAGCAAAATGATCTTGCCATTGTTGTCGATATCGAGAACCGTCGACAGAACGAAGAGCAGCACCTGCACGCCGACTACAGCGGCGAAACCGCCCTTGATGTAGTACGGGTAGCGATGTTCAAAGGCGACCGCATGATCGAGCAGTTCGCGACGGTACGAATCGGAATCAAGCATGACACGCATGGCCGTGCGCAGCGAGTAGCGCTGGCGCGGCAGGTCATTGGACTCACAGATCATTAAACCCGTCGTGGAAAGCTGCTTATCGAAGAGCAGGTTGAGGTTGAGCAGCAGCGGACGCAGTTGCAGGCCGATAAAGAGCGCCACGATCAAGAACACGCCCAGAATGCACAGGTTAAACAGGTAGTTGAACGAGTACATGCCGCCGACCGTCTCACGCAGCAGATTGATGCCGTAGGTAAAGGGCAGCAGCGGATGCAGCCACTGGAAGAAGCCGGGCATCATCTCGATGGGGTACATACCTGATGAACCCGGAATCTGCACGATAACCAGAATGACGCCGATTGCCTTGCCGATGTGCTTAAACGTAGTGGACAGCGCGTAAATGATGTTGACGTACGTAAACGAGATGGCGATACCACCCAGCACAAATAGGAGCGGGTTGACGCACTGCACGCCAATGACCAGATCGCCCACCGTAACGATGATGGCCTGCAAAGCGCCCAGGATTACCAGGAGCAACCAGCGACCAAAGTAGCCCTGACGCGCGGTAAAGCTGCCGATGCCTTCGCGGTCGACTTCGAGCTTATAGATGGCGATGAGCACGTAGCCGCCCACCCAAAGCGCCAGATTGGTGTAGAAGGGAGCGATGCCCGAGCCAAAGCTCTTGACCGGATAGATCGACTTGGACGTCAGCTCGACCGGAGAGGCCATGAAGTCTGCCACGTCATTGACATCGACGCCCATAAGGTCGGCGAGCTCGCCCATAGACTCAGAGGTCTGCAGCGCCGCGATGTCATTGGCTGCGGTCGCAAGCTTGTCCTGGACCTTGGCAAGCGAGGAATCGGTCTGGGACAGCGTGGTCTTGGCCTGGCCGAGCGTAGCGTTAAGCTGCGAAAGCGTACCGCGCGCGCTTGCAATCGTGGGCGTGAGGCCAGATACAATTCCCGTCAGATCGCCCGAAACGGCGGCAAAGGAATCGAGCGCGCTCGAGGCCTTCGGCAGCGCGTTTTGGCCCAGGCTTGTTTGGGCCTGGCCAAGGTTGGTCGCACCGGTCTGGATTGCGTTATTGATAGCGTCGCTGGCACCCGAAACAGCCGCGGCGTCATTCGCCATGGCGCTCGACTGCGCGGACAGACCGTCCTTGATGCTCTGCAACTTCTCGTTCTGCTCACGGAGCGTATTGATGGTCGATACAATGCGCGCGTCAATTTCCTCGGAACCTGTCGACGTGTCATTGGCGAGAATCTCCAAGTGCCCGATAACGGCCTTATTGTGGTCGATCGTCGCTTGGAGAGACTCGAGCGAGTTGTCGATACGGGTGGTCGTAGATGTGACCGTGCCCGTCAGCTTGCCGATGGCAGCGTTCGCGGAGGCCGACGTCTTGGTGAGCGCAAGGCTGCCTTCCGAGAGCGCCTTGGAGAGCGAGGCGATAGAGTTGCCCACCGTGGTGCGAGCTTCACCCAGCAGGTCGTTGCCCTGAGAGATCGCTTGCGTCAGTGACGGCGCCTGACCCTGCATGCCGGCAAGTGCCGCATCGGCCGAGGCGATAGCGCCACTCGTCTTATCGATAGCGGCATTCATGTCGCCAATCGAATCGCGCACCTCGCCCAAGGTATCGGATGCCTCGGAGACAGAACTTGCCAACGAATCCCGAGTCTGGGTTGCCTTGTCCTTTAAATCGACTCCGGCATCCTTGGCAATACTGGCAACGGTCTCGCCCACCGTGGAGACAAATTCCGAGTTGATCTGCTCCTCGATGGTGCTTGCGCCGGTGTCGGTAACCTTGGGCGCAATAGCGCTCTTCTTCTCATTGACGTAGTACGTAAGCTTGGGCTGATGGTAGTTGCCATCGAGCATCGAAACCAGGTTATCCGAGAAGTTCTTGGGGATTACGATGGCCGCATAGTACTCACCGCTCTCGACGCCCTCCTTGGCATCGGCCGCCGAGTCAACGAAGGTCCAGCCCAGCTGATCGTTCTCCTTGAGCTGGTCGACCACTTTGTCGCCAGCGTTGAGCTCGCCCACCAAGTCGTTTTGGGTGCCCCGATCGTTGTTGGCGATGGCAATCTTGATACCCTGGGTGTTTCCGTACGGATCCCAGTTAGCCACGATGTTGTACCAGGCATACAGCGAGGGAATAACGCACACGCCAAGGGTAACCACCAAGGCGACGGGGTTCACGAGCAGTCGCTTAATGTCGCGCTTAAATATCGCAAAGGAGACCTTTGCATTGGATAGTTTGCTGCCGAGACTCACGCTTGGACCATCCATCCTGTCGTTGAATCGAATCGTACTATTGATAACCATTGTACGTAGGCGCTTTAGCGTCTCAGAGCACAATGGTATTGAGTTTTGCGGGTAGCAATATACTACGAAGACGAATTAACGTACAGTTGTACAGTATCTTTAATTTCAGCAGGTCACAAAACCACAACCCCGACAAATAATTGATCCCTTGGGGACGGAGGAATCATTCAAAAGGAAACGAGAGTGGAAAATCTCCCACTTCAAGCCCGCATTCGAGCCAAAAGTGGGAGATTATCCACTCTCGTTCTAATCTAGTTACGGTGCCGTATCCCCGAACTACATCAAGTTGCAAACAGCCGCCGCGAAGGCAACGGGGTCCTCGGGCAAAATGCCCTCGACCAGCAGAGCCTGGTCATAGAGCAGACCGGAGTACTGCTTGATCTTGTCGGCGTCGCCTGCCTTCTGGGCAGCGACAAGCTTGTCAAAGACCGGGTGCTTGGCGTTGAGCTCGAGCACGCGTTGGCTCTTGGGCATGCCGTCGGGCGCGCCCTCGGGTCCTTTCTGGAGCACCTTCTCCATCTCGAGCGAAAGTGGGCCCTCGGTGGTGATGCAAGCGGGGGCATCGGTCAGGCGCGCGGAGACGGCAACTTTCTCGACCTTGTCACCGAGCGCCTCCTTCATTGCGCTAAAGAGATCCTCGTTCTCCTTGGTGGCGTCCTCGGCCTCCTTCTTCTCGTCCTCGGTCGCCAGATCAAGATCGCCAGTCGCAACGTTCTTGAGCTCCAGATGACGATCCTCGACCTCGGGCTCGGCACCGTCGGCCACGGCCTTTTCGGCAGCCTCGCGGGCAGCATCGTCCTCGTAGATCTTGGGCATATCGGCGGCAACGTACTCACGCATAGCCTGGAACGTGAACTCATCCACATCCTGCGTCAGCAGCAGCACGTCATAGCCGCGGTCGAGCACGCCCTTTACCACGGGCATCTTGGCCAAGCGCTCACGCGAATCGCCGGCGGCGTAGTAGATGGCCTTCTGATCCTCGGGCATGCCCTTGGCATACTCGGCCAGGGTAATCATCTTCTGTTCCTTGGCAGACCAGAACAGCAACAGGTCGGCAAGCTCATCGGCCTTCATGCCATAGCTCGAGTAGATGCCGTACTTAAGGCCGCGGCCAAAGTTCTCAAAGAACTTCTCGTAGGCCTCGCGGTCGTTGTCGCGCATATCCTCAAGGTCGGCGGTAATCTTCTTTTCCACACGCTTGGCGATGGCCTTGAGCTGACGGTTCTGCTGCAGCGTCTCGCGCGAGATGTTGAGCGACACGTCGGCGGAATCCACGACGCCGCGGACAAAGTTGTAGTAGTCGGGCAGCAGGTCGTCGCACTTCTCCATAATCAGAACGTTGGAGCTGTAGAGCGACAGGCCCTTCTCGTAATCTTTGCTGTACAGATCGAACGGCGCGCGACCTGGCACAAACAGCAGTGCGTCGTACTCGAGCGTACCCTCGGCGTGGAAGCTGATGGTGCGCGCCGGATCGTCAAAGTCGTGGAACGTGGACTTGTAGAACTCGTCGTAGTCCTTCTGCTCGACATCGGAGCTGCGCTTTTTCCAGATCGGCGTCATGGAGTTGACGGTCTCAAGCTCCTGGTAGTCCTCGTACTCGGGCTTGTAATCGTCGCCGGCGTCCTCGGGCTTGGGTTTCTGGCGGCTCTTGGACACCATCATCTGAATCGGGTAGCGCACATAGTTGCTGTACTGCTGAATCAGGCTCTTGAGGCCCCACTCGGTCAGGAAGCGATCGTAGGTCTCGGCCTCGCCGTCGGCGTCGAGCTTCTCGTTCTCGCGCAGCGTCAGGATGACATCGGTACCGTGCTCGGCGCGCTCGCCGTCCTCGATGGTGTAGCCCTCAAGACCGTCGGATTCCCACACATGGGCGACATCCTCGCCGTAGGCGCGGCTGACGACCTTCACATGGCTGGCGACCATAAAAGCCGAGTAGAAGCCCACGCCAAACTGGCCGATGATGTCGACATCCGAACCCTGCTGCTCGGCGTTCTCGGTCTTAAACTCCTCGGAGCCGGAATGAGCGATAGTGCCTAGGTTGCGCTCGAGCTCCTCGGCGGTCATGCCAATGCCGTTATCCGAGATGGTAATGGTGCGGGCGTCTTTATCAAAGGAGACGCGAATGGCCAGGTCGCCCTGGTCGATCTTGACGCTCGGGTCCTGCAGACTCTTAAAGTTGAGCTTGTCGACGGCGTCGCTCGCGTTAGAGATAAGCTCGCGCAGGAAGATTTCCTTATTGGTGTAGATGGAGTTGATCATGAGGTCGAGCAGTTTTTTGCTCTCGGTCTTAAATTGACGCATGTGCAGTCCTTTCGCGCTACCCCCGTCCGCAAAAACGGCCCGGTCGCCCGAGCCGAATCGCAGACCTGCTATGTTCAGACTTAGATTTTATAACCCATTAGCGCGCATATATACATACGGAATCGAAAAACTGTATGTCTAAGCGCTCCGATGCGCCAATTGCCAAGGAGCGTCCCCAACTGCCGGCAGAAAAGGAACGTCCCTATCTGCCATCTACGCGCTTGGCCATCCAGACATGGGGCTGGCCCTCGTCTTCGTAATCTACCGGGGCGATTTGCGTGTAGCCCGCCTTTGCATAGAGCGGCAACACGTATTCCTGCGCATGCAGCTTAATAAGCTTAGCGCCGGCATCGCGTGCACACGAAGCACTGGCCTCGACGATCGCACTCGCCAGTCCGCGACGACGCATAGCCGGCAGCACGGCGACGCGCCCCATAATGTAGGTCTCCCCCGCCGCAACGCCTTCGTCCATGTCGCATGCCGGCAACACCGGGGCCTCTGCGTCAGCCACGCGCTCAAGCTCTTCGGGAAACACGCGCGAGCAACCGGCAAGCTCGCCGTCTACATAGAGCGTCACATGAATGCAGTTTGGATCCTCGTCGATAGCGTCGAACTCATTCTCGTAGCCCTGCTCGTCTATAAAAACGACGCGGCGCACCAACGCCGCGTCATCAAAACATCCCGTCTTAAGTTGAATATCCATGGCTGCCCTTTCATTCAATGCGAACGTTAGGGACAGATATTAGCGAAAATGAGCTCCGCGCACGCTAAACTTCGCGCGAGCCTTCGCCAGGCAGTCGTAATGACCCACGTTATGGGCATCGCTCGCGATGAAGCTGTACAGGTTCTGATCGAACAGGCGCTGTGCCGGCTTTTTCTCGCGACCAAAGCGACCGCCGGCAATAAAGTCCGCCGAAGCCTGCAGCTTGCAGCCCATATCGACCAGACGCTCCGCCACGCTTACATCCTTTTGAACCGCACGATAGCGCTCAGGATGAGCGATAATCACCTGGTAACCACGGCACTGCAAATCGTAAATCGTGTTCTCGTACTCTCTAAACGCATACGCATCGGCATGCGTCGAAAGCTCGAGCAGAAACTCGTTGGTCCCATCGAAATGCAAGTGCTCCGCGGCATCGATACCAAGCTCAACGAGCTTTCGATGGTTGACCTCGAAGCCCATCTGGAGCGGAAAACCGTCAGCGTTATCACGCAGCAGCTCAAAGGCATCCCACATCTTGTCGTAATCAAAATAGGGATCACGGCAGTGAGGAGTGCAAACGATTCTGGTTACACCGGCCCGCTTGGCAGCCTCGAGCATCGCCAAGCTCTCATCGAGATCGGCGGCGCCGTCGTCTACACCCGGCAAGATATGGCAATGAATGTCACGCATAGGTCAGCCTTAATCAACTAAACGTTTGCTCGGTTGGTGAAGATGCCCTTTTTGGAAGTCCCCTGATCGTCGGAGCCCTTCTTCACCTTCTTACCGTCCTTGGTGTAGTAGGAGTAGTAGTACTCGCTGGTCTCGGTCTCGCAGTAGTTCATAACGGTACCGATGAGCTTGACCTTCTCGGACTTCTTAAGCTGACCGATGGCGTTGAGCGCCTCCTCGCGCTTGGTGAAGTCCTCACGCACGACAAAAAGCGCACCGTCGGTCAGACTTGCGATCTCGGCAGCATCGATGAAGGTGCCGACCGGGGGAGCATCAAAGATGACGTACTGGAACTTGGCGGACAGTGCCTTTACCAGCTTGGCAAAGCGGTGAGAGACGATGATGTCGGCAGGATTGGGAATATGCGGCTCGGCATCGAGGAAGTAGAAGTTCTTCTGACCCGTCTCGACAATCGCCTGGTCAATAGAAACCTGCTCGGAAAGGACTGCATAGAGTCCGCCGCGGGAGCGGACGCCGAGCATATCGGCAAGGGACCTGCGACGCATATCAGCCTCGACCAGCAGGACGCTCTTGCCGCTGGTGGCGATAGCCTGGGCAAGGTTGATGGAAACCGTAGACTTGCCCTCGTTGGGAATCGAGGACGTAACGGTGATGGTGCGAATGGGGTCGTCCACGCTCGCAAAGCGGATGTTGGCCAGAAGGGTCTTGGCGGCATTCTGTACAACGAGCTTATCGGTGTTCTTTGCCTTAGCCATGCCTATTTACCACCTTTCATAGCCGGAATTCGGCCAACAACGGGAATGCCCAGGAGCTCTTCTGCCTCTTCGGCACCGCGGATGCGGGTGTTGAGCATGTCTGCCAAAACGACATAGGCAACTGCGATAAAGATGCCCGCGAGGAACGCGACAGCAACGTACAGCATACGCTTGGGGCCGCTGGGGACTTCGGGAGTCTTAGCCTCGTCGATAACGTTGATGCTCTGGGCAGCGCCGACGTTCTGAGCGACCGTACTCACCGAGCTGGCCATGGCCTTTGCGACCTTAGCCGTCTCCTTGGCATCGGTGCCGGTAACCGAAAGCGTAATGACACGCGTGGTGGTCTCGGAGGAAACAGACACCTTGTAGTCATCCAGGTCAGCAAGGCCCAGCTCATTGGCAGCACCGCTCTTAACGCTATCGCTATCCAGCAGCGTGGCGATATCGTTGGAAAGCATCTGGCTCGCCGAGAGATCGTTGTAGCTCATCTGACCGCTATCGTCGGTTTTGGCGAGAATGTACATGCTCGTCGTCGCGGTGTAGGTGTTGTCCATCGCAACGAAGGACACGATGCCCATGGCGATCGCGCAGACCACCGGAAGGGTGATGACCAGCTTAAGGTGCTTCTTCAGCAGCTGGAACAGTTCGAGAAGGGTCATGCAGCTTGCCTTTCATTTCCCCAGTTCGGATTGACAAAACTGTCCGTATGTTATCGCATCTTTTTACCGAGACCAAACTCTATACATAAGAAACAGGCTCTCCTGTAAAAATGTCGGAAGCAATCGTAAAATTGCACAACAACGCCGCACCCGAAAGTCAAATGCGGCGTCTGCATCAATATCTATGTTGTATCGCTATGCGAATGGCTCGTCCTGCCGCATGGGAAACGTCACCGTAATGGTGGTTCCCACGCCCAACTCGCTCGACAGATCGAGCGTGGCGTGATGATACAGGGCCGCATGCTTGACAATTGCAAGCCCCAGACCGGTTCCGCCGCGCGCCTTGGACCTACTCTTGTCCACGCGATAGAACCGCTCAAATACCTTGCCCTGTTCTTCAGGCGCGATACCGATTCCCGTGTCGGCGACCGCAAGGAACGGATGGCCTTCGTCGTTGGTGCCGCACTGCAGCGTAACCGCACCGCCGGGTCGATTGTAGCGGATGGCGTTGCTCGCCAGATTATAGATGAGCTCGTCAATCAAGCGCGACACGCCTTCGATGACCACAGGCTTGGTCTCATGACTTATCGTCACATTCGCCTGACGGGCGACCTGTTCAAGACGCTGCTCAACCGCGTAGATGGCACGCGAGAGCTCAATAGGCTCCGTGGAACCAATGGGCACCGCCTCGCCCTCAGTTGCACGCTCGGCCTCGTCCAAGTTAGACAGCGTAAGGATATCGTTGACAAGCGCTGCCAAGCGGCCCGCCTCACGATAGATGCGACCGCCAAAGTTGCGCAGGTCGCCCTCGCCCTCGACCATGCCGTTTGCGATGAGCTCGGCATAGCCCGAAATCGCCGTAAGCGGCGTCTTGAGCTCATGGGTGATATTCGCCGTGAACTCGCGGCGCATACGGTCGTTGTCCGCCAGCACCGCCATTTGGCGCTTGAGCTCCTGGCGCTGCGACTCGATACGCTCAAGCATGGGGACCATCTCGGCATAGGCGTGCTCATAGCTACGGCGTGGGTGGTCCAAATCCACCTCTTGCAACGGCGCGATGATGGCACGGGACTCGCGGCGCGCCATAAAAAACGAGAGTACCGCACCCGCTGCTGCGATAAGCAGCATCGGCGCCACCATCGACAGCAAAATCGCCGCAACGCCAGGCTGGGCCTGCGCCAAGCGGACAACCTGGCCGTTATCAAGGGCGACGGCGCGATACAGCATAATCTCGTCGAGCGTAGAGCTTGCGCGCTCCGCGGAACCCGAACCACTCTCAAAGGCCTCGATGACCTCGGGGCGATCGCCATGGTTGGGCAGTGTGGAAGGCGACGCCTCGTTGTCGTAGGCAACCGATCCATCCTTGTTAATCAGCGTGATGCGCAAGTCCTCTCGATCGAGGCTACGCAAGAACGGGATGGGCTCCTGCTGCTCGTCGAGGGCGGCAGCAATGAGCTCGGTTTCTTGCGCCAGATTGGCACTCGTGGCATCCGCCAAGGTGTTTTGCACAAAGAACGCACCCAGCACCGTAAACGCCACGATAACCGCCATGGCGCAGACAAAGATCGTCACAAAAACGCGGTGCGACAGCGTATGTTTTCCCTGGGGGGCGAAGACCACGGGTTACTCCTCCGATGCGGTGGCCGCGGTGTCGTCACCTTCGGCACCATCACCGGCAGAAGGCTCGGCCAAGCGGTAGCCCACGCCGCGCACGGTCTCGATGGCGCTGGCATGCTCGCCCAGTTTTTGGCGAAGCGTCTGCACGTGCACGTCAACGGTGCGCGAACCGCCGTCGAAGTCCCAGCCCCACACGCTCTGCAGCAACGACTCGCGGGTAAAGACCACGCCGGGCTTGCGCATGAGGTACTCGAGCAGGTCGAACTCGCGCAGGGTGAGCTTAAGCGGCTCGCCGGCAACGGTCACCTCGCGATGGCTGGGCGAGAGCACGATGTCGCCCACGCTGAGCACATCGCTCGCCTGCTTGACCATGCCGCCGCGACGCAGCAGTGCGCGGCAGCGGCTGGCGAGCTCCATGAGCGAGAAGGGTTTAGTCAGGTAATCGTCGGCACCGCCATCGAGCGCCATCACCTTGTCGAGCTCGGTATCCTTGGCGGTAAGCATCATGATGGGCACCGTCGCCGTCAGGCGATCGGCACGCAGACGACGCATAATCGCCAAGCCATCGGTATCGGGCAGCATGATATCGAGCAGTACAGCATCGGGCACCCGTCGCGCCACGGCAGCTTTAAACTCACCATCGCACGAAAAGCCTTCGGCCTCGATCCCCTGCTTGCGCAGTGCATAGACCGTCAAATCCCTGATGTTGTCATCGTCCTCGACGTAATAGATCATGTTGAACCCCTTTGCGGCCGGCATGACCGCATCTTAACCCTAAAGGTACCTTTACTAGATGGTATCAGCCAAAACGTCCCGTCAAATAATCCGCCGTGCGCGGATCGGTCGGATTCTTGAAGAGTTGCGCGGTGGGCGCGTGCTCCACCAACTCACCCAGCAAGAAAAACGCGACCGAGTCGGAGATACGCGCCGCCTGCTGCATATTGTGCGTAACGACCACGAGCGTACAGGTCTCTTTGAGCTCGCAGGCCAGCTGCTCCACCACGAGCGTCGACACGGGGTCGAGCGCCGAGGTCGGCTCGTCCATCAGCAAAATGTCGGGCTGCACGGCAAGTGCGCGGGCGATGCACAGACGCTGCTGCTGGCCGCCCGAAAGACCCAGACCCGACTCTTTGAGCTTGTCCTTGACCTCATCCCATAGCGCAGCGCGACGAAGGGAATCCTCGACCAGCTCGTCGAGCACGACGCGGTCGCGCACTCCCATGCCGCGAGGACCGTAGGCGACGTTGTCGTAGATGCTCATGGGAAACGGGTTGGGGCGCTGGAACACCATGCCCACGCGCTGGCGCAAGCGGCAGATGTCGTAGTCGCCCAGGATATCTTGACCATCGAGCGCAATCTTGCCCTCGATGCGGCAATCCTTGATGCCGTCGTTCATGCGGTTAAAGCAGCGCAGCAACGTGGACTTTCCGCAGCCCGAAGGCCCGATGAACGAGGCGATCTGCTTGTCGCGGATCTTGATATTCACGTCCTTGAGCGCATGATGGTCGCCATAGAACAGGTCGAGGCCCTCGACATCGATTCGCGTCGGCGAGGCGGCAAGATCCTCTGCCGTGGGGCGAGTCGCATCCCCAACCTCGCGCTCGTGCGCGGCCTCGGCCTGCGCTTTCATGAGTTCTTCAAGCTCCGTGGGCTCCGCAGCCGCAGCAGCCGTCATACCGCATACCTCCACATCGATATCAATTCAGCAGTATCGATAGTAGGAATCGCGGCTCATATGCACGTGAGCGCATTGTCAAGTGTTTGTAAGGGCACACTGGCTATGCGGCGGGCAGCTCGATGGTGAATATCGTGTGTTCGGGCGTCGATTCACATGCAACGGTACCGCCGTGCGCGCATACGATCTCCTTGGCGATGGCAAGCCCCAGTCCAGCGCCGCCGCGATTGGTCGCACGCGCCGCATCCAGGCGATAGAACTTCTCAAAGATCACCTTGAGCTTTGCCTCAGGGATGGGATCGCCCTGATTGATAAAGCGCACGCGCACGCCACCGCCGTCCCGGCGTCTGGCCTCGATCGTGATGGTCGAGCCCTCATAGCTATAGGCAATAGCGTTTTTCATGATGTTGTTGAACACGCGAGCCATTTTGTCGCCATCCACGAGCACCGTCAGGTCCTCGCGAATATCAACTTGGACTTCCTTATGCTGCTCGTTGAGGATGGGATAGAACTCGTCAGCCACCTGAGCCAGCAGCAACCCCAGATCAACATAGCCGCGCGTGAGCACGATATCGTGGAAGTCAAAGCGCGTGATATCGAAGAACTCTTCGATGAGCGTATCGAGCCGGTGCGCCTTGTCGAGCGCCACGCCCGTAAAGTGCGCACGTTGCTCAACCGGCAGCTCGGGAGCCTCTTGCAGCAGCGAAAGATAGCCCACCACACTGGCAAGCGGGGTGCGTAGGTCATGTGCCAAGTACGTGACCAAATCGTCCTTGCGATGCGACTCGTCACGCAGAGCTTGCTGCACCTTGCGCTCACGGTCACGCACGCGGTTAAGGGCGCCCTCGACCTCCAAGAAGTCGCCGTCGATGTTATCCCAGGTGTCGGGGTGATCGATCAGGCGATCTTGAATACGAGCGGCCAGCACACAATCGGCATGCTGCTCGCCCTGCTCGTAGCCCTGGTAGTACAGGGCGCGGCCACACAAGAACAGCACGCACGCGGCAAGCGCCAGCACAAAGCCAAGCATGTTGAATACAAAGCCGGCATCGAACAGCACCGGCCCTTCGATGCCGCCGAGCGCCATGGCGCCAATCGCCAACGTCATGGCCCACGCGGCGCCGCCAATCACCACGCAGCGGCACACGATCTCAAATCGATCGATCAGCAAAAAGCCGACAAGCAGCACCGCCAAGATTCCGACGATGTTGTCGATGCCAATCAGCAGCAGGCTCAGCAAAAAGAGCAGCACCGTTGCAAGCGCGCGGTTGTCGACGACCGACCTCACGTATTCAAAGAGCCGATCGGGCACCTCGAACGCTTGCCTATCGTCTTTTGTCATATCAAGATCCTCACAAGCGAAAAGCGTTATTCGATGATGTAGCCGACGCCCCAGACGTTTTTGATAAAGCGTGGCTTTTGTGCGTCGTCGCCGATCTTTTCGCGCAAGTGGCGAATATGCACCATCACCGTATTGTTGGAGCCGGGCATAAAGTCCTCGTTCCACACCGCGCGGAACAGGTCCTCCACGGCCACCACGCTGCCGCGATGCTCGACCAGATACAGCAAGATTGAATACTCGGTGGGCGTGAGGCGAACCGGTGAACCGTCCACTGTCACGGAACGAGCATCGCGGTTGATCTCCAAGCCGTCGAGCTGAATGGTCGGCGACTCGGCCGCCTGTGCACGGCTACCGTAGCTGGTGTAGCGGCGAAGCTGAGCGTGCACGCGCGCGATGAGCTCCAGCGGACGGAACGGCTTAACCACATAATCGTCCGCGCCAAGCGAAAGGCCCCCGATCTTGTCTTGCTGGGCATCGCGCGCCGTCAGCATGATCACGGGATAGGTATGGCTGGAACGGATCGTACGCAGCAGCTCAAACCCATCGATATCGGGCAGCATGACATCAAGCAGCGCCAGATCGAACTCCTGCTCCAAAATCGCCTTGGCAGCATCGGCCCCGCTATAGGCAATCTGGACATCAAAGCCCTCTTTTGTAAGGTAGATGCCAACCAAGTCGGCGATGGCCTTCTCGTCATCAACTACCAAAATGCGCTCGTTCATGCGTGCTCCTCTCGCGCTCCATTATGCCTGAGGCGACGCACGCCACACACAACAAGCGTGGGTGATTAAGTCGGCCTTAAGCACCCTTGTGCCCGTTCGGGTGCGGATGTGGGCCAAGCGCGCACGCGATGATCGCCGACGCCGGCAAACGATATACTCTAGTTTCAGAAGAGACCATCCCGTCGAAAGCGAAATCTGTGAAGTCCCTCACCTCTTTTGCAAAGCGCTCAGCCCAGCTTGCCGCCGGCTTTGTCTGCGCTATCGCCCTTGCCGCTGGCGCGCCCACCGTCGCCGGCGCCCAAGTGCTCACGACCGACAATGTTTGCGGCAAAACCGCCGATGTGCGCGGTATCACGGCCGAAAACCTGCCCGATATCGATGCGACCAATGCCCTCGTCATGGGCAAAGACGGCACCGTCTACTATGGGCGCGGCGCCGATGAGCAGGTCAAGATTGCCTCGATCACCAAGGTCATGACCGCAATCCTAACCGTCGAGAATTGCAAGATGGACGAGAAGGTCACGGTGAGCAACGCCGCAGCCACCGTGGGTAATTCGACCGCCGGCTTGCTCGAAGGCGACGAGCTTACCGTGGAGCAGGCACTGCGCGGCCTGATGATTCCCTCGGGCAACGACGCCGCCATCGTGCTCGCCGAATATGTGGGCAAGAAAATCGACCCTAAGACCAAAGACGCCGAGGCCACATTTGTGAAGGCCATGAACGAGCGCGCTAAGAAGCTCGGCTGCACCGGTACGCTTTTTGAAAACCCGCATGGTCTGGACTTTGATGAGTGGGCTGGCAATATGCACTCAACCGCACACGACGTAGCGCTGATGATGCAGGAGGCCATGAAAAACGACACGATCCGCGAGGTCGTAGCGAGCGAGGATTCCTGGATCGAAGTCACGGGCGCCGACGGCACCGACCATTCGCATTCCATGGACACGCATAACTATTTGCTGGGCCAAGATGGCAACATCGGCGGCAAGACCGGCACCACCGACGACGCGGGCTATTGCTTTACGAGCGCCTACAACCGCGACGGCGACGAGATCTACACCGTTATTTTGAACTCCACCACCACCGATCAGCGCTTTACCGATACCGCCACCCTTGCCAACTGGTACTACGACCACAAGGTGACGGTCGCAATCGCCAACACGCAAGAAAAGACCGCCAACGGCAACCCGCTTATGGCGCGCATTAGTCAAACCGACTGGACGGATAAGACAATCGACGCCACGCTCGCCGATCCCACGGCGCAAGCGACCGTGTTTTCTCTTGCCGGCGAGGTGACCGAAAAGGTTAGCTACGACGATCTTTCGGGCACGGTGCATGTGGGCGACAAGGTGGGCAGCGTTACACTCAAGCAGGACGGCACCAAGATCGCCGTCATGGACCTGGTTGCCGACGAGGAAGGCGCAGGGCCGAATCCCATTGAATGGCTGCTCGTGAAGCTCGATCGCTTGGGCCGCCGCATCGACAACCGCCCGCTCACAGCCGAGAGCGAGACCGTAGCCAAGGCTCCTGAGGTGTAGAGCGCAAGAATAATCAGCCCACTGAAAGGAGGCGTCCGAAAGGATGCCTCCTTTTTGAGGGTTCGAATCCCCAGCCTCCATTCTTGATAATAAAAAAGGGCCCCAAATGGGACCCTTCTTCAAATTCGTACTGGCGGAGAGCTGGGGATTCGAACCCCAGATGCCCTTTTGGGGCATACTCGCTTAGCAGGCGAGCACCTTCGGCCTCTCGGTCAGCTCTCCGTAACAGCCGTTCTATAGTAACCAAACAGCCAAGGATGGGCAAGAGGAAATTTTCTAATTGCCTAGCATCCTTTCCTCCTTGGAAGCTTCGCCTACCCCAGCGAGCGGTTGAGGGAGCCGAGCTCGTCGTTGCCCATGGTGCGCCACATTTGGAAGATGCAACCGCGTGCCAGGAAAAAGAAGCCGTTGTCGACCAGTTGAACAGCGGCATCTGCCAGCTGATTCGTCACGGCGGACACTGGCGGCAGCTCGAGTCCAGCCTTGCGGATGGTCTCGACCGCCTCCTCGAACGTCGGAGGCTCGCTGACGCCCATCTCGTTCATAAGGCCCTGCATTTCTTCCAGCGCGCTACTGCCCGACTCCTCGCCGCGCGGCACTAGACGGTAACAAGCCAGCGCCAGGTCGAGCTGATCGCAATTCCAATAGGCAAACGCCAAGCGATAGAACAGGTAGCCAATTGCAGAACGATCGCTGGCAATACGTAGGCCGTGGCGCGCCACCTCGATAATCTCGTCAAAGCGCTCCAGACGCGCAAGCACGTTGATGAGCGCAAAGTGCGATTGCATGGACGAGCGCGCCAGATCGTAAAGATGGCGCACCTCGGGCAGTGCTCGTTCAAAGTCCTCTTGCTCGGCGTAAAAGCTGCAGATCTCGTGCTGGGCAAAGTACAGCGCATCGGGCGCACGAAGGATTCGCACAGAGCGGTCTTCTTCCAACACCGGTAGCACCATGCGCACCAGCTGGTTATCGCAAAACTGCGTTTGAACCGGACCTGTCGCCAAAAGCTCGGCGACAGTGCACTTAGCCTCCAACTCCTCGACAAGACGGGAAAAGCCTTCAAAAGCACCTGTACGGTCGACTTTTACCTGCTCGCGCAATTCAACAACACGGGCCACGTATGGGTCGTCGTCCTCTTCCATGACCTCCAACTCGTCAGCCGTATCGGCAAGCAGCAGATCGCGCAGCGCCGGCGGCAGCGTGCGATGGTCATCACGCGGACGAGCATGAACCTCCGCAGGCTCAATCGTCTCCGGAGCGGTTGACTCATACGCCTCAAGCACACGCTTGCACGGCATATCGTCCATGTCCATGCTCTCAAGATCCTTGGCGACAGGCACGCAATCGGCCAGATAGGCCGCGCGCCCAAAGAAATACGTTGCAACAACGCGCTCGCCCTGCTCACTGTCGGGAGCAGCAATCTGCACGTAGCAGCGCGTAATGCAGGTGCCCGCGGCAAAACACGCTGCCGCAAGCGTGAGTGCCACGCGCGCATCGTGCTCCGCGGCCCAGATCGCGCGCGTGTCCTCGTCCAGCTCGCGCCAGGCGTCATCTTGAGCGTCGTATTCACGTTGCGGCATGGCATCAACGACAGACTGCCCAAACCGAACGAGCATAATCCCCTCGGCAACGTTTACTCGATAGGTATAGTCGAGCCGCGTGACCACGTTGAGCGCCTCAACGATTCGCGCAAAACGGGTGCGCACGTCCCACTCGCCGCCCGGCTGGCACGAAACCGTTCCCGGTTTGGCCCACGGATTATCGCTCGAGGCCGTATCGAGCAGTCGGGGAACATCGTTGGACGTCTTGGCGATATGCCACGCATCAAAGAGAGCGCAGCCCTCAAGGCTCGGTGAGGATGCCGCGGGGGCCAATCCAGCCCCGATGCGCTCAAGGATGCCGGAGAGGCGGTTGAGACGGCACTCGATGGCGAGCAGCATGTCAATCTCGTCCTGGTCCAGCAGGCTACGATCATAATTGAGATAAAACAGCTTTGACCGGTCGATGCGCGCCAGGCTCATTTCGGACTTGGCGGCAATGGTGCGCAGACGGGGCAAGTCAATTTCGCTCATAAGGGTGGCGGCATAGCGCTCGATACCGCTCGGATTCTCGGCATGGTCAACGCGGTAAAGCAGCGTCTCGATAGCGTCAGGTAGCGGTGACGTGTTAAAGCCCAAAAACACCTCGACCGGCTCGGGCAACTTTACGAGCTTGATCTTGTCGACAACGTTTTGCATATCCGCATCGAGACCGTCGACGCCCGCCGTGTTCGCAATAGCGCTTTCGGAGTTGGCAAATATCACGTAGCGCAGGAACATCGATGCCATGAACTCGCCGTAAGGAAGGGAGCGGGCCGAATTCCATGTCTCGTGATCGGACTGCTCGCGCATGGGGCCTTCGGGAGAGCCGACGGTTCGCGCGCACGCGCGCATTGCACCGCTGGCTTCCCTTACCATAATCTCACCAATACTGGAATCCGACTCGTCAAGGACCAGTTCCATGTCGGGATCGTTGGACAGCGGAGCCTCGCTAACGGGGCGGTCCACCTTGTACACCTCACCCGAAACGCTTACGTAGCCCAAAAGCGACACATGACTTTTGCCAACGAATTCGACGACATAACAAGATTCATGCTGATCCTCGCCAAAGAGTTTCCAGACCACGCCATATGAGCGTCCCGCAGGCTGCTCGGGCATCGCCGGAAAGCGCTTCTTGGGATCGAGAAACCTGAGCTTGTATGTCGGACGCTCTGCCACGAAATATCACCCTGATCGGTCGTCTAAAGAAGGAGTGGTCGCGAATAAGTCGCGACATCTACTCGGAATCTTACACGAGTCGACAGGAAATCGTCCGCTTCACGCTCGCGCCTCGACCGAGGTTCGAATCCATGCAGTGCTTACATAAAAGAAAAGCCCCCGTTGCCGGGAGCTTTAATCTCAAATGGTGCGGCGTATAGGATTC
>CAUEQD010000024.1 GCA_959019945.1 uncultured Collinsella sp. | reverse complement strand
GCCGAGCCGCAAGACGATGATCCGCTCATTTGGGAAGCCGCCCATATTGTGGTGGAATCGCAGCTGGGCTCCACATCTGGCCTGCAACGCCGCCTTAAGGTTGGCTATGCGCGCGCCGGGCGTATTATGGACATGCTGGAAGAAAAGGGTGTCGTCGGCCCGCCCGACGGTTCCAAGCCGCGCGAGGTCCTGTTGGACGAGGAGGGGCTTGCCGCGCTGGAGTCTGTCGACGCCGAGATGGCACGTGAAGATCGTGAGTTTGGAGGATTCTGATGGCTGCACGCTTTGGTGACATGCTGCTCGAGCAGCGTCGCCGAATGGGCCTTTCCATTCAGCAGGTCGCCAACACCATCAAAATCAGGCCGCAGATCATCGAGTTTTTCGAGACCGGTAACTTTGCTTCGATGCCGCCGCGCGGCTATGCGCAGGGCATGATTTCGAGCTATGCTCGCTTTTTGGGCCTCAATCCGCGCGAGGTCGTCAATGCCTACTTTGACGACCTGATGGCATACGAACGCGAGACGTCTCAGCAGGGCGGTCGTTTTCAGGACGCCGCTGGCTACGTCAATTCGCGCTCCTCGGTCGATAACGGGCGCTTCCTGATGGTTCAGGGCGGTCGTTCGACCCGCTATGGACAGCGTCCTCAGCAGGCCGGTTATATTACCGAGACGGGTTCGGGCGAGGAGATTCGCTCACAGCGTGACCGGTTCCGCAGTACGCCGATGCCTGAGGACCGTGCGCTTCCCGCTGCCCGCGGCGTGGCGCGTGACCCTCGTGCCGGCTACGGCGACGGCGGCTATTCCGATCGCGGTTACCGTGGTGCCTCTACGGGACGCTCTCGCGGTGGCTATGCGGATGCCGATACCACGCAGGTGACGCCGCGTCTTCGCTCTCAATCACAGCCGTATGGCCAGCGCTCTTCGGCTCCGCGTTCGGGCCAACGTGGCTATCAAGGCCGCGGTGAACTTGCGCCCCGCTCGGGTCAGCGCAGCCTTCAGGGCCAGGGCGGCTATCGCGGCCGTTCCGATAGCAATCGTGGTCGTATGCCTCAGGGAGGCGGCCGCAGCAGTTCCGGTCGTGGACGCGGCGGATCCCGTACTCCTCAAAACAACGGGCTCGATCCGCGTATCGTCTACGCCGGCATCGGTGCCGTGGCGTTGCTGCTGATCGTGCTCATCGTGGTGCTTCTGCGCGGCTGTGCATCTTCGGCGCCCGAGACCACGCCCGAGACGCCCACTGCCACCAAGACGACGACCAAGAAGTCTTCTAAGAAGACCGAAACGGTCGATGAGGACGAAGACACCGATGAGCCGACGGATGAGTCGACTGATTCGGACGCTACCAAGACGACGGCCAAGAAGGAAGAGAACGAGGTCACGAAGGTCAAAGTTTCCGTTGCCAAGGGAAAGACCGCGTGGATTGAGGTCAAGGTCGACGGCAAGTCGGTCTATGGCGCTCAGGCGACTGGCCCCTTTGAGCAGGAGTACACGCCCGAGTCCTCGATCGAGATCACCACGTCCAAGCCTTCCGATGTTACCGTTACCAAGAACGGTGAAAAGGTCCGTTACGATACCAAGACCTCGGGCGTGGCTCGTGTGACGATCACCGTTCCTAAGAAGGAGACGACTGATTCCGAGAATGGTGAAAGTTCTGATGGCACCGACACCACCGATGGTACCGATACCACCGACCGCACCGATGCCCAGTCCGCGGATGGCGCCGATACCGCAACTGACGGTCAGACGCCCACCGATTCTACCGACTATTCGTACGATAGCTACTAAGCCGCTCGTACGCGAAAGGAAACATCATGGCTAAAGATTCCAGCTTCGACGTCGTGTCCGAGGTCAACATGCAAGAGGTCGACAACGCCTTCCAGCAGACCACGCGCGAGATTTCCCAGCGCTATGACCTTAAGGATTCCGGCGCCACGATCGAGCTTTCGAAGGGCGACAAGCTCTTTACGATCAACGCCCCGGCCGACTTTGTCTCCAAGCAGATTATCGACGTGCTGAGCTCCAAGCTCATCAAGCGCGGCATCGACCTCAAGGCTGTCTCGTGGGATGCTCCACAGGCGGCGTCGGGCGGCACCGTGCGCGTGCTCGGCCATGTCGTCGAGGGTATCGACCAGGCGACCGCCAAGAAGATCAATAAGGACATCAAGGACCAAAAGCTTAAGGTCAAGGTAGCCATCGAGGCCGACAAGCTGCGTGTTTCCTCTGCTTCGAAGGACGCGTTGCAGACCGTGATCCAGTTCCTGCGCGACCAGGACTACGGCCAGCCGCTACAGTTCACCAACTACCGCTAATATCATTCGAAAGGACCGCTCTCCAACATGGATACACCGTTGGGCTCCGTGCTCTACATCACCCTCGGGTGCGCTAAGAACGAGGTTGACACCGACCGCATGCGTTCTCTTTTGACCGCCGCGGGCTACGAAGAGGCATTCGACCCGCAGGATGCCGATATCGCCATCGTCAATACATGCTCGTTTCTCGCCTCCGCAACGTCCGAGAGCATCGAGACCACGCTCGAGCTCGCCAACGAGGTTCAGGACGGCGTTCGTTCTTGCCCCATCGTTATGTGCGGCTGCGTGCCGTCGCGCTATGGCGACGACCTGCCTGACGAGCTGCCCGAGGTCGCTGCCTTTGTGAAGGCCGACGAGGAGGACGGCATCGTGGCGGTCATCGATGGCGTGCTGGGTGTCGAGCGTGAGATCGCAGCCTATATCCCGCAGGTCAAGCGTACCGTCGAGGGCGCCGTTGCCTACGTCAAGATTTCCGATGGCTGCAACCGTTTCTGCAGCTTCTGCATGATCCCCTATATTCGCGGTCGCTATCATTCGCGCAATGCCGAGAGCATTATCTCCGAGGTGCGCGACCTGGTTGCCGGCGGCGTGCGCGAGATTGTGCTGATTGGCCAGGACACGGGCATTTGGGGTACCGACTTTGCCGACGAGGACGTCACCGAGGGCTCGCCGCGCAATCTGGCGCAGCTGCTGCGTGCCGTCGCCGAGGCCGTGCGCCCGCACAACGTCTGGGTCCGCGTGCTCTATCTGCAGCCCGAGGGCATGACCGACGAGCTTATCGATACGATTCGCGATACGCCCGAGGTGCTGCCCTATATCGATATCCCCGTGCAGCACTGCGACGCGCGCATCCTCAAGGCCATGCGTCGCTCCGGTTCGCGCCAGGAGCTCGAGGACCTGTTCCGCGACCTGCGCGAGCGCATCCCCGGTATCGTGATCCGCTCCACGGCCATGGTCGGCTTCCCGACCGAGACCGACGATGAGTTCCGCGATCTTATCGACTTTATGGACGCTGTGGGCTTTGACTACACGAGCGTCTTTGCCTACTCACAGGAGGAGGGTAGCCTGGCCGCTAAGATGGAAGGCCAGGTCGACGAAGAGGTTAAGCTCGAGCGCGCCCAGGAGGCCATGGATCTGGCCGAGTCGCTCGGCTTTGCCGCGACTGCCGCGCACGTGGGCGAGCGCGCCCAGGTGATCGTCGACGGTATCGAGGAGACCGAGGACGGTGCCGAGCTCATCGGACATGCCTGGTTCCAGGCGCCCGATTCCGACGGTGCGGTGCATCTGGATGCCAGCGAGGCATCTGTGGGCGATATTCTGACCGTCGAGTTTACCGATAGCTTCTGCTACGAGCTTATCGGTCATGTTGTGGAGTAGGAGAGCGTCGTGGCTAACGAGAGCAATAAGGAACTGACGAGTGTTTGGACGCCCGCCAATATCGTGACGTGCGTGCGCATCGTCTTTATTCCGGTGTTCATGATCGTGTCGGCCCTGTCTCACACGAGTGTTGCCGGTACGGACTGGAGCCATTTTGACGGCCCGCTCGCCGCCGCTGCCTTTATTCTGTACGTCATCCTGTCGTGCACCGATAAGGTCGACGGCTACCTGGCTCGTTCGCGCAACGAGATCACCGACTTCGGCAAGTTCCTGGATCCCATCGCCGATAAGTTGCTCGTGTTCTCGGCCCTGCTGCTGTTTTTGGACTTTGGTGCCGTTACCGTGTGGTCGGTGTTCATCATCCTGTTCCGCGAGCTGCTGGTGAGCGCCCTGCGCATGGTCGCGAGTGCCGCCGGTGTGGTTGTCGCGGCCGATAAGCTTGGCAAGTACAAGACGGCGACCACGATGGTCTCCATCTGCGGCTACCTGTGCGTCTTTGCGATGACCGGCCTCCAGTTGGGGCCTGCGGAGCTGTTGCTCGGTCTCTATGGCGCCTCACGCTTCCTGTACGCCGTGGCCGTTATCCTGACCGTTATCTCGGGCGCTCAGTACTTCTGGAACTGCCGCAAGATCGTCTTTTCGGTCTAGGTCCTGGTGGGCATGACGAAATCATTTGAGCAGATTGCCGCGCACAATGAAGAGCTCGCAGCCGATATCGTCGAGCGTGCAAGCGTTCGTGGTGTGACGGTTTCGACGGCTGAATCTCTAACAGCGGGCATGATCGCCTCGACGATCGCCGATATCCCCGGTGCCTCGGCGGTGCTGCGCGGCGGTGCGGTGACGTACTGCGACGAGATTAAGCATCGCGTGCTGGGTGTTGAGCAAGAGACGCTCGACCGCCATACCGCGGTGTCGTATCAGACGGTGCGCGAGATGGCTTCCGGTTCGCTGGAGCTGTACCAGAGCGATATTGCCGTGAGCGCGACGGGCTATGCCGGCCCCGGTGGAGGCACCGAGGACGATCCGGCTGGAACCTTTTATATCGGCTGGGCGTATCGCTCAGCCGATGGGGGAGTGCCGGTCGTGGACTCCATTCGTTGTCACTATGAGGGCGATCGTTCGTGTGTTCGTGCCCATGCGGTCGCGGAGGCACTGGGCCGCATTGTCTACGTGCTCGATTCTATGGAATAGACGTGTTTTAAGGGGCCTCCGGGCCCCTTAATTGTGGAGATAGGGACCTCTGGCGAATTTGCTCTTTGTGCAGGTAGTTGGCGTATTCATGTTTGTCTTGCCTTGCTTGGTTCGCCTGCGGTCAAGTTTTTGGTCAGTGTTTGGTCAGCGTTTGGTTGGGTTTTGGAAAGGTCGGCTGCATATGATTTATCTGAACAGTTGACCACGAACAGCCGTTCGTTTATTATCGATGCAGGTTGTTAAGAGGAGGGCTATTCATGGCCAAGAATTCAGGTCCCGTACGTACCGTTCATGCTCGCACGACGGGTAAAGAGCGCGATGAGATGATCGCCACCACCAAGGCCGAGATCGAGAAGAAATTCGGCCAGGGTTCCATCATGAGGTACGGCGACGGTGGTCCCGAGCTCGAGGTCGAGGCCATTCCCACGGGCGCTCTGGCCCTCGATGCCGCTCTGGGCATCGGCGGTGTGCCGCGCGGCCGTATCGTTGAGATTTACGGTCCCGAGTCCTCCGGTAAGACAACGCTTTCGCTCGAGATTTTGGCAGAGGCCCAGGCTATGGGCGGCGTCGTGGCATTTATTGATGCCGAGCACGCGCTCGACCCAACGTATGCCGCGCGTATCGGCGTGGACATCGATGAGGTCCTCATTTCCCAGCCCGATACGGGCGAGCAGGCGCTCGAGATCGTCGACATGCTCGTGCGCTCTGGCGCCATCGACGCCATCGTCGTCGACTCTGTCGCCGCTTTGACTCCGCGTGCCGAGATCGAGGGCGAGATCGGTGATACTACGGTCGGCCTTCAAGCCCGTCTGATGAGCCAGGCGCTCCGTAAGCTCGCCGGCTCGCTCGCCAAATCTAAAACGACCTGTATCTTCATTAACCAGCTGCGCGAGAAGATCGGCGTCATGTTCGGCAACCCCGAGACTACGACGGGCGGCCGCGCCCTCAAGTTCTTCTCGTCGGTGCGTATCGATATTCGCCGCATTGACAGCATTAAGCTCAAGGACGAGGTCATCGGCAATCGTGTGCGTGCCAAGGTTGTTAAGAACAAGGTCGCCGCTCCGTTCCGCTCGGCTGAGTTCGACATCATGTACGGCACGGGCATCTCTAAGGAGGGCTCGATTCTGGACATGGCCGTCGAGTGCGGTATCTGCAAAAAGATGGGCTCTTGGTTTGCTTACGGTGAGGACAAGCTCGGTAATGGCCGCGAGGCCGCTAAGGCCTTCCTGCGCGAACACCCCGATTGTGCTGACGAGATCGAGCATAAGGTTCGCCTCGCCTGCGGCCTTGAATTCGATGACGATGCTCCGTCCGAGGTCGAGCTGACCGATCAGCCCGAAACTGAGGAGTTCGATGAGCTTTACGCCATCGATGGCTCCGCGATGCTCGATGATGACGACGAGTAACGGTTACGCTCATGTCGTATACGGTGACCGAGGCCACGGTCGTCTTTCCCGATAAGAAGGCGACCTCCTCGTTCTCGAGTGGGTATGCATCAAAAAAGCCTTGTGCACATATCGACTGCGAGCTCGAGGGTGGTTTTGAACGATCCATCTGGATTCCTGTTCGTGTTGCGCGCCTGTTTCTTAAAAATCGCCCCGATCTTCCCTGCGATTGGGATGAGTTTCGCGAAGCGGTACAGCTCATTGAGCGTAAATGCGCGCTTACCATGGTGACCGAGATGCTGTCGCGCCGCGACCATGCCACGGGTGAGGTCCGTGACAAGCTGGCTCGTTACGGATTTCGCCAGCCCGCAATTGATTTTGCCGTCCAGCGTGCCACTGAGTATCGCTTTTTAGATGAGAACCGCTTTTGCTCGTACTTTATCGAGGAACGCAAACGACGCGGCTGGGGACAGCGTAAGATTGAGACCGAGCTCAAGCGCCGCCATGTCGTACTCGATGATATCCCCGGCTATCCCGAGAATTATTTTGCCGCGGATGACGACTTGGCTCGCGCATCGGCTCTACTCGCGAAGCGTCGTGTTCCCGAGACACGTGGATTCGAAAAGCTCGTCCGGTTTTTGATGGGCAAGGGCTTTTCGTACCACATCGCCGCCGATGCCGTTAAGGCACGTCTCGATGCCGAACGCGAGGAATGTGCGGTTTAGGCGTATGTGTTTTGTGGCCCTGCCGTTCACCGTGTTTTAGCCGCCGTGCCGGGTCCATTTATTTGACAGTTGTTGTGGTTCAACGTACGATAAACACTGTCATTTGCTTTGTGATATGTGCTCATCTGTGATGAGTTTGTTTATATGTTTATCTGTATCCGACCCGCATAAGCTGCGCCCATATTACTCAAATGTCGCGAGCCGTTCGTAAGGACGGTTCGCTTTGTTGTGTAACGAATCCATAAAAAGGAGTGAGCATGCCTATCATCGCAGCGCTCGTTGGCATCGTTTTGGGTGCCATCGCCGCCATTGCCTACATGCGCACCGCCAAGCAGGGTAGTCTTCACGAGGCCGACGAAAAGATCCAGTCGGCACACGCACAGGCTGAGTCCCTGATCGGTGATGCTAAGCGTCAGGCCGAGACCCTCAAAAAAGAGGCTCTGCTCGAGGCTAAAGAGGAGATCATCAAGAACAAGCAGGCCGCCGAGGCCGAGGACAAGCAGCGTAAGAGCGAGATTCGTACGCTCGAGAACCGTGTGATGCAGCGCGAGGAGTCCCTTGATCGCCGAAACGACGCTCTCGACAAGCGTGAGCACCAGCTGTCCAGCCAGGCCGGTCAGGTCGAGAAGCGCTCCTGCGAGCTTGAGGAGCTCTGCGCCAAGCAGACCTCCGAGCTCGAGCGTATCGCCGACCTGACCCGTGAGGACGCCCACAAGGAGCTCCTCGATAAGGTTCGCGGCGAGGTCACCCACGAGGCTGCCACGATCATTCGCGAGTCCGAGCAGCAGGTTCGCGCCGAGTGCCACAAGACCGCCCAGGAGATTCTGTCCCTGGCGATTCAGCGCTGCGCTGCCGACCACACAGCCGAGGTCACCGTTACCTCCGTGCACATTCCCTCTGATGACCTCAAGGGCCGTATCATCGGTCGCGAGGGTCGCAACATCCGGACCTTCGAGCAGGTTTCCGGCGTCAACCTCGTGATCGACGACACGCCTGAGACCGTCGTTCTTTCGAGCTTCGACCCGGTCCGTCGTGAGACCGCCCGTGTTGCCCTCGAGAACCTCATCGCCGACGGCCGCATTCACCCCGCCCGCATTGAGGAGATGTATCACAAGGCTGCCGACCTGGTTCAGCAGCGCGTGCGCGAGGCTGGCGAGCAGGCTGCCTTTGATACCGGTATCCACGACCTGCACCCCGAGATCGTCAAGACCCTTGGTGCCCTGCGCTACCGTACCTCGTTTGGTCAGAATGTGCTTCAGCACTCCCTCGAGGTTTCCGATCTGTGCGGCGTGATGGCTTCCGAGCTTGGCCTGGACGTTGTGACCGCTAAGCGCGCCGGCCTGCTGCACGACCTGGGCAAGGCAATCGACCACGACGTCGAGGGCCCGCATGCCGTCATCGGCGCCGAGCTTGCCCGCCGTTATGGCGAGAAGCCCGTTATCGTTCACGCTATCGAGGCTCACCATGCCGATGTCGACCCCAACACGGTGCTCGATGTCCTGGTACAGGCCGCCGATGCCGTCTCCGCCTCTCGCCCCGGTGCCCGTCGCGAGTCTGCCGAGAACTACATCAAGCGTCTTGAGAAGCTCGAGGAGATTGCCAACTCCCATGACGGCGTCGAGCGTACCTATGCCATGCAGGCTGGTCGCGAGGTCCACGTCATGGTTCAGCCGGACAAGATCTCCGATGCCCAGTCCACGGTCCTGGCTCACGATATCGCCCATCAGATCGAGGAAGAGATGGAGTATCCCGGTCAGGTGCGCGTCGTCGTGATTCGCGAGAGCCGCGCTGTCGATATCGCTAAATAACATGAGCGACGCGAACGAGCTCATCTCATTTATCGCGTCGATGTCGGGGGAGGGCAACCTTCGCGTCGAGGAGAACCTTGGCGAGGGGTATGTCCGCCTCCGCGTTTCGGAGGCCGAGCGGCGCCAGGCAAAACACGACATTCAGCATGTCGAGGATATCGTCATCGAAATGCTCCGTAATGCTCGCGATGCCGGCGCCGACAAGGTCTATCTCGCCACGACCAAGGAAGATGGCGTCCGCACGCTTGTCTTTCTGGATAACGGTTCGGGCGTTCCGCAGGATATGCAAGAGCGAATCTTCGATGCCCGCGTTACCTCCAAGCTCGAGAGCATGAAGATGGACCGTTGGGGCGTTCACGGTCGTGGCATGGCATTGTTTTCGATCAAGCAGAACACCGACGAGGCCCGTGTGGTCACGTCCGGCGTCGATCTTGGTTCAGCCTTTAAGGTGAGCGTTGCAGCCGACCGCCTCAGTGAGCGTGCCGATCAGTCCAGCTGGCCCCAGGCCGTCAAGGATGAGGACGGACGTTATGTCTGTGCTCGCGGCCCGCATAATATTATTCGCGCTGCCTGTGAGTTTGCGCTCGAGGAGCTGCGTGGTTGCGATGTCTATCTTGGTTCTCCGTCTGAGATTGCCGCGACCCTTTATGCTCAGGCGTCAAGTCGGCTCGATACGTCTCGTCTCCTGTTTATTGATGACGAGAGCGAGCTTCCGGTTGTCGATCGTTTAGGCCTTGCCTCTGATGCCGAGGACTTTATTCGTATCTGCTCGGGTTTGGGTCTTGAGATGTCCGAGCGCACGGCACATCGCATTTTGGCAGGGCAGATTAAGCCCGTTCGCGGTGTGACCGCGCGTCTGCTGCGCGAGCGTGATTCGTCCTCGCATGCGCCGGCTCCTGTCGATCTCGCGAAGGATCGTCGCGGGCTTCGTATTGCCAAGGATGACATGGCACAGTTTTCGCGTGCTGTGGAGCGCGACTTTAATGACCTTGCCGCCCGGTACTATCTCAACCTTTGCGGCGACCCAAAGATTCGCGTTTCGCGTGATCGAATCACTGTGACCTTCGATCTTGCCAAAGAGGAATAGTGCCTTTACCGAGTCCACTCGGTACGATACAGTTATTGCAGTTAAAACGTACTTTTAAACGCAGGAGTTTCTTCATGGATTGCCTGAAGGTATCAAGCAAATCATCGCCCGCGTCCGTTGCCGGCGCCATCGCCGGCATGGTCAAGGATGGTGTGCCCGTCAACATTCAGTGTGTCGGCGCCGGTGCGGTCAACCAGGCCATAAAGGCTGTGGCTATCGCGCGCGGTTTTTTGATTCCAACCGGTTTTGATATTTCCTGCGCGCCCGTGTTCTCCGACATCCTTATTAACGGGGAGTCGCGCACGGCCATCCGTCTTTCTATTTACGTTCACCAGATCAATCGAGCTGCTATGGATAACGTCGTCATGGATGATGTTAAGCCTGTGGCATAGCTTCTGCTTGCCTCGATTCGCCCCCCCCTCTCCATCGTTAGGACTTATGCACATGGACCAGCGTTCCGTACGCGATATTCTTGCCGGTAAAACCTACTTTATCCGCACCTTTGGCTGCCAGATGAATCAGCACGACTCTGAGCGCGTGAGCGGTCTGCTCGATTCGTATGGTTGCCTCATGGCGCTCAATCCCGAGCATGCCGATATTGTTGTCTTCATGACATGCTGCGTGCGCGAGGCCGCCGATACTCGCCTGTACGGTCAGTGCAACTCTTGTAAGAGCCTCCCGCCCTCACCCTCGGGCAAGCGTGTGGTTGCCGTTGGTGGTTGCATCGCGCAGCGCGATGGCGAGGGCCTGCTCACCAACGTCGATAACGTCAATGTCATCTTTGGTACGCATTCCATCGCACATGTGGCCGAGCTCATTGCCGAGGCGTTCCTTGATGGCAAGCGTCATATCCGCACCAATGAGCATGAGGATACGGATGCCATGAGCATGCCGTGGCATCGCGAGACCCAGTATCACGCCTGGGTGCCCATTATGACGGGCTGCAATAATTTCTGTACCTATTGCATCGTGCCGTACGTGCGCGGTCGCGAAAAGAGCCGCCCCTTCGAGGAAATTGTCGACGAGGTGACCGGTTTGGTGCGCCAGGGCGTGCGCGAGATTACGCTGCTGGGCCAAAACGTTAACTCATATGGTCGCGATCTGTTTGGCAAGCCGCGTTTTGCCGATCTGCTGCGTGCCGTGGGTGATACGGGTGTGGAGCGCATCTTCTTTACCTCTTCTCATCCTAAGGATCTGCTGCCCGAGACCATCGACGCCATGGCCGAGACGCCCGCCGTCATGCCGCAGCTTCACTTGGCCGTTCAGTCGGGCTCCACGCGTATCCTCAAAGAGATGAATCGCCGTTATACACGCGAGGACTATCTGGGCCTGGTCGATCGCATTCGCAACCGCATGCCCGATATCGCGCTCTCGACCGACATTATCGTTGGCTTCCCGGGCGAGACTGAAGAAGACTTTGAGCAGACGCTCTCACTTGCCGAGACGGTCCGCTATGCTCAGGCCTATACCTTCATCTATTCCAAGCGCGCCGGGACCCCGGCCGCCGAGATTGACGATCCTACGCCGCATGAGGTTATTCTCGAGCGTTTCAACCGCCTGGTTAAGGTTATCGAGACCACGGCGCACGAGTACAACCAGGGTGAGCTTCATACTGTGGTGCCGGCGCTCATTGAGGGAACGAGTAAAAAGAACGACGCGGTCCTGCTGGGCAAGAGTCCCAAGAATCAGACCGTGCATGCGCCTATCCCCGAGGGTTACAGCATCGATCAGCTTGTTGGCAAGATCGTTGATGTTGACGTTGACGTTGCCAAGACCTGGTATTTGTCCGGCTCCGTTGTGGGCGAGCCGCGCTAATGGTTTCTCCCGGGGCAGGTCTTTCCGCCGTTGCGATCGTCGGTCCGACGGCGGTTGGTAAGAGTGATGTTGCCGACCGTTTGGCGGCTCGTCTTTCGTCCGAAGTGCTGTCGTGCGATGCGATGCAAATCTATCGCGGCATGGACATCGGTACCGCAAAGATGGCGCCCGATGAGTGTACGGTGCCGTTGCGTCTCGTCGACATTGTAGAGCCGGGTGTGGCATATTCTGCTGCGCTTTATCAGGCTGACGCTCGCGCGCATGTTGAACGTCTCCTTGGTTCGGGTTGCCTGCCGGTTTTTTGCGGAGGTACGGGGCTGTATCTCAAGGCCGCCCTCGATGAAATGGACTTTCCCTCGGGTGAACTTGAGGACGATCGTCGTATGGGCTATCAGGAGCTTGCCGAGCGTATTGGCGAGGAAGAGCTGCATGCCCTGCTTGCCGAGCGCGACCCAGAATCGGCTGCTGTTATTCATCCCCATAATGTGCGCCGTGTGATTCGTGCGCTCGAGATGCATGATGATGGTATCTCCTATGCACAGCAAAAAAGTCAGTTTAGTGTTCCGCGCGAGCATTATCATGCTCTATGGTTTGGTCTGACGCGTAATCGCGAGGTGCTCTACGAGCGCATTAACCTGCGCGTCGATCTGATGGTTGAGCAGGGTCTTGTCGATGAGGTTCGCGGTCTTATGGACCAGGGGCTGGGAGATGCCCTGACTTCGATGCAGGCAATTGGCTATAAAGAGATCATTGATGCTTTCAATGGCGTGATTTCTATGGATGAGGCTCGCGAACTCATCAAGATGCGTTCGCGTCGCTATGCCAAACGTCAGCTTTCGTGGTTTAAGCGCGATGACCGTATCGTGTGGTTTGATATGGACGAGTTTACGATCGATGAGGTCGTTGAGGACATCCTGCATCGTATTGAGGCTGCCTAATGGCCCGTTTCCCCCTTGTTCCCACGGCACTCGAGCCCGAGCGTGCCATATTAGTTGGTGTTGAGTGGCGCGACAATGCATGGCCGCTCGATCGTTCGCTTGACGAGCTTGAGCGCCTGGCCCATACGGCTGGCGCCCAGTGCGTGGCGCGTTTGTCACAGCGTCTGGTTAAGCCGTATCCAAAATCGTTTATCGGTTCCGGTAAGGTTGAAGAGCTGTGCGGCCTGGTGCATCGCATGGATGCCGATGTCGTTATTTTTGACGACGACCTGACGCCCTCGCAGCAATCCTATTTGGAGAAAGCCGTGGGCGAGCCGGTAAAGATTATCGATCGTACAGCACTGATCTTGGATATCTTTGGCCTGCATGCTCAGACGCGTGAGGGACGCCTACAGGTACAGCTGGCGCAGCTTCAATATCTGTTGCCTCGTCTGCGTGGCATGTGGAGCCATCTTGCCAAGGAGCAGACGCGCGGCGGCATCGGTTCGCGCTTTGGCCAGGGTGAAAGCCAGCTCGAGGTTGACCGTCGCTTGATTCGCAATAAGATTGCCGCGCTTCGTCGTGAGCTCAAGCAGGTTGAACAGCGTCGCGATGTCCAGTCCAAGAGCCGCATTGAGTCACCGGCGTTTCGCGTCGCGTTAGCCGGTTATACCAATGCCGGTAAATCGACGTTGCTCAATCGCCTGACCGGCTCTACGGTACTTTCGCAGGACAAGCTGTTTGCTACGCTCGACCCGACGACGCGTTCGTATCGCCTGCCCGGCGGTCGCGGCATGACGATTACTGATACCGTCGGCTTTATTCAAAAGCTGCCGCATGGTCTGGTCGATGCCTTTAAATCGACGCTGTCCGAGGTGTTGGGTGCCGATCTAATTCTCAAAGTCGTAGATGCGTCTGACGAGGACTATGAGCGGCAGCTTGAGGCTGTCGACCGCGTTCTTGATGAGATCGGCGCTGGAGAGCGTTTAACGCTGACCGTATTCAATAAAATCGATCTTCTCGATAGCGTTGATCGCCTGAGCTTCCGTCGTCGCTATCCCGAGGCCGTGCTGTTCTCGGCCCAGACGGGCGAGGGACTCGACGATTTCGTCGACCGTATTGCTCGTGAGGCGGCTGCTACCGATGTGTTGCTCTCTGCTGATATCCCGTATCGCGAGGGCGCCCTCATCACGCTGGTGCATGAGCAGGGAACCCTTTTGCACGAGGAATATCTTGAGGACGGCGTTCGTATTGTGGCGAAGCTGCCGGCCCGTATCGCGTCGCGGCTCAAGCGTTATCGCACCGAGTAGATGAGCTCCAAAAAGCCCAGAATAATGGGTTGATGCAGCAGATAAAAGGGGAGTGCATGACGTCCAAGGCTGGCGAGCGCCGGGACGGGATTGGCGTAGGCCCAGCTTGGGGCGGGATGTTCACATCTTTGAGCGGTGCGCGCAGCAAAGTATCCTGTGAGGTACATGAATATAAACGGGATGATTGGATAATAGTCGCCTGAAACGAACCAGGGGTCGGGAAATCCTAGCCACGCCAAATAGGAGAATGAATAGGTCGATTTCGGGATGCCCCATGTCGCTGCGAAGAGAGCGAGGCATATCGTAATGCCCCACGTGCTAGGCACTTTCTTAAGCATCGGTCGTGCTACGGCTGCCACAGCGGTACACGTCGCCATGCAATAAATGATGCCAAAGTTCACTGAATCGTCGACCGATACGAGCGTTGTTGCAATCCAGACGACCAAAGCTGCGGCAGCGTATTTGCCCGCTCGTTTAGCATTGTTGCGCGAAAGGGTGCACATCCAACCCGCGATAAACAAAAATACCCAGCTGATGCTGGCGCGCCAGATGTCTTGAAAGACAGTCTGGGTAAACCAGGGCATATCCCAGTCGTACAGGTAGGCGAGATCGTAGCAAGCGTGAAAACCTGCCATTGAAATCATCGTAAACCCGCGGACGGTATCAAAGATAGTGATGCGTTTTTGCATTACGAGAACCGGCGCATCAAGCCGACGACTTTGCCCAAGATAACGGGATTCGTTGCATAGATAGGCTCCATGGTGTCATTCTCGGGCTGCAGGCGTACGCGTCCCTGCTCCTTGTAGAACGTCTTGACGGTCGCTGAACCATCAATCATGGCCACGACAATTTCGCCGTTCATGGCACTCTTTTGTTCACGGACGATGATGTAATCGCCATTGAAGATGCCGACATTGATCATTGAGCTCCCATGCACCTCAAGGATAAAGGAACCCTGATCGGTGGCGATTTCGGTCGGGATAGTAAAAGTGTCTTCGATATTCTGCTCGGCCAGAATGGGAATCCCAGCCGCGACGCGACCAACGAGCGGTAGCGAGACCGTTCCGCGAGGTGCGGTGGGCTCGTCAGATTTAGAAATTGAGACAGAGGAACCGTCCTCGTTAAAGAGTTCCAGGGCGCGCGGTTTGGTGGCATCGCGCTTGAGTAGCCCGCGCGCCTCCAGAGCAGATAGATGGGCGTGCACGGTGCTGGGGGAGGAAAGGCCCACGGCAGAAGCCATCTCGCGCACGCTGGGCGGATAACCCTTCTCCTGCTGATATTCCTTGATGAAGTCGTAAATTTGCTGCTGACGCTTGGTAATTTTGCGAGCCATCAGGGCATCCTCTCTACCCATGTCAAACAAATGTTCGAATTTTGCTTGACAGGAACAACTGTTCGAAGATAATAATAACCGAACATTCGTTCTCGCGCTAGACATTTTTGTCCGCGCGGCTTGATAAAACTGTTCTCAGCAAAACACGCGAGAGGAGAACATGATGAACGCAACGAATATGGTCCAGGGAAACCTCGCCCTTAAGCTCGAGACGCCTGCCGCGCCCGCTTTTACTGTTGTCAAGGGTGGACGTTCCGGTTATCAGCCTTTGCCCGTAAAGTCTGCTCGCACTCAGTATGCTGTTGCCGCGCCGACTCCCGCTGCCCTGAAGGTCTCGACGATTGTTGCCGTCGCCGTTTCGCTCACGCTCTTTTTTGTCCTCGCTACGTCGGTCTTTAGCGCTCGTCACGCCGCGTATGCCGAGTCCGTTTCCAACGTTACCTACGAGACCATTCGCGTTCAGCCTGGTGATTCTCTTTGGTCGCTTGCCGAGGAATATCCAATCGAAGGCCTTTCCACGCAAGAGACTTCCGACATGATCCGTAACGTCAATCATCTGGAGCTTGGTTCGCTCGCCGCCGGTGCGCATCTTAAGGTTCCTGCTCGTTCGTAATCATTATCGCGCTGCGCATGGTACCCTTGTTATCGTTTAAGAGGAGGTACCATGCGCTGTCCTAAATGCGGCAAGGCACATACCCGCGTCGTTGATTCCCGTATGCAGGAGTCAAATAACACTATTAAGCGCCGTCGCGAATGTTGCTCGTGTAACTACCGCTTTACAACGTTCGAGCGATGCGAAGACCCAATTGAGGTCATTAAGTCGGACGGAACTAAGCAGCGGTTCGATCGCAATAAGCTGCTCGTCGGCTTGATGCGCGCCACCATCAAGCGTGATATCGACACTAAGAAGCTCAATGAGATTATCGACGACATCGAGGTCGAGCTGCGCTCTCGCACGCTGACGGCCGTCACGTCCCATGAGTTGGGTGACATGGTGCTCAAGCGCTTGGCCAAGATCGACAAGGTGGCTTACATCCGTTTTGCCTCGGTCTACCGCGATTTCAAAGACGTCGATGAGTTTCTGCAAGAGCTCGACAAGCTAAGGTGATTCCATGTCCAGCATTACCGTCAACATAAAGCGTCTCGACCCCACCGTCGAGCTTCCCAAATACGCCCATCCCACCGATGCCGGCTTGGATCTGCGCTCCAACGAGGACTGCGTCCTGAAGCCCTTCGAACGCCGTCTGGTCTCTACTGGGCTGGCCATCGCCCTGCCCGACGGTTACGCCGGCTTCGTCCAGCCCCGCAGCGGCTTGGCCATCAAGCAGGGCCTGTCTATAGTCAATACGCCGGGCCTCATCGACGCCCACTACCGAGGAGAACTCAAGGTTATCCTCATCAACCTGGATCCCTCCAACAACATTCAAATCAACAAAGGCGACCGCATAGCCCAACTCGTCATCCAAGAAGTCCCCACGGTCAACCTCATAGAGGTAGACGAGCTAGACAAAACCGACCGAGGCAACGGAGGCTTCGGCTCCAGCGGCGTCGCCTAGGGCGCTCGTATCCTTCCCGCCCGGGGCTTACCTATATCATCCCATGCTCAAACATTCTCGCGTCGCTTCGCTCGCTGCGAAACTGCGCGTGGAACGATATAGGTAAGCCCCGGGCGGGCGGTTACTCGCTTGAAACAATATTTACTTTTCTAGTAAGTCGATGCGATAAAGGGACGCCTTCTTTGTCGCATCGACTTACTGTATTTATATTATCTGGTTCCCCTTTGCAGATTCTTCTGGTGGGGAATCTGGTATAGCCGCTAGTACGTTAACGCAGCTTACCTGTGGGAGGCCCCTATATATCGTCCCACGCGCAGTTTCGCAGCGCAGCGAGAATGTTTGAGCATGGGATGATATAGAGGGGCCTCCCACAGGTAAGCGGACAGTCCAATGTTAGCGGATATGCGCGGGTTTTCCGCCCCAGTAGAAGCGGCAGAAGGCTCGTTTGCGCTTTTGGGGCTTGCCTACGAGCTCCATGCTTGCGATGGCTATGTCTTCGGCTGCGTGGGGGCGGCGTAGCACTTCGCCGTTGATGAGTAGGGCTTTGAGTGATTCGGGATGGTCGTGCAAGTGACGTAGGGTTACGATGAGTTCACGTGCGGTGGTGACATGCATGCTGGCGCCCATGCCGGTGAGCATCGTGGTGTTGGCCTTTTCCTGGCCATAGGACTTGCCCAGTAGGATCATCGGCAGATGCGCGCACAGGCACTCGGTGACGGTGAGTCCGCCCGATTTTAGGATTGCCAGGTCGCAGCCGTGCATGAGGGCCGCCATGTCGTCCACGTAGTCCAGAACCGTGACGTTTTCGAGCTTCATGGCGTCGAAGAGCGTCTTGAGGCGGGTGGCGTATTCCTCATCCTTGCCCGGCAAAAAGACAAAGTGCATGTCCTCGAAACTGCGCAGGAAGGGGAGTGTGCGGTCCATCTCCGCGCGAAAGCGAACGTACGGTTGAGGTAAACTGGCACCGGCCATCACCAACACAACGGTCTTGTCAGCGGGGAGATTGAACTTCTCGAGTTCTTCCTCGCGATTGTAGTTCGTATCAAACCCGGCGCGAATGGGGATGCCTGTAATGCGGATCTTGGTCTCGGGAACCTTACGGGGGCGCAGCGTTTCGGCCATAAACTCGTTGGCTACGCAGAATAGGTCGGTGTCCTTGTGGGGCCAAAAGCCTTCGACTTCGTAATCGGTCGGCACGCAGATGACCGGATAATCAATACCCGTAATTACGCGGGCGCCCACGGCAACATTGGCTGCTGTGATGTGCGTTGCGACCACGGCTATAGGCCTGCGGCGACGAATATATTCGTTGAAGGCAGGGAACATAATTCGCGACCATGCCGTGCCGCCGCCCCAGAGAAGATGTCCCGTAAGCGTATATCGCCAGGTCAGGTCGTAAATGGGACGCGTGGCGCCGGTAAACGACGCTGCAGTTTTATTACCATCGAACCTAATGCGTCCAAAATCGAGGATATCCAGGACTTCGATCTCAATATCCTCAGGGATTCCCTTGGTGCCGCGGATAAGGTCAAATGCTTGTGCTATCGCGTTGGCGGCGGCTTTGTGGCCCGATCCAACCGATGCGTGCACAATGGTTACTAGGGGTTTTTGTGCAGGTGAAACGGTCATTTGCTCCGGTTGGGGAGTAGCTTGCATGGGCAGGGGAGCGCTATTGCTCGTCTGCGTTTGATCCATCGATAACTCCCCTTCAGCTTTGTTACGCGATTTAACATTGTAGTGCATGAGTGTCATGTTCACGTAAATTTGGGTATGAGCGCAAAGAACGTCAATGTATCGACGAGAGGATATTCCATGACTACCGATCAGCCGATTGATGTTGCGATTATCGGTGGAGGCCCCGCGGGCTATGCTGCCGCCATTTACGCTGCGCGTGCCAACCTGACGACGACCGTGATTGAGCAGGGCATGTCGGGTGGACAGATCGCCACGACCAATGAAGTCGAGAACTATCCGGGCATTCCGCTCTTGAGTGGCGCCGAACTCGGCGAGCGTTTTCAGCAGCATGCAGAGGGCTTGGGAGCTCAGGTCGCATGGAGCATGGTTACGGGTATCGATTACGATGCCGATGCAGCGCTGTTTACGGTGCATCACGATATGGGCGATACGCTGGCCTCGAGCGTTATCGCTTGCATGGGTGCCACGCCGCGATCTGCTGGTTTTGTTGGCGAGGATACGTATCGCGGTCGTGGCGTTTCATATTGCGCAACATGTGACGGCATGTTCTTCCGCGGCAAACAGGTCTTTGTCATCGGCGGCGGCAATGCTGCCTGCGAGGAGGCTCTGTTCCTGTCAGATATTGCCAGCAGTGTGACCATCGTGCTGCGCCGCGACCAGTTTCGTGCGCCTGATGGTGTTGTTCAGAAAGTACTCGAAAAGGACAATATTACAGTTAGGTACCAAACTAGTATTGTTGAACTTTCTGGTGAAGCGATGCCAACGACGATTGCCTTTAAGGACAATGCATCCGGGGAAATTCATACCGAGTCATTTGAGCCTGGCTCGTTTGGCATTTTTGTCTTTACCGGCACGCAACCCCATACCGAGCTTGTTGAGCATTTAGTCGATCTGGCGCCTGATGGCGGCATTCTGACTGATGAATCCATGGCGACACGCACGCCAGGTCTATTCGCTGCTGGCGACATCCGTTCCAAACGCTTACGCCAGGTTGTGACCGCCGTTTCTGACGGAGCCATAGCAGCAACGAGCGCATACGCGTTTCTCCGCGGATAAGTACGATAATATATCTTATGTAAAGTTGCTATCTTTAAACAAAGTGGTTGAACGGTGCTTCAATGTGCTGTCCAACCACTTTTACTTAGCGGCTATGTGATATGCAAAACTAGATAACCTAGAATACAATATATAAAACGAACGGAGGCCCCTTATGAACCACGTCAAACATGTTATCCCGATGTCCGATACATCGGTCAGTATTAAGCCGGAGGATATTCAGCCGACGGTGCTGCCGGACGCATTTATTCAGTCCGATATGGTGGGTAAACTCAACGCTTTGAGCCTGCCACGCTATGACCAGCTGCCCAATGTAACGCTCTATCGCGATCAGGTTATTGAATATGTTGCACTGTGGATGGAGCCGCTTTCGATTTGCGTAGAGCAGCCCGTTATCACGCCTTCGATGATCAATAACTACGTGAAGGTCGGCCTCGTTCCTGCTCCGGTTAAAAAACAGTATGGCCGTGAGCAGATTGCGCGTCTCATCGCCATTTGTATCTTTAAGCAGGTGCTGCCCATCGCTGCGGTTCAGGCGCTCTTTAATATTCAGCGCTTGAGTTATGACGCTCCGACGGCTTTCGATTATGTAGTCGATCAACTTGAGGCATCGATTCGCGCGGCGTTTTCCGTCGAGCAGACTCCCGTGCCCGATACCGCACATCAGGTTACGCGCGAGTCGCTGCTCGTACGCAGTGCAGTATCGTCCTTCGTTTCGAAGGCGTACCTGATGAGCTATCTCAAGTTTAATGGGTTTAATAGCTAACTGAGGTATAAGACGGGCGGGATAAAGAGCCACTGGCCCCTTATCCCGCCCGCGCGTTTGACTAGTTGGACATTATCGGCCCGAAGCTACGCCCATGCCGTAACCGATGATGAGACCGTGCATCTCGGCGTAATAGGAATCTAGCCCGTTACAGGGCATGACGATAGTCTTGGAGCCGGGCCAGTGCTCGACAATGCGATCGGCAAGCGCCTGGGCTCCAGCTTCGTTCTCAACGTGATCGATGATGACCTCGCCGCCCGTGAAACCCTCGGCCTCCATGGTGTCGACAATCTTGGTGAGCATCTTCTTTTCGCCACGCGTGTGCCCAACGAGTTCAATTTTGCCCGCGTCGCTCGCCGTGCCCAAAATGCGGATATTGAGCTTGTTGGCAATGACGCCGGCTGCCTTAGGAATGCGTCCGGCCTTCGCAAGGTTTTCGTAATTACACAGGCTAAAGAGAATCTTGCTGTTTTGCTCGAGACTATCGAAGTAAGCGCAGGCGTCTTCAAAGGAAACGTCCGGGTTGCTCGCAAGATAGCGGTCGAACAGCAAGAAGATCAGATCCATTTTGCCACCTGCGGCTCGCGAGTTAACCAAATGAATCTGACGGTTGGGCTCTTCGGCAAGCACCATATCACGCGCGGTGGCCGCGGCATTGTAGCTACCCGAGACGCCCTCGGAGATGGGCATGCAAATCGTCTTGTCAGCGAGCTTAAAGAGCTCAGCCCACTCCCCTACGCTTGGGCAGGCGCTCGATGATGCGCCGGCTTCCGATTGAATGGCAACATTAAGCTCGTGAACATCGAGCGAGAGGTCGTCAACGAATTCACGCTCCCCCACTCGGATCTTAAGGGGTGCAAATGCAAAGGTGGTATGAGGTGCGGTTGGTTGCCAATCGCGAAGATTGCAGCTCGAATCGGAGATGAGTGCCCAGCTCATTGAGGGTCCTTTCTAATTGTTCCCCAACAATTATAGCCATCTTTTTGATTGTTTGGACGGCTATCTAGTTTTGAATACTAGATAGCCGTCCTGATCTTATGGCAAACGGTAGGGGCAAAAAGAATGGGCCTCGTGATTCAAGATCGCGAGGCCCACGTTCGTTCGCTGTAGTACCAAATTAGTAGCGAACGAAAATGTAATTGTTGTTCATGCCAGCGGCAACGGAGCTGATGATGACGCCCGTCTTGTAGTCGGAAGCATGGATCATCTGGCCGTTACCAATGTAGATGCCGGTGTGGTAAGAGTTAACCACGACGTCACCAGGCCGGGGATCGGACACGCGGGTCCAGCCCATGAAGGTACCCGTGGTGCCAAGGCGGCAATAACGGCCGGTGAGGCAATAGCTCACAAAGCCGGAGCAGTCAAAGCTGTTCGGTCCAATACCGCCCCAAGAATAAGCATAACCGAGCTTGCTGTAGGCGCGCGAAACAACGGTACCACCGTCAACGGACTGGCTCGGTGCGGAAGGCGTCGGAGCCGGAGCGGGCGTCACGGGCTGCGGCGTGGGAGCAGGAGCGGGCGCGGGCGCAGGCGTGTTGCCGCCGCCGTTGTTGGTCGTACCGCCACCATTGTTGGTGTTCTCGGTCGTACCGGCGGTGTCATTGCTCACCGTGGCCTTTTCGGCGGTGCTGGCATTAATGCCAGCCTGCAGCGCAGCGTTGGCCTCGGCCTCGGCAGCAAGCTCGGCCTGCAGCTGCGAATCCAGGGAGTTCACGACACTCTGGGCCTCAGCCTGCTGGGCGTTGAGCTCGTCGACCTTCTTCTGCGTCGCGGCGACGTTCTTCTCCTGTTCGGTCTGCTTATCGGTGAGCTGCTGCTTAAGGTCCTTGACCTCCTGAATGGTCTGGGCCTGCTTGTCGGACACCTTGCCGTAGTAGAAGAGACGGTTGAGCATGTCGCCCAGATCGTCGACGCCCGTCAGAACCTGAAGGAGACTCAGACCGCCGGTCTTGTACTCACCGGCAACATAGCTCGAAAGCTTTGCCTGACCTTCGGCAATCTCTTGCTGCTTTTGCGTGATCTCGCCTGCAGTCTGATCAAGCTCCTGCGTCTGTGCGGAGAGTTCTTCATGAATTTGCTGGGTTTGGGTGCCGATCTGCTCGAGTTTAGTTCGAGCAGCGGCAAGGTCGGATGCGGTATCGGCGTAAGCCGGAGCCACGAGGCCCAGGCCCAAAACACAAGCGAGGGTTGCCGTAGCAGCGCAGCGTGCCATGTTTTTGTGCGTATTTGCTGTGCGCATGTAGCTTCCTTTCCGGTATCTAAGGGTAGCGGCTAGTCAACCGTTACCAGGCTAAAGAGCTCAACGTCCTCGTTAGAAGGCGTGAGCTTCTTGCGCGGGTTGAGAAACGCAAGCTCAAGGATACAACCGTAGCCCACAAGCTTTGCGCCCATATCTCGCACCAGTTTACCTGTTGCCTCGACGGTTCCACCCGTCGCGACCAAGTCGTCCAGAATCAACACGGTATCTTTAGAGCTGATGGCATCGGCGTGGATCTCGATAGAATCCGTTCCATACTCGAGCTCGTAGCTCTCGCTTACCGTCTTGCGCGGCAGTTTGCCCGGCTTACGTGCGGGAACAAAGCCGGCACCCAGGGCGACGGCCACGGGCACACCGACCATAAAGCCGCGGGCCTCGGGTCCTACGACCTTGGTAATGCCCATGTCGGCAAAATGCTCGGCCAGGGCATCCACCATGGCCTTCAGAGCCTCGGGGTTGCCAAAGAGCGGTGTGATGTCCTTAAAGACGACTCCGGGCTCGGGATAGTCGGGGATATCGACGATATGAGATTCGAAGTCGTACATGGCGTGACCTTTCATGGATTGCCGGGTGAACGGCGGTTATTTGCCCGTGTTAGCAGACGAGCTATGCGAGGGGACGACGACCTTGGACGGCTGCACGAGCGACTCGTCGTGCGCGGCAACCGCGGGGACGCTTGTCGCATCGCTTTTGGCCTTGGTGGATTCGGAACGTGCGATCTCCTCGTCGAGCGCATCGATATCGGCATCCTCGACCACGGCGTTGAGCGACTCAAAAACGCGGTTCTTGAGCAGCGCAGTGTGCACACCCTCGGTCAGGTCGTGAAGCTTCTTAAACGCACGCTCGAGCTTGGCGTCGCGCTCGTCATCGGAGGTATCCATTCCGAGCATGCTCACGAGCACCTGCTCAAACATCGAGGACTCGCGGTTGGCGGAAGACACGTACTGACGCAGGTTGCGGGGCTCGATATGGAAGCGTGACAGCTCGGAGCAGTAGCGGATGATTGGAAAATCGCGACCATCGACGAGCTCACGATTCTGCGGACTCTTGATGATGCGAATGAGGTCGTTCTCCGCGAGCGAGCGGATAAACGAAATCTCGACGCCCAGCATATCGGGAATGGTCTCAATGGGATGCAGCTTTTGCTTAGTCTCCTTGGGCTCCGTCTTAAGCGGAACATCGGACAGCAAGCCCACCTCGTAAGCGAGCGTTGACAGGTCCGTGGCGTTTTCCAAGCGCTGCTTAATCACGTTGAGCGGCATATAGCGAGTCTTCTGCAAGTGCAGAATGACCTCCAGGCGATCAACGTCCTCCTTGGAGTACTGACGGTATCCCTTAGGCGTACGATGAGGGGTAATGAGCCCCTCATCCTCTAGAAATCTAATTTTTGAGTTCGAAAGATCGGGGTATGCGCCTCGAAGTAGGTTGACGACTTGGCCGATACTCAGATAGTTGCGTTCGGCCATGCCCTACTCACCGGTTTCGATGCGCTCCGGCGTGCTCTCGTGGTAGATGAGCGTAAACGTACCGATCTGGACGGAAGAACCGTCGTGCAGCGGGGCCGCGTTGACGATGGCACCGTCGACCCAGGTGCCATTGAGCGAACCCAGATCCTCGATGCGAGCGCCGAGGCCCTCGCGAATAATGCGCGCGTGGCTGCGCGAAACGGTCATGTCATTGAGGAAGATGCCGTTCGCAGGATCGCGGCCGATGGTGGTCACGTCGTCCTCGAGCTCAAAGGCGGCACCAGTCTGCGGACCCTTGACGATGGACAGAACGGGGGCGGTGATGCGCACGTTGGCCATGAGGTCGGGAACGGTGACGTCGCTTGAAGGCACGCGGAATACGCAGGTAGCGTCAGCAGTCTTATCATTCTGAGGCATATTATTAACCATGTTGTCCATGACAACCCCTAACTTATCGCGGACGTGCCGCAAATAATGAACCGTACGTAATCATACCCCAACGAATCAGTCTTCGATTTCAGGGTTCAGAAAGTCAATGTCCTCGTCCTCGGGATGCGCGAGAGCCTGTTTAATGGCCACTCCGCCCTTAATGGAATAGATGACAGCCGTGAGCATGGAGAAGATCACGCCGCCGTACACAAAGAAGATGCCGAGGGGCACCGAGCTTCCGTTGAGGCCCGGGAAGGCCGTAAGGGTTGAAGGTAAAAGATGCAGGCCGTCAATAACGGGGAACCCGAGCAGCATGAGTGAGAAGCCGGTCATGAGCAGTGCAGTGGCAATCTTTCCGGGAAAGACGACATCGATGGGGCGACGGTGATAATGACGAACGATAAGTGTGCCGATGCCCAGATAGATGTCGCGGCCAATAATGAGCACGCAGACCCAGATGGGCAGCTCTCCGCGGACCACCAGCCCCAGCACGCCGGTGAACAGCAGCGCACGGTCGCAGATGGGATCCATGACCTTGCCGAGCCACGAGACCGTCTTGGTCATGCGGGCGATCTGACCGTCCATCCAGTCGGTAGAGGCGGCAACGGCGTAGATAACGATGGCGATGACGCGGTTGTTATCCGTCACAAACAGGTACAGAAATACCAGGGTGAGGATCAGGCGCGTAAAGGTGATGAAATTGGAGATCGTAAAGATCTTATTCGACGGGTAATCGGAAGTGCCGATAAGCTCCTTTTTGATCTTCTTTTTGATGCCCACAGGACTCCCCCGCTGGTTAACGACAAAACTTTCGATACTATACCCGTTCCGGCGATGTCTATCCAGCGTAAGCATAGAGAGTCCAGACATATGGAGGATGCTACTGGGTTGTGCGGGATTCTGCATTTGTGTACATCAGCCTCCAAATATGACATTTTTCGGCATCTTTGATGGCTGATGTACACGTTTTGATTCGGTGATTACATCGATCGGGAAAGTTGTTGCCTTAAGCAAATTAATCATGATGTGCGGGTCGAGAAGGGTTGGCGCTAAAAGAACCCAACGGCCGTTACGGCTTCGTTAGAAACGCGCCCCACCATGGATGGTGAACCCGAAAGGTAAGGCGCGCGGGCACGGTGACTCGGCCCGCGCTCCCGGAAGAGAAAGGATAAACCCATGGGTTACATGCTCGAGACGCGTGGGCTCACCAAGCGCTTCGGCCGCGGCGACCAGGCGCAGGACGCCGTGGCCGATGTGAGCCTTCATATCCGCGAGGGCGAGGTGTACGGGCTGCTCGGTCCCAACGGCGCCGGCAAGTCGACAACGCTCAAGATGATCTGCGGGATGCTGCGGCCGACGGCCGGGGAGATTCTCTTTGCCGGGCACGCCTGGCGCCGCGAGGACCTCTACGCAATCGGCAGCCTCATCGAGGAGGCTCCGCTCTACCCCAACCTCACCGCGCGCGAGAACCTGCGCGTGCGCACCACGCTGCTGGGCCTTCCCGAGAGCCGCATAGATGAGGTGCTCGCCGCCGTGGACCTCGCGGACACCGGGAAGAAGCGCGCCGGGCGCTTCTCGATGGGCATGCGGCAGCGCCTGGGGCTCGCGCTGGCGCTGATCGCCCGGCCACGCCTGCTCGTGCTCGACGAGCCCACCAACGGCCTCGACCCCATCGGCATCGAGGAACTGCGCGACCAGATCCGCGGCTTCGCGGCGGCGGGTACGACGGTGATCGTCTCGAGCCACATCCTCTCCGAGATGCAGCAGATGGCGGACACCATCGGCATCATCTGCGGGGGGCGCCTCGCCTACGAGGATGCGCTTCGGCCCGGGCAGGACCTCGAGGAACTCTTCATGAGCTTCTGCCGGGAAGGGCGACGAGCGCGCGGGGAGGTGGCGGCATGACGGGCGTGAAAGGCGGCCTGCTCGCGGCCCTGCGCGCCGAGGCCCTGAAGTCGCGCCACGCGGCACCGGTTCGCCTGGCCGTGCTCATGGCGCTGCCGATGCCGCTGCTCGGCGCGATGCCCTACCGGGGCGTGCAGATCTTCAGCGCGTGGAACTACTGGTACGCGCTCTTCCTGCCCGTGTGTCTCTCGCTCGTGGTGGCGTGCGTCGCGCGGGCGGACGCTCGCACGCGGATGCGGGGGCTTCTGGGCCTGGGCTTCCCGCTCGGGCGCGCCTGGTGGGCCAAGGCGCTCTGGTGCCTCGCGCTCTGCGCGCTCTCGAACCTCGTGGTCTTCGGCATCTACCTCGCGGGATCGGCGTTCTCCTCGCAGGGCCTCACGGCCGCGGGCACGCTCACGATGCTCCTCTGCGCGCTCGCCAACACGGTGACCGCGGCGTGGATGATCCCCGCAGGGCTCTTCCTCACGGCGCGGCTCGGCATGCTCGCGGGCATCTTCTGCCCGCTCGCCGTGCAGCTCGTGGGCGGGTTCGCCTGGTCGCTGGTGCCGCTGCCGCAGCTCTTTCCGCCGTCGGCGAGCATGGTCATCCCCACGAGCTTCATCCCCGTGCTGCCGAGCGGCGAGCCACTCGCGGCGGACATGGCGCTCGGCGGGGCGCTCGCGGCGGACGGCATGCTCACGCTGGCGGGCCTTGCGGTCTGCGCGCTCGCGTTCGCCGCGCTCACGGCGGCGGGCGCGGCCTGGTTCGCGCGCTCCGAGGAGAGGTGATGGCCGTGACACGACTCTCCGACGCGACGCCGCGCATGACTCTCTCGCGGGCCCTGCTCTCCGAGGCCCTGCGCCTGGCGCGCTCCCCGCTCGCGGCGGTGCACCTCGTCTGCGGCCTGGCAGCCGGTCTTGCCTGCGGCGAGTACTTCTCCGTAGCCCGATGGGACCCGGCGCTGGGCGCGGACGCCTACGCCCAGTTCCTCGGCGCCCTCATGCCGCTCATGTCCGCCATCGTCTGCGGGCTCGCCGTGGACGAGGAGCGCGCTGCCGGGCGCCTCGCCAACCTCACGGCGGTCCCCTCGCGCGGGCGCGCCGTCGCGGCGAAGCTGCTCGCCCTTGCGGCGCTCGGTGCCGCCGCGCTGGCCGTGGCGCTCGGCGTGTTCGGGGCCGTGCTCGCCGTCTCCGGGCGCCTGCCGCTCGGGCCCGCTCCGCTTGCGGTCGCCTGGGCGGGCATCGTGCTGGGCAGCCTGCCCCTCTACGCGCTGGGGCTCGGCGTGGCCCTGCGCCTCGGCCGCAACGTCGCCATCGGCGCCGGCGCGGCGGGGGTGCTCCTCGCGTTCTTCTCGGTGGGCGGACTTGCGCACGGCCTCATGACCGGCGAGCTCACCGGTGCCCTGGCGACGCCCCTGAGCTGGGTGCCGCTCACCTGGCCCGCGCGACTGGGGTCGCTCGGGGTGGAGGCCTTCATCGACGCCGCACGCACGGCGGGCCCTCTCCTCACGACAGCGCTCGCCAGCCTCGTGCTCACCCTGGCAGCCGACGCCGTCCTTCTCGCCTGGTTCTGCCGCTTCGAGGACGGGAGGGCAGATGCGTAGGAGGCCGCTCGCCGCCGTGCTCGCCCTCCTCTCCGCAGCGCTCGTCCTGGGCGGGAATGCCCTGCTCGACGCCGGCTGGGGGTCGGCGCTGCGCTCGATCGCCGACCGCGTGCTGCCCAACCCTGAGATCGCCGTGTGGGCGCCCGCGCCCGAGCCCGGCAGCCATGCGAGCTCCTACGCCGACGCCACCGGGGCGGGGGCGAACTACGTCTACCTGGTGGACGCGGCGGACGACAGGGGCAATGTCCGAGAGCTCCAGCTCATCTTCTTCGGACGGGAGTCGGACGGCGAGGGCTGGCTCGAGATCGAGGCGCGCGGCGGCTCGGGCGTGCGCTACCGCGCGTGCGATGCGGCCGAGGCGCCTGCGGCTGCGCGCGGGGCTCTGGACCGCTGAGCGCGGCGCTAGTACAATGCCGACGGGAGTTTCAGGAGGTCGAACATGGCGAGGATACTGGCAGTGGATGATGAACGGGCGATCCTCGACGCGCTTGCGCGCGTCCTCGGCCGCGACGGCCATGAGGTCGTCAGGGCAGCGGACCCGACGGCGGTCCCGGGGATGGACCTCTCGCGCTTCGACCTCGTGCTCTGCGACGTCATGATGCCGGGGCTTGACGGCTTCGAGCTCGTGCGGCAGATCCGCCCGGACTTCGACGGGCCCATCGTCTTCCTGACCGCGCGCGTGGCCGAGGAGGATGCCGTGGCCGCCTACGGCCTGGGCGCCGACGACTACGTCCGCAAGCCCTTCGGGGCCGCGGAACTGCGCGCCAAGGTCGCGGCCCATCTACGCCGTGAGCGCCGGCCGCGCTCGCACGCCCTCTCCTTCGGGGAGGTGCGGATCGACCTCGGGGCGCGCGACCTCGCCGTGGGCGGTGAGACCGTGCCGCTCACGCCCACCGAGTACGCCATCTGCGAGTACCTCGCGCGCCACCCCGGGCAGGTCATGAGCCGCGCGCAGATACGCGAGGCGGTGCTCGGCTGGGAGAGCGACGCCGACGACGCGGCCATATCCATGCAGGTCAGTCGCGCCCGGAGGAAACTCTCCGAGGCCGGCGCCGATCCGATCGCGACCGTCTGGGGGATGGGGTACAAGTGGCAGCTCTGAGGACTGGGGCGCGAGGTCGCGGGGGCATGCCGCTCTCCTTCGTCATCGCGCGCTACTTCGCCTACGCGTTCGCGGCGGTCGCCACGGCGTGGCTCGCCTCGTTCATGGTGCTCTCCGTGGCGATCAGCGCGGGCTTCGTCTACGAGGCAAGCTGGGGGCCGGCCAATGCGCGCGAGGTCGCGGAGGGCCTGGCACGCGACGGCGTCTGCGGGCAGCAGGACGTGCCGACGGCGTACCGTTACCTCATCCTGAACAAGGACGGAAACGTGCTGATGACAGACCTCGAGGGCACGCGACTCGAGGGCACGCGGCTCGAGGACGCGACGGAAATGGCTCGTACGGCACTCGCCGCGGATCCGGGCACGGTGGAGATTGAGGGCGGGGGTTCGGGCCTCACCTACGCCGCGTTCCCGCTCAAGGGCGGCGGGGCCTGCGCACTCGTCAGCGAGTATCTGCCGCAGTGGGTCTCGCGTGACCTCGCCGGCCTGCTTCCCAACCCGCAGAACCTCATGCTCGTCGGCGCCACGGCGGGAAGTGCGCTCGCGCTCGCACTCGTGGCGCGCCGCGCGAGCCGCGTGATCTCGCGCAAGATGGCGCCGCTCGCGGAGGCGGCGGGGCGCGTCGGCGCGGGGGAGCTCGACTTCGCGGTCGGCAGCACCAACGTGCGCGAGGTGAACGACGTCCTCGCCGCGATGGACGCCATGCGGGCCTCCCTCGCCGAGTCGCTCGAGGCCCGCTGGGCCGCGGAGCGGGGGCAGCGCGAGCAGATGGCGTCGCTCGCCCACGACCTCAAGACGCCGCTTACCGTGCTGCGCGCCAACGCCGACTTCGTGGCGGAGGAGCTGGAAGACGAGAAAGACGCCGACCTCGCGGCCGCCGCGCGCGACATAGCCGGCGGTGTCGAAAGGCTCGACGGCTACGTGTGCCTCCTCATCGAGGCCTCGCGCGGGTCCGGCGGGGCGGAGAGGGCCCCCATGCGGCCGGCCGAGCTCTGCGAACAGGTCCTCGCCGAGGCCGCCCAGATCGCCCGGGCGCGAGCCGTGACGCTCGACGCGGCCACGGGCCCCGCTGTCGCGGGCGCGCCCGAGGCCCCACTCGACCGAACCGCCCTGGCGCGAGCCGCCGCGAACCTTGTGGTCAACGCCGCCGAGCACGCGCGCTCGCGCGTGGCTGTCTCCTGCGACGTCGCGGGCGGCCACCTCGTCATCGAGGTGGCCGACGACGGACCGGGCTTCTCTCCCGCTGCCCTCGAACGCGGCTGTGAGCGCCTCTTCACAGACGACTCCTCCCGCTCCTTGCGCGACGGGGGCCGCCACTACGGGCTTGGCCTCCACGCCGCCTCCGAGGCTGCGAGCGCCCACGGGGGCTCCGTCTCGCTCGCCAACAGTCCCTCGGGCGGCGCGGTGGCCACCATCGCGGTCCCCCTGTGCGGGGCCTGACGAATCAGGCCCTCACACTGGCATACCTCGCAACCAAACGCTTCCCGGATAATTCATGAGGCCGTACTTGTATTCGAGCCTGCCTATCTCTGCGGCAAGCGCCTCCGTCATGTAGAAGGTTTTCGTGCGGCCCGTCGACTTCGCCAGGCGGTCGTACCTGTTCGCGAGGTCCTCGGGGGTTCTCAGGGCTGCGGTGGCGGTTGCCATGATGCACCTCCCGGTTAGATGTAATACGTGTATTACTTTCTATCACATCACCCGAACCCCGCACCGGCGTACGGTCGTATCTGCTTTTTTACCTTACATTTTGTCAACCGGCCCATGCTCGGCTTGTTCAGCCGGATTAAATCAACTGTTAAATCAATCCAGGCCTGTAGGGGGCGGTGGAAATCTTTCGAGGACTGGGGGCGCCGTCCCTGGGTCGGCTCCTCGATGGCCGCGGCTGAATTCCCCTGCCATCGGCTGCGTGGGTTCCGGCACGGGGTTCTGGCGCTGCTCGAACTGGGCGCAAGACTCGGCTGTTGGTCGTACCGGACGGCATACGTTTTGAGACCGGCAAGCTGATGCCGGCTCGAGGACAGCGGCCCGGTGCACCGGGCCGATCGATAGCGGTCTCAGGTTCACAGCGCAGCTTCTCAGGGCTCGCATATATAGGAAGACTTGATTGGCAATCGATTTTAATGAAGTCGGCAGCGCATGTCAGAGTTTTCAACAAATTTAACATGCCACCCTTTATATCCGCACGCGCGTAATTCAACTCATAAGGACCGGCTATCCCTTACCTGTGACACAATCTCAAACGCACAGAACAGAATCATCAGTCCAATCATCGCATAAGAGGCAGCCGGACCTTCAAGCACTATTCCACAAAGAACAATCTCCGCGCCGCCAATAAGAACTGTTATCAGGCGCTCTGCCTTTTTGCTCTCGCCGCTCGCATAAAAAGGCGGCAAAGCGCACAAGATCACATATAGCCCGGGAAGGGAATACAGGATCGATAGTCCAAGCCCCCCATCAACCGCAGTGTTTTGCGTAAGAATCAACTGAACCCAAACGTCAATTATCACTGAGCAGGTTGTCGATAAAAGAAGACTAGAAATATAGCACGCAACAAAGTCCCGTCGCATTCGAACAGAGAAATCCGCGAACTCTCTTCGCCGCGTGGAAACAATAAGGTACACAGAAATTGCAATAGAACCAATCAGAGAAAACAGCGGAACAACCAGCAATTCAAGCTTATTACCCCATCGATCAACCACACCCCCACTCCAATGAGCGGGAATTGTATCAGGGAGGACTGACCAAGCCGCCCATAGAATCAGAAATGGAAGAATAGAGAGGATGAAAGATGATAACACTACAGTAATTTTTTTTGAGGCTCTCATCGATTCCGCATCTCCTTGCGCGTCCACATTCCACTCCGCCTTAAATCAAGTATACGTTTTGAGACCGGCAAGCTAATGCCGGCTCGAGGACAGCGGCCCGGTGCACCGGGCCGATCGATAGCGGACTCAGGTTCACAGCGCAGTTTCTCAGGGCTCGCATATATAGGAAGACTTGATCGGCAATCGATTTTAATGAAGTCGGCAGCGCATGTCAGAGCTTTCAACAAACCGCAGGTAAATCCGTATACCAAAAATTGGTACACGGGTTTACCTGCGATGTTCATGCTTGGTCAAAAGCCCATCAAGCGATATATCCATTATTTTAATGCGCGCGCCTGAGCTTTTGGCTGAAGTGGCAGTCCGACCGCCGGCAGGCGGCCACGCTATATCCAAAGGCCACGCCTACTCCCAGTGCCCGGCTACGTCGGCGACCCAGCGCTGCCCGTCGAGGTCCTGCCGCAGAGCTACATCAGGGACGTCTTATTGGGGGGACGACCACATGGAACCCCGGGAGATCAAGCTGTACGGCTGATCCATCCGTCAACAACATGTCAAAGCCCCAAAACCCAACAGGATCGCGAACGAGGGGATGAATTGACCGCCCGGGTATTTGCGCCAGGGCGGTCAATTTTATCAACCATGGGTGCGATTCTGTGAGGCCATTTTTCTGGCATCCGCCGTTTGCTCCGGTCTCAACGGGTACCGTCAAGATTCTTTCGCAAATTGATTTAACCGTCCTCGGCCCCGTCCTC
>CAUEQD010000023.1 GCA_959019945.1 uncultured Collinsella sp. | reverse complement strand
TCCGTACATGTACGGATGAATGTGGGAGGTGTTCGGATGAAGTCGATAATCAAGGATTTAAAATCGAGGGCAAAAAGTTCTTGGTAAACCACGCGCGGCTATGTTAGTATCTCTTTTGCCGAAAGGCGACGGGCGATTGGCTCAGGGGTAGAGCATATCCTTCACACGGATGGGGTCACAAGTTCGAATCTTGTATCGCCCACCATCAAAAGTGCAGGTCAGAGGTCTTAAACCTCTGGCCTTTTTCTTTTTGACACCAAAACTGACACCAAAAACAAATCAAACTTTTCTAAAACGACATAGCCTACCTGCGGTTCTTTTGCTGCCTTCTTGCTCATTTTTAAATCGCGAATTTAGTATTTTCCCTGTTCAACCTTGTATATGACAATAAGAATTGTGGAGACAGGGACCCAACAAGCAGCATCACTACCTGCGCGTTTCGCCATTCGCGCCAGCTTTCGACATATATCGTCCATCTCTTGGTCAGCATTTGGTCAGCTTCCGGTACTTACCCGCATGATGGCCAAATAGATAATCGGACTCGCCCACATTCCAAACGGCTCGCGGCCGAAACCAGGGGAGGCCCATATGTACGAGATTGTCTGCGCAAACACCGCATTCCGCTACTGGCGCTGCCCGCCCCAGGTCCGCGGCCTCTACCCGCGCCTCCCAAGTTCCGAGGACGGCTGGCTTGCCCTAGCTCGATCGCCCTTCACAATCGATGTGCTCAAGACGCCGATAGTCACCACGACGGCGCCCCGGTGGCGTTAACTACCATTCGGGATTACGAGCAACAATCCACTGCAAAGATGCTTCGGGGGCGGGCAATACGCTAGAAACCGCGATGGGCTTTAGAGTAACTAATCCACTTGCGACGTTATTTACCCTAGCTCGTTTTGTATCTCCAACCGATCTCGTCCTTGCGATGTTCGAATTCTGCGGGTGGTTCTCGGTCTTTGAGCCAACCGCCGTAGCCGAAGCAGAGCTTGGCAAAGCCGAAGACACCGCAGGAGATAACACCACCGAGTCCCTCTTTGAATTCGATGAAAGCCAGGATGAAGCGCAGTGGAAACGCGTTTATGCACGCGTGAAAGTCAAAGAACAAGTAAATACAAAAGGGTCAAACAAGCAAAAGACGACTAAGGAAGTCACGAAACTCAAAGGTACTTCGCTCTGGATGAGGAAGCCACTCCTCGAATTAAACGAGCTTCATGAGTACGCCACGAAGATGAAAAGCCGCAAGTGGGGTGCTAAATTCTACAAAGCCGCGCAGATGGTAACGGGTGTAGCAGCGTCTCCGCTTGAAGTTGCTGGAATTCTATTGTTGTCGCTTCCTCGCTCCCGCGGTGGCGCCGGCTTTAGGCATGTATATGTCAATGACTTTACACCGCTTACTGCATCGGCACAGAGCATTGCGGGGCAAAAAGCCTGCTACGGGGACATCGTGATTGTTAACCCAAACATAATGAAGGCAGGAATCGTGGAGCTTCAAGGAGAGGTCATCCACGGATCGGGAGCCGTGCTCGACCACGACGCCAAGCGTATGACGGCACTGCAAAGTATGGGGTATGACGTCTTCCTGGTTACGCACGACATGCTTAACGATACCGAGCAGCTTGATGCGATAGTGCGAAGTCTTTGCTCGCGCCTGAAATTGCGCTATAGGTGCAAAACTAAAGCTCAAAAGACAGCCGAAATGGAGTTGCGAGCCAACGTCCTATGCAATTGGCAGGAAATCGGTCGTTAGGCGGGTGCCCTGCCCACTTCCGGGCGCCCTCGGTCGGCTGCCTGCGATGCCGCCGCCACGAAACCGGCCCATCTACTACGTTTAACCCCGACCCCTCGACCATACCCCGTATTTCGCGAAAACCGCAGGCCGTCTACCTGGGGTTTTATTTTTACTCATAACTGCGTGGTCGGGGGATGCCGTCCAAACGTAGTAGATGGGCCGGTTTCGTGGCGGACGGTCCGCGGGGGGGGCGAAAGGGCCAACGGAAAGGCGGGCGGCGGCCATGCGGGTGGCCCCGGGGCTGCCAGATGGCCCCGACGAGGCGGGCGGCGGCGTGGCCGCCGCCCGCGGGGCGAGCCCCGCGGGCCGGATCGGGCGTCGCGGGCCCCTCGTTCTTGAGCCCGTCCCGCATCCGCGATCGCGGCGGCGAAAGTTTTTCCAAAATTGTCCTTGCATCGCCGTGCGAGTTCCCGTATAGTACTTCTTCGCACGGGGGCGTAGCTCAGCTGGGAGAGCGCTTGACTGGCAGTCAAGAGGTCAGGGGTTCGATCCCCCTCGTCTCCACCCGAGCATTGAATGAGGCTCCAACGCAAGTTGGGGCCTTTTTTCATATCAGTCAAATACTACTTCGCTCGAAGACCACGAGAAAGATCGTGCGTTGAATGAGCATCGATCGCATGGTAGTATTTTTCGACGTGGCGAACTGTCAAGATTGTCTTTACTAAGGCTGTGCGAGTTCATCACTTACAAGGGCTCTTGGCGCAACGGTTAGCGCAGGGGACTCATAATCCCTGGGTTCTGGGTTCGAATCCCGGAGGGCCCACCAGGTTTTTCAACAGGCCAGGCAATTTGTCTGGCCTGCTTGCTTTTAAAGGCAACAATATCTGCCAGCAAGCGGCCAGGTTGCCCGCTTCTGGACGCCTTGGGGCTACCGCGCGGGATGCGCCGGCGAAAGTTTTTCCAAAATTGTCCTTGCATCGCCGTCCGAGTTCCCGTATAGTACTTCTTCGCACGGGGGCGTAGCTCAGCTGGGAGAGCGCTTGACTGGCAGTCAAGAGGTCAGGGGTTCGATCCCCCTCGTCTCCACCCGAGCATTGAATGAGGCTCCAACGCAAGTTGGGGCCTTTTTTCATATTGGCACACAAGGTCAAAGGCGGCACCATGATCCTCCTGGTCGACAAGATCGAAAAAAGCTTCGGCGCACGCGTCCTCTTTAGCGGCGCGTCCTTCCAGATCAACCCCGGCGAGCGCTTCGCGCTCGTGGGACCCAACGGCGCCGGCAAAACCACCATGCTCAAAATCATCATGGGCATCGACAGCCCAGACGCCGGCCAGGTCCAGTACGCCAAGGACTGCCAGGTGGGCTACCTAGAGCAGGAAACCAACCTGGAGCAAAAGGACACCACCATTCTCGCCGAGGTCATGGCCGCTGCCAAGGAAATCCGCCGCATGGGCGAGCGCGCCAACGAGCTGCAGGCCCAGATCACCGAGCTCTCCGAACAGGGGAAGGACGTCGACGCACTCCTTAACGAGTATGGCCAGGTCCAGGACCGCTTTGAGCACCTGGGCGGCTACGAGCTCGAGAGCAACGCCCGTAAGATCCTATCCGGTCTGGGCTTTAAGGTCACCGACTTTGAGCGCCCGTGCTCCGAGTTCTCGGGCGGCTGGCAGATGCGCATCGCGCTCGCCAAGCTCTTCCTGCGCCACCCCGACCTGCTGCTTCTGGACGAGCCCACCAACCACTTGGACCTCGAGAGCGTCCAGTGGCTGCGCGGCTTTATTGCCAACTACGACGGCGCCGTCCTCATCGTCAGCCACGACCGCGCCTTCATGGACGCCTGCGTCGACCACGTCGCCGCGCTCGAGAACCGCCGCGTGACCACCTACACCGGCAACTACAGCAGCTACCTCAAGCAGCGCGAGGACAACCTGGAGCAGATGCGCGCCAAGCGCGCCGCCCAGGAGCGCGACATCGCCCACATGCAGGTCTTCGTCGACAAGTTCCGCTACAAGCCCACCAAGGCCGCCCAGGCCCAGGAGCGCATCCGCAAGATCGAGCAGATCAAAAAGGAGCTCGTCATCCTGCCCGAGGGCCACAAGCACATCGACTTTAAGTTCCCCGACCCGCCGCGCTCCGGCGACATGGTCGTGGGCCTCGAGGGCGTCTCCAAGTCATACGGCGATAAGCACATTTACAGCGACATCGACCTCAAGCTCTACCGCGGCGAGCACGTGGCGCTCGTCGGCCCCAACGGCGCCGGCAAGTCCACGCTCATGAAGATCCTCGCCGGCCTGGAGCCACCCACCACCGGCACCCGCGAACTGGGCACCAACGTGGGCGTGGCCTACTACGCCCAGCACGCACTCGAGGGCATGACCGAGTCCAACACAGTCCTGCAAGAGATCGACACCGTCACGCCCAAGTGGACCGTGCCGCAGCAGCGCAGCCTGCTGGGCGCCTTCCTGTTTAGCGACAACGATTCCATCGAGAAACAGGTTCGCGTCCTCTCCGGCGGCGAAAAGGCGCGTCTGGCGCTCGCCAAGATGCTCATGGCCCCCGAGGCGCTCCTGTGCCTGGACGAGCCCACCAACCACCTGGACATCGACTCGGTGGACATGCTCGAGAACGCCCTGCAAAACTTCCCCGGCACCATCGTGCTAATCAGCCACGACGAGCACCTGGTGCGCGCCGTGGCCAACCGCGTGATCGACATCCGCGACGGCAAGGTCACGGTCTATGACGGCGACTACGACTACTACCTCTACAAGCGCGAGGACCTCGCAGCCCGCGCCGCCGCCGAGGCGGCAGGGGAGAGTGCACCGGCCGCGACCAAGTCCGCCAAGGTCACCGCGGCCCAGCCCGACACTCCCGCCACCGCTTCCAAGCCTGCCGAGGGCAAAAAGACCAAGGAGCAAAAGCGCGCCGAGGCCCAGGCCCGTGCCGCACTCAACAAAAAGCTCAAGGGCGTGCGCAACCAGCTCAAGAAGATCGAGGCAGAGCTGGACAAAAAGCGTGCCCGCTATGACGAGCTTATGGAATTGATGGCGAGCGAAGAGCTTTATGCCGATCAGGATAAGTTCAACGCCGCGCTGGGGGAATATAACGGCCTTAAGCAAGAGCTGCCCAAGCTCGAAGACGAATGGCTGGAGCTTTCCACCCAGATCGAAGAGGAGACCGCGCGTGAACTCTCGTAAGGCCGCTGCCGTGGCGATGAGCATCATCGCCATCGCTTGTCGCATCTGCGGCATCTTTATGAGCGCGATGACCGTGCTGCTGTGCTTTAGCGGCCTCACCGCCAAGCTGCAGATCGTGGGCTTTGTCGTTGAGCTTTCTCGCGCACTGCCGAGCGCCATTGCCGGCTATGGCGTCATCACTTCACCTTTTGGCGGCGTGTTCCGCTTGGATTACGCCATCGTGGCCGTCATCCTGTTTGTGGCCGACTACTTGCTCACGCGCGCCTCGCGCCGCGTCCGCTAGGGGATCGACATGTCCGGCAGCTACCTCATGAACCTACTCGCCAGCGCGGTCGCCGTCATCGTGGGCATCGTTATCCACGAGAGCGCGCACGCAGCCGCGGCCTGGGCGCTTGGCGACAAGACGGCCCGCTCCCGTGGCCGCGTCTCGCTCAACCCGCTCAACCATATCGACCCGTTTGGCACCATCATCCTGCCTCTGCTCATGCTTGCCGCCGGCGGCCCGGTGTTCGCCTTCGCCAAGCCAGTGCCCGTCTACCTCAACAACCTCAAGCACCCCAAGCGCGACGAGGTCCTGGTGAGCGTGGCCGGCCCCGCGTCCAACATCGCACTCGCGTGTCTTGCCGCGGTCCTCATGCGCCTGGCCTATGGCAGCCTCTACACCAGCATGTCCTTTGCCCTGGCATCACAGATCATGAATTTCGGCGCTACGTTCATCGTGGTCAACCTGTCGCTTGCGTTCTTCAACCTCATCCCGATTCCGCCGCTCGATGGCTCGTCGATCATCGTGCCCTTCCTCAAGGGCAAGGCGCTCAACAACTATTACCGCCTGCAGCAATACGCTATGCCCATACTCATCCTGGTGCTGTACCTGCTGCCCATGTGGACCGGCATCGACGTGATCGGCCGCTATTTCGACGTTACCGTGTATCCGCTTGCTGAGCAGCTGCTCAACTTCGCAATCGCCGGCATCTAAGGTAAACTAACAGGTCGACCGTGCAAAGCGGTCGTAACATGCACCCAAACCGCGCCGCGAAGGCGCCGTCAAAGGAGGTCGAATATGTCGTATCGCGTGTCGACGCAGGTCTACAGCGGACCGTTCGACCTGCTGCTGCAGCTGGTAACCCGCCAAAAAGTTGATATCGGTGCCATCTCGATCAGCGAGGTAGCCGAGCAATACCTTGCCGAGGCCGAGCGCATCGAGGCGCTGGACCTGGACGTGGCGAGCGACTTTTTGCTGGTCGCGGCAACTCTTTTGGACATCAAGGCCGCCTCGTTGGTGCCCCAGGAGGCCCCGCGCAAGACAGTCGACGATGACGAGGACGACGAAGACCTCGAGGAACTCAGTGCGCTCGACGGCGACGCCCTGCGCGAGGTCCTGATCCAGCGTCTGATCGCCTACAAGCAGTTTAAGGGCGCGGCGGCAGCCCTTGGCGCGCGTATGCAGGCCGAGAGCCGCATGCATCCGCGCGTGGCCGGCCCCGACCCCGAGTTCCTAGGCCTTATGCCCGACTATCTGGCCGGCATTACCCTGCGCGGCCTCGCCGTCATCTGCGCCGACCTGGACGGCAAACGCCAGACCTTCCTGCTGGAGGCCGAGCACGTGGCACCGCATCGCGTGCCGCTCGACCTGACGGTGGCCTCGGTCGACCGCTTTACCATGGCACACCAAGCCTGCACCTTCCGCGAGCTGCTGGACGGCGACGCCACCACCGAGCAGCTCGTCGTCACCTTCCTAGCTATGCTTGAGCTCGCCAAGCGCGGCTCGCTCACGCTGAGCCAGGACGAGATCTTTGGAACCATCCGCATCAACCGCGTCGAGGGCGCCGAGGCCTATGTGCCCGGCGAGGGCCCCGAGCTCACCGAATAGGAGCCGCAACCATGTCAACCCTTTCCACGCTGGAGGCAAACAGCCTCAAAGGCGCCCTCGAGGCGCTGCTGCTGGTGTCGAGCGACCCCGTGAGCGCACCCGCGCTGGCAGGTGCGTTGGATATCGCCCCGGGCGAATGCGCGTCGCTGCTCGCCGAGCTCAAGGTTGAGTATGAGGAGGCCAACCGCGGCTTTCAGCTGCGCGAGGTCGCCGGCGGCTGGCGCCTGTTTACTCACCCCGCCTACCACGACGTGGTCGAGGCCTACGTGCTGAGCTGGGACACGCAAAAGCTGTCGCAAGCGGCGCTCGAAACCCTGGCCGTCATCGCATACCACCAGCCTGTGACGCGCGAGGTGGTCAAGGGCATCCGTGGCGTCAATTCCGACGGCGTCATTGCGTCACTCGTCGACAAGGGCCTGGTGCGTGAGCTCGGCCGCGACCCCCAGCGCGGTCAAGCCATCATCTACGGCACGACCAACGCCTTCTTGGAAAAATTCGGCCTGCGCTCCACCCGTGATCTGCCCGATCTGGAGCAGTTTGCCCCCGACGAGCAGTCGCGTCAGTTTATCCGCGAGCGCCTGAGCGGCCGCAGTATTCAGTCCACGCTCGAGGAGCAGGCCGAAGACCTGGACGAAGAGCGCGAACTGCTCGATACCGATGTTGAAGATGTTGAGGCAGTCGAGGACTTGGAGACCCTGGTCGTCGACGACCCCTCGGAGGATTTACATGACGAGGACTAACGAAGTAGGGGAGACGCGTGCCATGGGCAACGCAGTACCCGCAACCGACGCCCAGTCCGTCTATCCGCACACCATGCGCCTGCAGCGCTTTTTGGCGCGCGCGGGCGTGGCGAGCCGCCGCGGCTCGGAGGACCTGATGACCGCCGGTCGCGTGACCGTCAACGGCCAGGTCGCGACCGAGCTGGGCACCAAGGTCGACGTCGACCGCGACCACATCGAGGTCGACGGCATGGTCGTCAAGCTCAACCAAGGCGCCGTGTACTTGATGCTCTACAAGCCGACCGGCTACCTCACCACCATGAGCGACCCGCAGGAGCGCCCTTGTGTGGCCGACCTGGTCCCCCGCGACCGCTTTCCGGGACTTTTCCCGGTGGGTCGCCTGGACCGCGACACCACGGGCCTTTTGCTCTTTACCACCGACGGCGACCTATCGCAGGACCTGCTGCACCCCAGCAAACACGTCTACAAGACCTACCAGGCGCTCGTGGACGGGCGACTGACCGACCGCGATCTAGAACCGCTCCGCCGTGGCATCGAGCTCGACGACGGCCTGTGCCAGCCGGCAATCTGCCGTGTCATTAACGCGCGCGAGGCCGAGGCAGTGGCGCCGCAAGGCGTCAAGCCCGGCACCACTGCCGTCGAGGTCATCATCCGCGAGGGACGCAAGAATCAGGTCAAGCGCATGCTGAGCAAGATTCATCATCCGGTGATCCGTCTGCACCGCTGCAACTTTGCCGGCCTGGAGCTCAAGGACGTGGCCAAGGGCTCGTGGCGCGAGCTCACCGACCGCGAGGTGCAGATCCTCAAAAGCGGTGGCATCCCGCCCAAACAGGCGAGCGCAAAGCGCAACGGCGACAAGCCCCAAGACACGCCCGCCAGCCGCACGCGTCACCACGGCAGCCACGGCTCCGCACCCAAGCGCAACACCTACCGCGAGCGCTACACGGGCTAGGCAACCCGCCGCGCCTCAACGCCCGCGAACCATACCAGCACGTCAACCATCGAAAGGAAGCATTGCATGATCGTCGCCATCGACGGCCCCGCCGGTTCCGGCAAGTCCACCATCGCCAAGGAGATCGCCCGCCAGCTGGGCTTTAACAAGCTCGACACGGGCGCCATGTATCGCGCCGTCACCTTCGCCGCGCTCGACCGCGGCATCGACCTGGACGACGAGGCGGCCATCGACGCCCTCGCCGAGCAGATCGAGATCCGCTTTACCAACGGCACTGGCGAAGACACGCGCCTGACCATCGACGGCCAGGACGCTTCGGCCGCCATCCGCACCCCGCAGGTCGACGCCAACGTGTCCAAGGTCTCGGCCTACCCGGGCGTGCGCGCCGCCATGCTCATCCATCAGCGCCGCGCCGCCGAGGACCGCGATATCGTGGCCGAGGGTCGCGACATCGGAACCGTCGTGTTCCCTAACGCGCAGGTCAAGGTCTTCCTGACCGCCGACCCGCGCGAGCGCGCCCGCCGCCGCGTGCTGCAGCGTCACCAAAACGACGCCCAGCCGCTCACGCCCGCGCAACTCGAGGCCGAGGTCGACGAGACCCTCGACGCCCTTAGGCAGCGCGACAAGCTTGACAGCAGCCGCGAGGTCGCCCCGCTCGTGCCCGCCGAGGACGCCGTGCACGTCGACTCCACCGCCCACACCATCGACGAGGTCGTCTCGATAATCGAGGACCTTATCAACCAAAGGAGGTAGCCCATGCGCCTGTTTCAGCAGACGCCCGAGGACTATTACAACGCCCCCTACGCCGAGTTTCCAGCGCTCATCCGCGGCACCGTCGTCGTAGTCATGGCCATCCTTTGGGCCTTCTCCAAGCTCATGTGGCGCTGGAAGGTCGAGGACGCCGATCTTCTGTTTGAGCGCCAGGAAGGCCGCGGCAGCGTGGTCATCTGCAACCACACCTCGATGGCCGAGCTCTTGGCCGTGGAGACGGCGCTGTTCTTTGGGGGGCGCCGCATTCGTCCCATCTTTAAGTCCGAGTTCGCCAAGAGCAAGATTGTGCGCTGGGCCTTTAGCCGCGTTGGCGGCATCCCCGTGGAGCGTGGCACTGCCGATATGAAGTGCCTGCGCGCCGCCCAGCATGCGCTGCAGCGCGGCGAGGACGTTCTGATCTTCCCCGAGGGCACGCGCATCCGCTCGCGCGAGATCAAACCCGAGGTCCACGGCGGTTTTGCGCTCATCGCTCAGATGGGCAAGGCACCTGTGAACCCGCTCGCCATTTGCGGCTGGTCCGACATCACGCCCGCGGGCAAAAAGATCATGCGTCCCAAGAAATGCTGGATCCGCGCCGGCAAGGCTGTCTCGCTTTCCGACGCACCGGCCGGGCTTAAGCGCACGGAGCGCCTGGAATGGTTTGAGTCCGAGGCCATGAACCGCGTCTACGCCATGCGAGACGAGCTGTGCGCCGAACATCCGGGCAGGTTCTAGCCATGAGCGAGAACGTGACGAACACCGCCGTGACTGCGTCCGATCAGGACGGCGCGCCCACCATCGAGATCGCAGCCCACGCCGGCACTTGCTACGGCGTGCAGCGCGCGCTCGATATGGCGCTAGCCGCCGCACCGCAGGCAGGTGAGTGCGCTCAGGTCCATACCTTGGGGCCGCTCATCCATAACCCCATCGTGGTACGCGAGCTTGCTGAGGCAGGCGTTGGCCTGGCCGAGAACCTGGACGACGCCGCATCGGGCACCGTAATCATTCGCGCGCACGGAGTGGTGCCGCAGGTGATCGATGCTGCCCGCAAGCGTGGCCTCAACGTGGTCGACGCCACCTGCCCCTACGTGAAGAAGGTCCATATGGCAGCCGAGCGCCTGGTGCGCGAGGGCTACCGCGTGGTGGTCGTAGGCGAGCCGGGCCATCCCGAGGTGGAGGGCATCCTGGGCCACGCCGGCAATGATGCGCAAGTCGTGAGCTGTGCCGCCGACGCCAACGCCTTGTCGCTCAAGGGCAAGGTGGGCCTGGTTGTGCAGACCACCCAGACCGCGCAGAACCTCGCCGAGGTCGTGGCTGCCATCACCCCGCGCGTACAGGAGCTGCGCGTGATCAACACCATCTGCGCCGCCACGAGCGAGCGCCAGCAGGCAGCCGCATCGCTTGCCAAACGCTGTGATTGCATGGTCGTCGTGGGTGGCAAGAACTCGGGCAACACCCGCCGCTTGGCGCAGATTTGCGCAGACGCCTGCGAGCGCACGCATCACATCGAAGAAGCTTCCGAGCTCCAGGCTACGTGGTTTGCCAACGCGCGCCACATCGGCATCACCGCCGGAGCCTCCACCCCGCAAGAACACATCGAACGCGCTGTCACGCGCATCAAGGAGCTTTGCCGCTAACCATGGACCAGACCGTACCCGCATACGCCGCCGAGGTGGCCGATTACGGGCGCAGCCGCGACCCCGAGCCGGGTGAGGGCGCGCTCGTAAAGAACGTGCGTCCCGAATCGCCCGCGTGGGATGTGGGTATTGAGCCGGGCATGCGCGTGCTCACGGTCAACGGCGAGGCGCTCACCGACATGATCGTATGGCTCTGGGAAGCCGACGACGACACCGTCGACCTGGAGGTTTTCGACCCACGCGACAACACCGTCACCTCCGTCGAGCTCGACCGCTTCCCGGGAGAGGACTGGGGCCTTGAGTTCGATGGCCCTATCTTCGATGGCATGCGTACCTGTGTGAACGCCTGCGTGTTCTGCTTTATGACCATGCTGCCCAAGGGCGGCCGCTCAACGCTCTATATTCGCGACGACGACTACCGCCTGAGCTTTTTGCAGGGCAACTTCGTCACGCTCACGAACCTCACCGACGAGGACGTGCAAAACGTCATCCAGCGCAACATGAGCCCCATGAACGTATCGGTCCACGCCGTGAGCCCCGACGTCCGCCGCCGCATGATGGGCCGCAACGCCCAGCGCGGCATGGAAGTGCTCGAGGCAATCATGGCCGCCGGCATAGAGATTCACGCGCAGATCGTGTTGTGCCCCGGCATGAACGACGGCGAGGAGCTGGAAAAGACCCTGCGCTACTGCGAGGAACACGAGCAGATTACCAGCTTGGGCATCGTGCCGCTCGGCTTTACCAAACACCAGAACCGTTTTAGCTGGTCCTACAGCGACAAGCCCGAGCTAGCGCGCGAGACCATCGCCATGATCAGGCCCTTCCAGGACCGTGCCTACGAGCGCTTTGGCCGCCACACCTTCCAGATGAGCGACGAGTTCTATCTGGACGCCGGCATCGATCCTCCCGAGGCAGACTTTTACGACGGTTACCCGCAGTACTACGACGGCATCGGCATGATCCGCTCGTATCTGGACGAGACCGACGACGTGCTTGCCGCCGACGCCGAGCGTCTGGCCCGCGTCCGCGCTGGCATCGCCGAGCGCAACCAGCGCCTTCTGTGCCTCTCCGGCGCCAGCGCGCGCGACACCGTGGCGCGCTTTGTGGAGTCGCCGCATGGTCTCGGCGGCACCGTCACAGCCATCAAGAACCGCTACTTTGGCGGCAACGTGGACGTGACCGGCCTCATCGTCGCGTGTGACATTCTGGAGCAGCTGCCCCAAGATCTGTCGGGGGTTATGCTCTTTGTGCCTAAGCTCATGTTCAACGCTGACGGCATGACGCTTGACGAGTATCATCGTGACGATTTACTCGCAAGCCTTACCGGTCGCGGAGCCGAGGTTCATGTGGTGTCGACCATGCCGCATGAGCTGCTCGATACCCTGGAGCACATCCTTGGCATTGTGCCCGCAGACTCTAGCACTTCCACTGACCCTACCCATTAAAGGAGAGCAGATGAAACCTATCGTCGCCGTCGTCGGACGCCCCAACGTGGGCAAGTCCACGCTCGTTAACCGCCTGGCCCAGACCTCGGACGCCATCATCCACGAGTCCCGCGGCGTCACGCGCGACCGCTCGTACCACACGGCCGATTGGAACGGCCGCGAGTTCACCATCGTCGACACGGGCGGCATCGAACCGCTCAAGAGCGATGACGTCTTCGCCACGTCCATTCGCGACCAGGCCCTCGCCGCCGCCGAGGAAGCCGCCGTCATCCTGTTTGTGGTCGACGGCCGCACCGGCGTCACCGAGGAGGACGAGTCGGTCGCCCGCATGCTCAAGCGCTGCGACAAGCCAGTCTTTCTGCTGGTGAACAAGCTCGACAACCCCGATCGCGAGAACGACAGCATCTGGGAGTTCTATTCGCTCGGTATCGGCGAGCCCACGCCGCTCTCGGCCCTGCACGGCCACGGCACGGGCGACCTGCTCGACGACATCGTGGCCCTGTTGCCCGAGGAGGAGGACGAGATCGCCGACGAGTTCCCCGACGCGCTGAACGTCGCCATCATCGGCCGCCCCAACGCCGGTAAGTCGTCGCTGTTCAACCGCATTCTCGGCGCCGACCGCTCCATCGTGTCGAACATCGCCGGCACCACGCGCGACGCCATCGACACCGTCGTCGAGCGCAACGGCAAGCACTACCGCATGGTCGACACCGCGGGCATTCGCAAGAAGAGCACCGTGTACGAGAACATCGAGTACTACTCCATGGTCCGCGGCCTGCGCGCCATCGACCGCGCCGACGTGGCGCTGCTCGTCGTCGACGCCTCCGTGGGTGTTACCGAGCAGGACCAGAAGGTCATGGGCTTGGCCATCGAGCGCGGCTGCGCCATCGTGGTGCTGCTCAACAAGTGGGATCTGCTCGACGACGACCGTAAGCGCGAGGCCTGCATGGAGACCATCGACCGCCGTCTGGGCGTCATGGCTCCCTGGGCCCAGTACCTGCGCATCTCTGCCCTGACCGGCCGCAGCGTCGAGAAGATCTGGGCGATGGTCGATGCCGCCGAGAAGACGCGCTCGCAAAAGATCAGCACCTCGCGCCTCAACACGTTCCTCACCGACCTGCGCGAGTTCGGTCATACCGTGGTGGACGGCAAGCGCCGCCTGCGCATGCACTACGTGACCCAGACGGGCGTCAACCCGCCGACGTTCACGTTCTTCGTCAACCACAGCGACCTGGTCAATGACACCTACCAGCGTTACGTGGAGAACCGCATGCGCTCGACCTTCGACTTCGCCGGTACGCCCATTCGACTCTTCTTTAGGAAGAAGGAGCAAAAGGATGCTTAATCCGATCCTGCTGACCGCCATCTGCGCCGTGGTCTCGTTCTTTATCGGGGCGATTCCGTTTGGCCTGATCCTGGGCCGCGTGTTCAACCACACCGACATTCGCAAGGCGGGCTCCGGCAACATCGGCACCACCAACGCCCTGCGCGTAGCCGGCCCCAAGGTGGCCGCGCTCACGCTGCTGTTCGACTGCCTTAAGGGCGCCATCTGCGTCCTTATCGCGCGTCCGCTCATCGCGAGCGTGGGCTATGGCTTTCCGCCGAGCATCATGGCTCCCGGCGCCGCCGGTGACTGGATGATCGGCGTCATTTGCCTGGCTGCCGTGTGGGGACACATCTTCTCGCCCTACCTTAACTTCCACGGCGGCAAGGGTATCGCCGTGGGCTTGGGCGTGATTCTTGCCTGGTACTGGCCCATTGGTCTGTCGCTGCTGGGTATGTTTATCGTTGCCGTTGCCATCACCAAGTTTGTGTCGGTGGGCTCGCTTGCCGCCGCCATTGGTCTTCCCATCGCTGCCTGTACGGTCTTTCCGTACAGCAGCCTGGGCCTCAAGTTTTGCATGGCGATGATCGGCATCACCGTAGTGTGGGCCCATCGCGCGAACATCAAAAAGCTCATGACCGGTAAGGAGTCCAAGCTCTCGTTTACCAAGCGCGTCACCGAGCCCGACGATAAGTAGGAGAGAGTCATGAATGTTGCGCTGATTGGCTCCGGCTCCTGGGGAACCGCCGTCGCCGGCCTTGCCGCCGCGCGAGCCGCGCGCGTGACCATGTGGGCTCATAGCGAGCAGACGGCCGCCGGCATTAACGGCGAGCACCGTAATCCCCGCTATCTGGTGGACTACGTGCTGCCGGAAAACGTTGTCGCCACGACGGACCTGTCCCAGGCGCTCGACGGCGTCGAGGCCATCATCTTCGCCGTGCCTTCGACGCACCTTCGCGACGTCTGCCACCAGGCGGCGCCGTTCATCGCTGACGAGACGCCGGTTCTGTGCCTCACCAAGGGCATCGAGCCCGAGTCCGGACTACTCATGAGCGAGGTCATCGCCAGCGAGATCGGCAACGAGTCGCGCGTGGCGGCGCTCTCGGGCCCCAACCATGCCGAGGAGATCTGCCGCGGCGGGCTCTCTGCCGCCGTCATCGCCAGCGAAGACCAGCAAGTGGGGGAGACCTTTAAGGACCTGCTCCTATCCACGGCCTTCCGCATCTACCTATCGCAGGACATGACCGGCGTCGAGGTTTGCGGCGCCATGAAAAACGTTATCGCCATCGTGTGCGGCATCTCTGCCGGATCGGGCGCGGGCGACAACACGCTTGCTCTCATCATGACGCGCGGCTTGGCCGAGATCAGCCGCCTGGTGCACGCCCGCGGCGGCCAGGCCATGACCTGCATGGGTCTTGCCGGCATGGGCGACCTCATTGCCACCTGCACCTCCGAGCATTCGCGCAACCGCACCTTTGGCTACGAGTTTGCCCACGGCGTTTCGCTCGACGAGTATCAGACGCGCACGCATATGGTGGTGGAGGGCGCCGTCGCCGCCCGCAGCGTGAGCGAGCTCGCCCGTTCACTGGGCGTAGACATTCCGCTCACCTTTGCCGTGGAGCAAACGCTCTACAACGGTGTTACTTTGGATAGGGCGCTCGAGATCCTTACCGACCGCGTCCCCTCTCAAGAGTTCTACGGACTCACCGACTAGCGCAGAAAGGCTACTACCATGAGTTCCATTAAAATCGCTCCGTCCGTCCTTTCGGCCGACATGGCCAACCTCAAGGGCGAGCTCGACAAGATCGCCGGCGCCGACTACGTGCACTTCGACGTCATGGACGGTCACTTTACCGGCAACCTCACCTTTGGCGTTGACATCCTTAAGGCCGTCAAGCGCTCCACCGACGTGCCGGTCGACGCGCACCTGATGGTGTCGAATCCCGACGAGACCGTCGATTGGTATGCCGATGCCGGTGCCGATATTATTACTGTGCACTACGAGGCCTCTACGCACCTGCACCGCACGCTCACGCATCTGCAGCAGCGCGGTGTCAAGGCCGGTGTGGTGCTCAACCCCGCCACGCCCGTCTGCGTGCTCGAAAGCATCATCGACGTTGTCGACATGGTGCTGCTCATGAGCGTGAACCCCGGCTTTGGCGGCCAGAGCTTTATCCCCGGTACCATCGCCAAACTGCACGAGCTCAAGGCCATGTGCGAGCGTCACGGCGTTTCTCCCCTCATCGAGGTTGACGGCGGTATTTCTTCCAAGAACATTGCCGAAGTCGTCAAGGCCGGCGCCAACGTGCTCGTGGCCGGTTCCGCCGTATTTAAGTCCGAAGATCCCGCTGCCGAGGTTGCGCTGCTGCAGAAGCTGGGCAACGAAGCTGCACAGGAGGCATAAACCCTTATGACCGCAGGTCAAAACCGCATACCCGTGAATCTTGACTATGCCGCCTCGACGCCCATGCGCGCCGAGGCGCTCCTTGCGCAGCGCGAGTACGACGACAGCGAGCTTGCCGGCGTCAACCCTAACTCGCTGCATTCGCTCGGCCGCAAGGCCGCTGCGCGCCTAGAAGTGGCACGTCGCGAGATTGCCCGCAGCTTTGGCGCGCGCGTCCGCCCGTCCGAGATCATCTTGACCAACGGCGGTACCGAGGCAAACCAGCTGGCGCTCCTTGGACTTGCCGAGGGCGCACGTCAGCGCGATCGCAAGCGCGACCGCGTGATCGTGTCGGCGATCGAGCACGATTCGATCCTGGACAACCTACCGCTGCTGCGAGCCGCGGGCTTTACCGTGGACCTGGTACAGCCCTGCCGCGCGGGCTACATCGAACCCGCCGCGCTGAGCAACTTGCTGGGCGATGACGTAGCGCTCGTGAGCATTATGGTTGCCAATAACGAGACCGGTGTGGTGCAGCCCATCCGCGAGCTTGCGGCCGCCGCGCACGCCGCGGGCGCCCTGTTCCATACCGACGCCATCCAGGGTTATCTGCATATCCCGCTCGATGTACACGAGCTGGGCGTTGACGCCATGACCGTTGCCGCACACAAGATTGGCGGCCCCGTGGCCTCTGGCGCGCTCTACCTTAAGAGCCGCACGCCGTTGCGCCCTCGCATCTTCGGCGGCGGACAGGAGGCCGGCCGTCGTGCCGGCACGCAGGACCTGCGCACGCAGCTGGCTTTTGCCGCTGCCGCCTCCGCGCTGTTGCCGACCGTAGCCCAGGAGCGCGCGACGCTGCAGACCTTATCTGACAAGCTCTATGCCACGCTCACGGCCCATCCGCGCATTCATGCCACTATGGGCGATTACGCGCAGGCCAATCGCCTGCCCGGCATGGTTTCGATCTACGTTGACGGCATGGACTCCGAAGAGCTCATCATTAAACTCGACGCCACAGGCTTTGAGGTTTCGGCCGGCTCTGCCTGCTCGAGTGGCAGCATGGACCCGAGCCACGTGCTCAGTGCCATGGGCATTGGCCGCGAGCAGGCATTGGGCGCACTGCGTATTTCCTTCGATGACCGCGTGAATCCAGGCGATCTGGACGACTTTGCCCGGGCGCTGCTGTCGATCGTAGGTGCCGCATGATTGTTGCCGATCTCGAGCGTGCCCTACTGGCGCGCTATCCCAAGGCAGAAGCCGAGAGCTGGGACCATGTAGGCCTTTCCGTGGGCGACCCTGCCTCCAAGATTACCGGCGTGGCCTGCGCGCTCGACGCGACCGAAGTCAACGTGCACCGCGCCCAGGAGGCCGGTGCCAACGTGTTGTTGACGCATCATCCTATCTACATCAAGGCGCCCGAGGCGTTTTGCCCGGCGGATGCGTCGCGCCCCCAGTGCAGCGCAGCACTGTTCGAGGCCGCCCGCTGCGGCGTGAGCATCATCTCGCTTCACACCAACCTGGACCGCTCGCACGAGGCACGCATGTATTTGAGCGAGCTGTTGGGCGTCGCGCCCGTGAGCTCGCTGGAACACGTGGACGACCCCGAGGCGACCGGCCTGGGCGCGCTTGCAACGCTTAACGACCCGTGCACGCTGCGAGATCTTGCCGCCCGTGCTGCCATGGCCTTCGGAAGCGACCCGCGCGTATGGGGCGATGCCGAGCGCCCGTGCCGCACCGTCGCCATTTTGGGCGGCTCCCTCGGCGACTTTGGCGAGTTTGCCATCGCCGCCGGTGCGGATGTCATCGTAACCGGAGAGTCCGGGTATCACGTGGCGCAGGACCTCGCTCTGCGCGGTCTGGGCGTCATCTTGCTCGGTCACGATCGCTCCGAAGAGCCGTTCGTGGATATCTTGATGAACTCTGCAGTTGACGCCGGGGTCGACCCCCGTCATGCGATTAAAATACTGAACCCTTGCCAATGGTGGACTGTGACAAAAGGAGAGAACTTATGAGCGCCGGCGCTACGCTACTCAAGCTGCAACAGATCGATTTGGAGCTCGCCCGCAACAAGAGCGAACTTGCCAATATGCCGGAGCTCAAGGAGCTCGCTTCCAAGCGCAAGACCTATATGAAGCTCAAGTCCGAGATGACCAAGCTCTACGCCCAGCGCAAGGATCTGGACATTGAGCTCGACGATCTCAACACCACCGAGATTCAGACCAACAACGCCATCGAGGCTGCCAAGAAGCGCCATGTCGACGGCTCCGACTACCGCGAGGTTCAGGACCTTGAGAATGAACTCGCCACCCTGGCCAAGCGTCTGGACAAGATTGAGCACACCCGCAAGGACGTCGTTGTCGCCCATAAGGAGGCGCTCGACCGCGAGGCCCGCGCGCAGGCAATCATCGCCAAGTTCGAGGAGGGCGTGAAGGCCGATACCAAGGCCGCCCGCGCCAAGGCTGCCGACCTGCAGGCCCAGATTGACGCCGCCGCTAAGGAGCGCACCGCGCTTGCTGCCACCCTGCCGGCCGACGTTCTCACCGACTACGAGCGTCTGCTCAAGCAGTTCCGTGGCCTGGCCGTCGAGACCATCAAGGGCAACATCCCCACGGTCTGCCACACCGCGTTGCAGGCGTCGTCCATGAGCGACCTCAACCACGACGGTAGTGAGATTACGCACTGCCCGTACTGCCACCGCCTGCTCGTGCTCCCCAGCAAGGAAGCCTAACAATGACAGCGGCACCCAACAATTCAATGCAACTTGAGGGAAAAACGATCCTGCTGGGCATTACCGGCGGGATCGCCGCCTATAAGTCGTGCAATATCGTGCGCCTACTGCAAAAGCGCGGCGCGCGCGTCAAGGTCGTTATGAGCGAGCATGCCACGGAGTTTATGGGGCCGCTCACCTTCCGAGCGCTTACGGGCGAGCCAGTCGCTGTGGGCCTATTCGACGATCCCTCCGACCCCATCCACCACATTTCGCTTGCGCAGGAGCCCGACCTGGTGGTCGTGGCGCCCGCGACGGCCAACATCATCGCCAAGATGGCAAACGGCATCGCCGATGACCTCATCTCCACCACGCTGCTTGCGACGCCGCGACCCATCGTGATCGCACCCGCTATGAACAACGGCATGTGGATGGCGCCGGCGACACAGACCAATATGGCCACGCTGCGCGACCGTGGCGTCCATGTGGTGGGACCCGGCAGCGGCTACCTTGCCTGCGGCGACGTGGACACGGGGCGCATGAGCGAGCCCGAGGACATCGTCGAGGCCGTCTGCGAGGTGCTCAATCCCGTCCCGCAAGACCTGGCGGGCAAACGCATCGTGATCACTGCCGGCCCCACGCACGAGCCAATCGATCCCGTGCGCTTTATTGGCAACCGGTCGTCGGGCAAGATGGGCATCGCCCTGGCGGGGGAGGCTGCTCGCCGCGGCGCTGCGGTCACGCTTGTGCTGGGACCGACATCGCTCGATGTCCCCCGCGGCGTGGATTGTGTGCGCGTGCAGACCGCCGCAGAGATGCTGCAGGCGGCGCTGGGTGCCTTTCAGGCGGCCGATGCGGCCATTTGTGCGGCCGCCGTCGCCGACTACACGCCTGCGACCCCAGCGGACCATAAACTCAAAAAGGCCAACGATCGCCTGGATCGAATCGAACTCGTCGAGACCGTTGACATCCTGGCCGAGCTCTCACGCCAAAAGGGCGATCGCCGCGTGATCGGCTTTGCTGCCGAGACCGATAACGTCGTCGAGTACGCGCAGCGAAAGCTCGCCCGCAAAGGTTGCGATGCCATTATCGCCAACGATGTCTCGCGCGCCGATTCGGGCTTTGGGACCGACACCAACAAGGCCTGGATTGTAAGCGCAACTGGCACGCAAGAACTTCCCGTGCTAACAAAACCCCAGCTTGCAGATGTAATTTTGGACTTGCTTCAAAATTTATAAAAAAGTTCTTGCGCAAGTACAAAGTTTCGGGTTAATATACTCCCTGTTGCGAGCGAGAGCAGAGCAACAAACAAAAGCTTCGGGACGTGGCGCAGCTTGGTAGCGCACTTGACTGGGGGTCAAGGGGTCGCTGGTTCGAATCCAGTCGTCCCGACCAGAAGTTTGCAGGTCAGGCACCTAGTGCCTGACCTTTTTTGTTTTAAGCAATTGCTTAATTTTGATTAAGCAACAGGGTGCCAAAAATCTACCTACGCGATAATCGCTTTTTGAGGTTACTTGTGCGTTTTGCACGCGCTTGAGCCGATTTATTAACGCGATATGATTCTACATGCGCGCAGCAGGTACACGCCGAGAATGGGCTGTATTTATCGCGGCGATTTACACCGATATAGCCACTGTAACGAACAAGCGTGTCGCTGTATTTATTCCAGTAGTTCACTTGACCGGTGGACAAGTGAGCGATTGCAACGATATGCCAACCAGGATGGGCTCCATACGAGGGAGCCACAGAGATAATGGCAGGGGAGTGCGGCAGGTGCTCTGAGAGCCGCTGTATGACCCCATATCTCCTCAACCCGACTACCTGTGCCACGAACCTAAAATGGTTCGTACGCTTGCCAAAAGAAAAGCCCGCGCGAGATAGCTGGGTGTACGTAAGACAGTATTGCGCCGAGATTGACGAAGCGGCACGAAATCGCATGGAGCTGATCGTGCCGGAGCTGGTGAAGCGCAACGGTGTGACCGAACAGCTGAAAGCCGAAAACCAAACGGAATGGGTGCGGCAGATGAACGCTTGCAAGGCACAGGCAGAGAAAGTTGTGAAGTTTGAGCTGATTTATGACTGATACTGAGAGCGCCTGGACAAATAAAGTTCGGGCGTTCAGAATTTCCTGAATGAGCTGTATCTTTTTCACAAAACCTATTGACAAGAGAACTTGGCAAACGAAAAAGTGATTTGGTGCTAACCATCCTATTTTTGATTCTTTCCGTCTTGGCATTTGCCGGATTTATTCGTCGCCTTTTAGAGGTGAGAGTATGAAAGAGCAGTTGCATCTGAAAAATCACTTAAAGGAAGTTCGTATGGCAGCAAATCTTTCTCAAGCACAGCTTGCAGAAATGGTGGGTGTGTCGAGAAACACTATCAGTTCTATCGAAACAGGGCAATTCAACCCAACAGCAAAGTTAGCTCTTATCCTTTGCATTGCCTTAGATAAGAAATTCGAAGAACTATTCTATTTTTAGGAGGACAGCATGGATAATTTGATATTATTGATTTTGGGGTTGTTTATTTCTGTGCTTGGCATTACAAACATCAAAGGTAATATCAGTACGATACATTCGTACAACAGACGAAAAGTAAAAGAAGAGGATATACCTAAGTACGGAAAAGTCGTTGGCACAGGCACGCTTATAATGGGAGTATCTTTTATCTTAGGGTACATTGCTTTGTTTTGGAGCGAGACCGCTATGGCAATTATCATCCTACCGGGAGTAGTTGTTGGTTTGGGATTTATGCTCTATGGACAGTTCAAATATAACAAAGGAATTTTCTGAAAAGCGAAAACGGAAAATCCCTTTAGGAACTAAAGGACGCACTACTCTCTATCGAGAGTAGTGCGTCCTGCGGAGCTTCATTCCCGGTCAGCAGAAGAAAACTGCCCGACCGAGAATGTTTCGTCACTTCGTTCCGTCAAGGGAGCTACACTCCCTTGCGCCGCTTATGCGGCTATCCCCTGTGGACTTGCCGTCCGCAAACGGTTTTGACAAACCGTTTGCCGCCAACAAGTTTGAAGATTAGACATAAACAAATCCTCCGCATGGTCTAAGCCATACGGAGGATTAACTGTTTTACGGACACCCGTCTATCGCGCGGGCTTTATGGCTGAGATTAGAAGCAGAAAGCGGGGAACACGTAAAAGGCATTCGCCGCAATGTACGCCGCAACGCTGCTGCTCAAGTCGCCGTTGCTAAGGGTACAACGATAGGCTGCGGAGCCACTCGGGCTCACGGAGCGAGTCCAGTGACCACCGCTCGATGAAGCTCCGGAATATCTCGACGTCGTCACGCCCTTGGATTGGTAGTACTCGTACTGGGCGCCATCGGACTGCACATCCCCGTAGACCTCGGTCGCCGAGAGCAGGAACACCTTGTCGGTCGTGGCCGAGGGAGTGCCGGCGCTGCCGCCGCCCTTGTTATCGGTCATCTTCGTGACGGGCTTCACCTTGGACTGGAGCTCGGTGGGGAGGAGCGACCAGAGGTCGCCGGTGTTGAGGCGGCCGCGGAGCTCCGATTTCTCCCAACCGCCGACGTTGGTGTACGTGGCGTTCATTTTCTGGGAAGCCAGTGCAGTATTGGTCGCCTCGAACGTCAACCCGGCCTTGCCCGAACCGTCCGCGAGATCGTCGTGGTTGATGCCGACGATGCGATACTGAAGGGTCTGACCGTTAGTCAGCTTTATCGACCAAGTCGTTCCCGCGTCCATCGCGGCCTTCGCCTTGGCGTAGACCACGGATGACGTGCCGTTCTTGGCGATATCCGTCGCCGCGGCCTTCTGCTCGTCGAGCGTCCAGTCCTTGGCATCCTTCTGGGCTACGTTCTTCATCGCCTCGCGGTAGGCCTTCTCCTCCGCACTCATGAAGCTATCGCCGTCGGTGCCGGAATCGACCGTGTTCGCGACCTCGCTGAACTGGTTTCGGATGGCTCCCGAGACCTGCGGCCCCGCGAAAATCACCACTAGGCCGATGATGGCCGCGATCAGGACGTACTCGATGATCGATTGTCCTCGGAGGCGGGTATTCCTAGGAGATACCCCCCCCCCGAAGGTTCTGCGCCGCTGCATGCATATGCGACACTCCCTTCGTTTAAGGGTTGATATTGCGTGCAGGAGCGTACGATGCGATGCGGGAGACACGTTTTGTCTTGCCGCTGCGGCAACGATGACGGCGGGGGAGAAAACCGAGTGTCTTGAATGCAGTCAATTGCCCGCTCGAGGCCCTCGCACGGCCGCACCTCGTCGATATAGAGGCGATTGTGGGTGCCCCCCCCTTGTGCCGCCCAATGTTTGACAATCTTGCTCGAGTTTCCCGCGCCGAGTCTGGCAGCTGAACCAAAGGCATAAAGCGCAGAGTATACTGACGTTCGCATGAGAAACAACGCGATTCGAACTGTCTGTTCACCCACGAGAAAGAATCGTCCATGAGCATATTCGACAAAGGCTTCGACCCGCTACAGGAGATTCAGAGGGCCACTAAGACCGCCGGCGAGGCGACGGCCAGGATTGCCGAGGGAGCATCTGGAATGGCGGTAGCGGCAGGCGCCGCGATCGTGGACGCGGCGACAACGGCGGGCGCGGCTGTCGCAGGGGCGGCGGGCGGCGCGAAGGCCGTCCTCGACGAAATAGAGGCCGAAAGACTCGATGCGGAGAAGGCGGAGTACGCGCCCAAGGTGCAGGAAGCCTTAAGGACGATTGAGGGCTCCCGCGCACAGGAGCTACTCGACTCATTCCAGGAGTCTCCGCTCCCGTTGACGGAAGCCAATGCCGCCAAGGTGAAGTCAGCCTTCCCGATACCGAGGGAACAGACCGTCGTCTGGGCCGACGCCGAGTTCGACCTCAGGCCCAGCGGCATCGCCATGACCGAAAAGGGCGTCTACATCAAGGCCGACGCCGACGCGTTCGCCGTCCCGGTGAAGGAAAAGAGGCAGTCGCGCCTCTTCTACTTCGAGTGGGCGCACTTCGAACCAGGCTCCTTCGCCTCCGACGGTGAAAGCAACCTCGCGCTCACCGTCGACGAAGCGTGCCGGGGCCAGTTCGTATCCCGCTGCCAGGCGCTCCGCGGACTTGAGGATGACCGTGCCGCCGGCATCGACAGCGGGCTTGCCGCAGTGGACGATACGGCGGTCAAAGCCGCGGCAGTCGCGGCGGCGGCGACCATCAACAGCAACGGGGAGGTCTTCGTCGAGCAACGGGCCGCGGTCAACAACCCAGCGGGCCACGGAGAGCTTGCCGAGGAGGCGAACAACATCATCGACAGGCTCCAGGGCCACCAGGCCGAGATTCTGGGGAGGAACAACGCGAAGAACGGCCCCGACCGAAGCGTCGACGGCGTTCTGATCCAGACCAAGTACTACAAGACGGCACGCGGCTCCCTCGAGGCATGCTTCGATCCGAGCAGCCATCAGTATCGCTACCTCGCGAAAGACGGCACGCCGATGCAGCTCGAGGTCCCGAAAGACCAGTACCAGCAGGTGCTCCGCGGTTTTGAGAAGAAGATCAGGCAAGGCAAGGTCCCCGGCGTCAGCGACCCCAAGGACGCCGAGAAGATCGTCCGCAAGGGCAAGCTCACATACGACCAGGCGGTGAACCTCGCCAAGCCGGGAACGGCGGAATCGCTGAAGTATGACGCCGCGACCGGCGCGGTCACGTGCTCCTGCGCATTCGGCCTGTCGTTTCTAGCGACGACGTTCATGGCGTACAGGGAAACCAGAGATATCACCGGTGCCGTCCAGGCGGGAATCGCCGCCGGCGTCCAGGTGTTCGGCTTGTCCTTCGCCCAGCACATGGTCGTCTCGCAGCTCTCCAGAACGGGGCTTTCCAACGCTTTGATGGCACCCAGCCAGGCGGTGGTCGGCAAGCTCGGATTCAAGGCGTCCGCAACGATCGTCAACGGCCTGCGTGCCCTCACAGGCAAGACCGCCATAAGCGGGGCGGCCGCCTCCAAGCAGCTTGCGAAGATGCTAAGGGGCAATGCAGTCTCGGCAGCGGTGACCCTCGCCGTGTTCTCAGTCCCCGAGACCTACAGGCTCTTCCAGGGCAAGGCAAGTGGCGCCCAGTACGCCCAGAACATGGCATGCCTAGCCACCTCGGTCGCCGGGGGAATCGCCGGCGCCACCGCGGCAGGAATCGCGGCGGCTAAGGTCGGCGCCGCGGCCGGCACGGCGGTGTCGCCCGGCGTGGGGACCATCTTCGGCCTCGCGGGCGGCATGGTCGGCGGAACGGTCGGCACAGCGGCCGCGGGCGTAGTCGGCGGGATACTGTTCGAGGGCGACAGCGCGTCTTTCGGGCGGTACTTCAACGCCATGGTGTCGTGCATGGCGGTCGAGTACCTGCTCGACGGGCATGAGATGGACGAGCTGCTTGCTGTCCTGAACGGCGTAAAGCCGGAAGAGTTCAAGACGCTGATGGAGGAAACGCTCCCATCGCAGTTCCAAGAGGCGAAGGTCCGGGCGTTCCTTGCCCCGATGTTCGATGAGATTGTGTCGCGCAGAGAGCGCTTCGCGCTTCCCACCAGCAGGCAGATATCCGACGCCCTTATCAAGTTCGAGCAGACGACGCGTGCGGATAATCAATCGGCCTCCACCGCCATGCGCGCGACCTCCTCCATCGGGTAGCGGGTGCCGCTATCTCCGTCCAAGGCCTCGTTGTAGGCCTCGATATCCGCCATGTCCTCAGCCCTCTCAATCGCAGCCCTTCTCACGAATTCGGAAAAGGACATGCTAGCGGCATCTGCACGGCCCTGAATCAAGGCCCTTTCGCCCTCATCGAACTTGATCTCGCACATCGCCATGTTTGCTCCCGTCAACTCCGTCATCGAGTTGAATCCATTATCCACCCACCGCATACGCCCTGAACTCGAAACGCTAACCAGGATGGGCTCTATACGATGACGCAGAGGAAATGGCGGGGGAGTGCGGCAAGCGCTCTGGGAGCCACTGTATGACCCCATTTCTCTTCAACCCGATAATCTGTGCTACGAACCTCAAACCCCTACGTTCGGCTGCCAAAAGAAAGGCCCGCGCAGGATTGTGCGGGCCTTTATCCACATGTCGGCTTATAGGACAAAATGTCTAGAAGCACCAAGCAAAATAAGTGGTAGTTATGTTCGCGGCATAACTGTGGAAAGGCTCTCCGCTGTTGGTAACGACCATGAACTGCTCGGAATCCCACTTATACGTCGAGCGAGTCCAGTAGTCGCGGGACACCCCTACGACAGAATAGTTATCCTGAGTCACGCCTTTGGCGGCATAGAGCTCATACTGAGTTCCGTCCGAGTCAAGATTGCCGTAGATTTCAGTAGTACTGAGTAGGAATACCCTGTCAGTCGTGGCTGTAGGGACACCAGCCTTTCCGCCGCCTTGATTGTCGGTCATCTTCTCAACCGGTTCAATCTTGCCCGCGAGTTCTGCAGGGAGCAAAGCCCAGAGATCGCCGGAGTTCAGGCGCTCGCGTAGTTTCGACTTCTTCCAACCGCCGACATTCGTGTGACTCGCGTTCATTTTCTGGGCATCCGTGACAATGTTGGTCGTGAGGAACGTCAGTCCGGCCTTGCCCGAACCGTCTGCGAGGTCATCGTGGTTGATGCCGACGATGCGGTACCGCATCGTCGCGCCGTTCGTAAGCTTGATTGACCACCTTGTCCACGCGTCCATCGCAGCCTTCGTTTTAGCGTAGGCGGGCGAGGCCTCGCCCTTCGCCGCGATGTCCTCTGCCACGGCCTTCTGCTCATCGAGCGTCCAGTCCTTCGCGTCCTTGGCGACCGCCGCCTGGACGGTCGCGGAATCGGCTCCTGTGGAGCCGCCACCGGACGCGCCTCCATCGACGCCGCCGGTCGTCCCGCTGTTCACCGTGTTGCCGACCAGGTTGAACTGGTTTCGGATGGCTCCGGCCACGCCGGGTCCCGCGAACACGATAACCAGGCCGATGATCGCGATGACCAGGACGTACTCGATGATTGACTGTCCTCGGAGGCGGGTACTCCTAGGAGATACCCCCCCCCGAAGGTTAATTGCCGCTGCATGCATTTGCGGCTCCCTTCGTTCAGGGTTTATAGATACATCGCCGAGCGTAGGGCTATTTCAGATTTCTGCATCGGTCTTGCCGCAGCGGCAAACGTAATTAACCAAACGCCTTCGCGGCGCAATCAACCGCTCACACAATCGAATTTGTTGCTCAACAAATTCGCAGGTGAGGACAGTAGAATTGGTGTTATCGGAAGTGACGGATGACCGCCGGTGTCGAAGCTGGCGGCCGAGAAGAAAGGACCGAAAATGAGAACTATGGAGCTGATAATCTTCTTCCTGCCTCTCCTGGCGATCGCCGCCAACATCTGCGGCGTGGCGGTGCTCGTTAAGATTGCCAGGGCCAAGGGGCATTACACCAATGGCGCGGGAATCCTCTGGTTCATCGGCCTTTTCGGCACGGCACTCATGGTCGGCCTGATCGTCTGCGCACTGCCAGACCGAGCTGCGCCGGCGCCCAGCGCAAAAACGGATGAAGACGCCCTGCCCGAGGTGTAGACATGTCGAAGTACAAGATCGTCTACCGCGACACCAACCCCTCCTGGCAGGAACTCTGCCCCGTCAGGGTACTGGCCGTCCAGGTCTCCAGGGACACCGAGACGGGAGCTTGTTTCCTCCAGACAAAGATCGTCAACGTATCGATGAAACCCATCAGCCGCATAGAGTTCACGGTCGGACTCGAGGGCGAGGAAGAGGAGACGGAGACTGTCGACTTCTCGCTCCTAGATGCCGACCTGCCCGCCGGCGAGGTACTCAGCCCCAAGGCGGTGAGAATCAAGCTGTCTGTTATCACCGGCTCGCGTGCCGTTGTGACCCGAGCGGACGGCGAGACGTCCTTCGGCGACCCGATTGACATCGATAGCCCCGCGACACTCGCGCTCAACGGGGTCGAGGAGTCGGAACGCGACGTCCTGCTCTCCGAGATGGGGGCAGATACCTTCAAATGCTCAGGCGTCCATTCCGAGCACGATGGATGGTGGCAGTGCGGCTGCGGTGCGGTGAACCTCAGGCGCGGCACCTGCTGGAACTGCGGCGCCGTGCGCGAGAAACTGGCAGATCTGGAAAATGCCGCGTTCCTGGATGAATCCAGAAGGGACAGGGTCTACAAGACGAGCGTCGCGGTACTCGAGAAGGGCAACAGGAAGGAAGCTGAGGCCGCCAAGGAAAACCTCGAGAGGCTGGCCGAGCAGGGATACGGGGACTCGGGCGAGAAGGCAAGAGAGGCCGACGCGAAGATTGCGAATCTCTCCAAAAGGAGGAAGAAGATAGCCGTCGCGGCCGTCGCGGGCATCGTCCTGCTCGCCGTCATGGTCGCCATCTCACCCCTGCCGTCTATGCTCGAAGCGAGGGCGGACATGAAGGCGGAGCAGGAGGTAATCGACAGCAAGTCAATCGGTCAGACAGTCGATCTCGGGACCTATTCGGAAGACCTTTCGACCTATATGGGTACCTCGGTCGCCGGCAGACCGATCAGATGGGTCGTAGTCGATAAGGAGGACGGACGGGCCCTTCTCGTAACCCAGCAGTGCATCGACGAGATGGCGTTCGATACGCGTGGCGACGCAACCGATTTCAAGTCCAGCTCGCTATACGCCTATCTTAACGGCGCCTTCAGGGATTATGCCTTCAGCGACGCAGAGCGCGGCCTTATCGACGGAGATGTCACCGTCCTCGGCTCCTTCATGGTTTTCGAACGCGCCCCGTCGGAGGATTTCCTGTACGCAACGTCGGTGAAAGGCGGGAATGAAAATGAGGAATGGTGGACCTCTACCGTCGAGGAGTACAGCGGCAGCCCATACTATAGCGATTCCTACTATGACGGGCAGCCCCTGGTAAATTACGTGGACTCGTGGGGCGATATCGAATCTGGCGATGACGGGTACGAGCAGGACGAAGTGCTCGGAGTCCGTCCCGCCATCTGGGTCAAATTGAATTAACAGTCGGTTTTCTCATAGGTTGAATTGCGAAGGCGGCTCCCGAACCATCGGGAGCCGCCTTCATGCGTTCACTTGAACTTGTATATTGCCATGCCTTAGGAAGGATTACGCCGGGGACGTTCTTGTTGGAGTCGCTATGCAGTGTATTCGGGCTGATGTTCCAGTCGGAACAATCCAGATGGAGACTCCGGCATTGCTCGGACATTCCCGTTAAGTCATATACAGCACTGAAATCGCACTTGGCACCGAGACCAGTTACGTCCACATCCGCGTCCGGAACGAATCGAAGCGGTATCCCGTTTCAAAACGTATGCGTTTCACCATGAGAGAGGGATCTGTCATGAGCTGGAAACCGAGAAAATGCGTTATCGCCTTACTGACTTTGGCGACTCTGACGTGTTTCGCCGCCTTAATCGCCGTCAATATCAAACCGCAACACGATGCTTATCCCTCATCTTTGTCCATTAAAATGGGCCAAGATTTCAGCCTCGGCCGAAACGTCAATTATTTTAACAAGCTAAAACCTAATGAGGAAAACATCTTGATGTTCTGGGCATCGTGGTGTCAGCACTGCGAATCTCTCATAGAAGATATGCAACAACTTGATAATTTCGCAGCCTTAAGGAAGAACCTTTTCACTGTTTCCGAGGACAGCACAATTGAAGAAGCCTCGGTCCATGAAGGAGACTTTCCCATATACTTAAGATAAGACCGTGTATGACCAATACGAACTTGAGCATATTCCGTCCGTATTCATACTGGATGATCAAGGAAACATCATCGGCCCATCCGAAGGAGAGGAAGAACCTCTTGCCTTATTAAAGAAATACGCCAAATACAACGGATATAAAGCGGAAGGAGGCGACATCGAGTAACTATCAAAGGCCAGATTAAGGAGCCAGCCATGAAGAAATGCCTGCCCTCCATCGTCTCAGCAGCTCTTTGCCTCTCCCTTGTCATGACACCATTTGTGCCCGTTGCGGCAGCCTATGCCGACGAGGGATCTCCCGCCGAGAGCAGCGAGATCTACGTCGGAGACAACTACGACGAAAATTACAATATATCCCCTTTTGAGCGCGGGCGCTGCACGGATTCATATTCCAAGGCGTGGTGCGATTCTCACGGATCTGCAAATAACCGCCCCGTCCCTCACAAGGTCAAGCTGAACGCGAAGGAGGAGGCTTGCCTGCGCGATCTCTAGCTTGTTGGCACCGCTGAAGTTATCGCCGGTCTTGTGACAACCGGTCCTAGCGGCGGCTTTTTTGCAACCGCAATGACATCGTACCGACTTTTCATTTGCATGTTCTGAAAGGAAGTTGCCATGTTGTCGCAAAATCAATCGAGATACTTGACCACAATCGGCTTTGCCCTGCTTGCATTACTCTTTGCTAGCGACCTTTTGCTGAAACCGCCCAAGGAACTCGTTTTGCTTGCCATAGACTGCATTTCCGCCCTTTACTTTACGGCAACCCTATTCGTCGGACTAAAGGAGAGGAAAAAAGGCGCAGTCGTTGCATCTGCAGTAGGCGTGATCATAACCATTGCATCATTCTTTATCTGACACATTGGTGATCTAGGGGCGATATCGTAGGAATACGACCGGGAGAGCCGGGACCAGATTGCCCGGGTTGCCCGGTCGGCTCGCGCGACGGCGCGGCGGTTCCACAGAAAGCTCTCCGGACTTCACGCCGTTTCTGATCGCATTGTAGACAGCCATCTCGTCTTCGCAGTCGGCGAGCACGCGGTGTGCGTCGTTGTTTTGGATGTCTAGTAAATCTCGAAGGTCCCCCATGCACCAGCGTCCGAGATCTGGCCATGCGCGTTGCGCGAGCTGATAAGTGTCGATTGCGATGTTGTAGTTAAAGTCCAGGCCAAAGCCGTCCCAGGCAGAACGGCTTTGTTTCCTTGATTATCAACTTCATCCGGATACTTCCCGCATTCATCCGTGTGTGTACGGATGGATGCGGGATTCGATACCCCGGCGGCCTGACCGGCAGGCCGCCGGGAACTCTCACTCCTCGATAAAAGCCGGCACTCGGTTAGTCCTGCGCATCATGAAATCGCCAGTCTCGTGGGAGACGTAGAGAATGCCGTCCATCCCGTCTCGCGATGCATATGAAAGGTGAACAGAACCGCAATCCGCTCCATCATCGTCGAGAAGATCGAACGAATTCGGGTCGCTCGTTGCGGCCAAACGACCACTCATACAAGAGCCATCGTCATTACAGATTTGCCATTCCATATCTTCGCCTGCAAGAATCGCCATAGACGGCTTGGTCGCGCCATCGTTGACATACATCCCATCTATGCCAAAACCGTTTTCAGCGCCATCGATGAACGACTGCTCGGACCTAAACCTCGCAAATGATGCACATAGCACCATTGCAAGACAAAGTGCAAAGCCAACAATCGCTATCTTTGCATAGCTCTTGCCTATCATGTCATTCACCTCCTTCGTATGTATCGAGGTATTCCTGCTTGAGCGTCTGCGAGGACGACTTGATCTTTTCCACGAGCGGTCCGGCCTCGATGAAGTAGAACGAGTTGGTGAGGTCTGCCAGGTCGTCGAGTAGATGGCTTGAGATGAGCACGCTGCGTCCCCGCTCCACCTCGCTGCGCATCGCGTCGCAGGAGGTTTTCCGTTTTCCCGGATCGAGGCCGTTCAGCGGTTCATCGAGGATGAGGTACGGGCAATCGGTCGCTATCGCCATGGCAAGCTTTACCTGCTGCTTCATTCCTGTCGAGAGTTTACGGGTCGGCTTGTCGAGATATGGGGAGATTCCGAGGGAGTCGCAGAGCGAGTCGATGTCGGCGGCCGATTTCCACGCCTCCCTAACGAAAGCAAGGTGCTCGATGGCCGATAGCGTGGGATAGAGATCCGCGCCGCCCGAAGAGCTCAGGTAGACGAGTTCTGCGAATTCGGCTGATCGACGTTGGTAGATTCCGTCTGCCGCCAGGCTTCCCGAGCGGATGCGGGTGGGAAATTGGCCCGACAGCGCTTCCAGGAGGGTGGTTTTCCCCGAGCCGTTGGGAGCGACGAGCCCCGCCGCCGTTCCCGGGCCCAAGGAAAGCGATCCGATCGAAAGTATCGTCGTGCTCCCGTATCCCACGCTCACGTCCAGGAGCTCGAGCCCATGGTGCTTTTTAGCGGGTCCGGCCTGTTTGGGCGAACGCGTCACAACGGCGCCGACCGCGAAAAGGACCGCGACGTATACCAGGGCCACGGCAAGCATCGATGCGCTGCCTGAACCGGAGCCGATGAATTCTGTCGGGAAGCATCCTACGTAACCCGTTGCCTCGATAGGCGAGAACACGGGCAGCGGCAGGAGCCCGAGCACGGCATTATGCCCCAGTGCCGAATCGGACAATAACGGGAATGCCGGGGCCGCGACAAGCAGCGCGGAGGTAAGGGGGCCTGCGAGGACGCGCCTCGTTGCGGTCGATAGGACGGCGGAACAAACGGATATCAAGGTTCCACCCGCGAGCAGCGCGAGAAGTATGGTCGTGAAGACGTTTCCCGCGGTCGTGGTAGTGAGCGCGCCGTTATGGAAGAAGGCGATCGGGTACCCGATCTGCCCGAAGCCGTTTAGGGCCAAGGCGTAAATGCCCCCGGGCGCGAGGCCGGCGAGGAGCATCGCGGTCCCCGCGGCGATTATCGAAAACACGATCTGGATAAGGCGCCGGAATTTGGGCACGGGCGCCTTTGCCGCCAGGGTCCCGGGCCTTGTGGCGCCGAGCACGAGTATCGACGAGAGAAGGAAGGGGATGAAGGGAAGGAAGGACGGCGCCTGGGCAATGGCGTAGGGCAGGAAGGAAAGGAATGGCAGGTCGTTTGCGGAGGCCGGGATATCCGTGATGCCGGAGCTGCTCAGGGCGCGGCAATACGCGAGGTCTGCGTCATTGGTCTCTCGGTCTCCCACGATGGACCCGGATTGGAAGCCTTCGCCCATGAGCGCGTAGTAGCTCTCGGCAGAATCGAGAAAGGCGGCGTCGGTTTGAGCGGCGAGGGCGGCGTTCGCGTATCTTGCAAGCTCCGCGTCGACTTGCTGCTCTGGCGATAGGTCTATGCCGCTGGCCTGGGGCGCGCGCGTATTGAATGCGTCGACAAAGCTCTGCATGCCCTGCTTCATGAAGAAGGGCCCGTAGATGGGTGAATTGAACGCAATGGGGACGGAGAAGGCTGCAGCGAGAACGAGCGTAGAGATCCATACGGCCCTGTCTCTTAGGATTAGTTTGAGAAGAAGTCGACAGTACATTTAGAAGCACCTACATTTCTCAAAGCATCGTTAGATTAATAATGACAGACCGGATGAAGATGCGTGCGATGGGGGCGAGGCGAATGGCTGGGCGGTATCGATACGCGGGTTCAACGGTATCACATTGGCCACATAGATTTTTAACTTGCATTTCTAACAGTTAAGGAGACGGGTGCTTTCCAGCACACTCCTTCGATGATGCCTTCCGCTAGTTGCTATGCCGGTTTCAGCCAACAAAGAATGTGCCCGGGCGCTCAGGTTCACCGTTAGCGTTGGCAACATATGAGATGGGCCAGACCCTTGCCGCGCGCCGATTGCGCGAGAGGTGTCGGGCTCCATGTTTATTCCACCTGCTTGTTATCAACCAGCTTCGTTCAACGTTAGACATTCAAGATGTCAGACGTCGAACCTGCGCCAAAGACGCAGCTGGGGCTACTAGTTGCCTACAATCGCTCGCGAAGCTCGCCTGTTCGTGCGTGAATATCTGACAGCTCCGTCAGACATTGTCGGACATTTGATTGTTCGACAAATGCGCACGTGGTCGCGTTCGCAAAGAATACTGAACGGTCGATGGGTGCGTTGAGAGGTGACGCATAATTTCTTTCGCAAATTGACAACCGCATAGCGGAACACGGCCCGC
>CAUEQD010000022.1 GCA_959019945.1 uncultured Collinsella sp. | reverse complement strand
TTTCTGATGCGGCGCGCTGCGCGCCCCGCACAGGCTAAAGCCTCTAATAAAAAAGGGCGGCCGGACAATCCGACCACCCTAAAATATCCCTTGGACGTTGCAACCTACTTGCGAACAACCTTGACGATGGCATCGCCGGCAGCAACAGCAGAGTCAGCCTCGACGGCGAGCTCAACATCGGCAAACTCGGCGGTGTTGGACACGGCCACGACGACGCAATCCTTGTAGCCGGCAGCGGCAATCTTGGCGCGGTCGATCTTGAGCATGGGCTGGCCGGCCTTAACGACATCGTCAGCCTTGACGAAGCCCTCGAAGCCGTCGCCGTTCATGTTGACGGTATCGACGCCAACGTGAACCAGAACCTCGATGCCGCTATCGGACTGCAGGCCCACGGCATGACCCATGGTGACGGTCACCTTGCCGTCGCAGGGAGCGTAGACCAGATCGTCCTCGGGCCACACGGCGCAGCCCTTGCCCAGAACCTCGCCACCAAAGACGGGATCGGGCACGTCGGCCATCTTGATGACCTTGCCCTTGACGGGCGAGCACAGCACGTCGGCGCCGGCAGAAGCAGAGATGGAGGCCGGAGCAGCGACAGCCGCGGGCTCAGCCTTCTTCTTGAACATATCAAACAGACCCATACGTTTTCTCCTCTTGATTAAGCGCAACGTAGTGCGCATGCCTATGGTGATTATAGTGCCAATTGGACCAAAACTAAGGTGGGGAGTCGAATCGAAAACTCTGCCGACGTCTTTGTCCATCGGCACCCGTTTTGTTGATTAACCCTCGATGAGCCCCAGGCGCACGAAGGCGTTCCAGATGCCGTCGTCGTCGACATTCGTGGTCACGAAATCGGCCGCCGGTCCGGCGTTCGTCAGAACGCCGGAACTCAATCGCCGGAACTCAATTACTCCAAGCCCTCAGCGCCGTTGGACTTGATAATCTTCTGGTATGCGAAGAAGCTGTCCTTGCGGCGGCGCTCGTAGGTGCCGGTGCCGTCGTCGTACTTGTCGACGTGGATGAAGCCGTAGCGCTTGCGCATCTCGCCGGTACCGGCGGACACCAGGTCGATGGGGCCCCACCAGGTGTAGGCGATCAGGTCAACACCATCGGCGACGGCCTCGCCCATGGCCTTGATGTGGCTGCGCAGATAGGCGATGCGGTACGGATCGTGAATGGAGCCGTCCTCCTCGACCTCATCGTAGGCGCCCATGCCGTTCTCGACCACCATCAGCGGAATCTCGTAGCGGGCGTAAATCTCGTTGAGCGCGATGCGCAGGCCCAGCGGATCGATCTGCCAGCCCCAGTCGGTGGACTCCAGATAGGGGTTCTTGCCGCCAAAGGTCATATTGCCCTCGGTCATCTCGTGGTCCTTGTGGGTGCCCACGGTGCCGGACATGTAGTAGCTAAAGGTGTAGAAATCGACCTTGCCGTCGGCGATATCCTGCAGGTCGCCGTCCTCCATCACGAGCTCGACATCGTTCTCGGCCCAGAAGCGCTTGGCATAGAACGGGTACTTGCCGCGCACCTGCACGTCGGAGCAGTACCAGTTCATGGTATTCATCTCCTGCTGCGTGGCGAACACGTCGGCCGGATCACACGTGGCGGCATAGGAGAGGATGAAGCAGTCCATGTTGCCCATCTTAAACTGCGGGTAGTGCTCGTGGGCATAGCGCACGACGCGGCCGCTGGCGACAAACTGGTGATGCAGCGCCTGATAACGCTGCTGGGCGGTGGTCTTGATGGCGCTTGCCGGGCCCTCGAAGCCCTGGATCAGACCGGTCTCCATCATGGCGCCCATGTCCATAGTGCCGCAGTTGATCTCGTTGAAGGTGAGCCAGAACTTGACCTTGTCCTGATAGCGGTCGAAGACGGTCTGGCAATACTTCTCAAAGAAGCCGATGAGCTCGCGGCTCGCCCAGCCGTTGTACTTCTCGACCAGGTGATAGGGCATCTCGTAGTGCGAGAGCGTCACGAGCGGCTCGATATTGTGAGCGCGCAGGCAGTCGAAGACGCGATCGTAAAAGGCGAGGCCGGCCTCGTTGGGCTCGGCGTCGTCGCCGTTGGGGAAGATGCGGCTCCAAGAGATGGACATGCGGAACATGTTGAAGCCCATCTCGGCGAACAGCGCGATGTCCTCCTCGTAGTGATGGTAGAAATCGATGCCGTCATGGTTGGGGTAGAAGCGGTTGGGGTCGATGTCGATCGTGACCTGACGCGGCTCCTTGTAGCTGCCGCCCAGGAAGTGGTCGTCGACGGAAGCGCCGCGGCCGTCCACGTTCCAAGCGCCCTCAAACTGGTTGGCGGCGGTAGCGCCACCCCAATAGAAACCCTCGGGGAACTTGATGTTTGCCATGAGCATCTCCTTTGCATCGTGGGTCGATAAGCCGAGTATCGCCCACGCGGGAGACATGCGGAGGCGGGGGCGCCAAACCCGACACTTCTTTTCGCAGCGGCGCCCTGCCGCCGCCCCGCCCCTGACACTTCCTGATACCTGCCAAAAAGGGACAGGTTTATTTTGGTCGGTTTTATCTGGGCAAACGTTGACGATAGGCAGCCGGCGTGCAGCCATAGCGCTCGGCAAACTTTTTGTAGAAGAAGCTCATGTTGGCATAACCCGCCTCGCGCGCGGCCGCCTCCGCGGTGGCGCCGGCGTCGAGCAGTGTCGCTGCGCGTGCCAGGCGGCTCTCCTGCACCAGCTGCATGAATGTGCGGCCCGTCTGACGCTTGAGCAGGGCGCTTGCGTAGTTGGGGCTCAGGTGCAGGTGGCGGGCGAGGTCATCGAGGGTGCAGTCGCAGGCGTTGCGCTCGATGAAGCCCATGGCAGCCGCGACCTGCGCCGATGGCAGTGCGGGCTCGTCCGTTTGCAGCAGCGCGGCCTCGTAACTTTGCATGAGCTCAACCAGCAGCAGCTCGAACAACCTCGAGACAATCTGGGGGCTCGCTGGCGTGGGGTCCAGACGCTCGCACAGCATCTCCTGCATGTAGCGGCGCACGCGACGGCTGCCGCCCGTATGGAAATGCACGTGTCCGCGGTGGTCGGTTTCGTCCGTGAGGGCGTTGAGCAGGAACCGCGAGACCGCGCTTGCGGGCGAAAGGCTTTGCTCCAGGCTGCGGCCGAGCATTGGCCGCGAAATGATGACGCTCAGCATAATGTCGTGTTCGCCGAGCTCGCCTACGGCATGCGGGCAGGCGGCATCGAGCAGGAGCACCTCGTTTTGAGCGAGCATGAGCGGCGCGCCGTTGACGATCTGCGGCGCTCGCCCTCGATAGACATAGCTGATTTCGACATAATCGTGGACATGTTCCGGCACGGGATTGAAGCGCGAGTTACGAACAATCGATAGACCATCGGGCATGCCTTCTTGTCGTAGGGCGAGCGTTGGGTTGCCAATTTTACGAATGTATCGGCCATCAATATCTGCCTGATTACCTTGACCGAGCGCATCGCTCCAGTCGTAATGGGCACCCGCACGATAGGCGCGTTCACTGTCGGTCAGCTCGAGTAGCAGGTTATCTAGACGCGCGAGCTCCATAGTGCTCCTATCCTTGATTTGGTCATATTCTGCCGTGGTTTTGATATTAGCAGGGCGGCGCGCTCGGCGTACTCTAACTTCAATGGATTAGAAAGGCTGGTTTTGGAGGAGCGTATATGACGGCGTATTTTGAGCAGGTGCTTGGCGGCACCTACGACAACCACGTGCTTCCGTTCTTGTGGCTCAAGGGCGAGGCGCGCGAGACGATCACCGAGTATCTGGAGCAGATCGCTGGGGCGGACATCCACGAGGTTTGCCTGGAATCGCGCACGCATCCCGATTTCTGTCGCGACGGCTGGTGGTCTGACCTGCGCTTTATCATCGGCGAGTGCAAGCACCTGGGGTTAAAGATCTGGTTGCTCGACGACGCCCACTTCCCCACAGGCTATGCCAACGGCGCGCTCGAAGGCGATGACGTCGACCCCGCGCTCAAGAAGACCGTGCTCAAGCATCGCACGATTACGGTCGTTGGTCCCCAGCCGTCCACGACCATCAAGCTCGGTAATCTCATGGACCCCACCGAGCGCTTTGTGGGCGCGGCGGCTTTTGATGCCGCTGGTGCGCCGCTCGACCTTGCGCTCGCTGTTGAGCAAGGAGACGATGGCACACCCGCCCGCTTGCGTTTTGACGCCCCCGCCGGTGTCACCACGATCGAGCTGTACGTCACCAGCCAAAAGACCGGCTTTCGCGATGAGTACATCAACATGGTCGACGCCGCCTCGTGCCACGCGCTCATCGACGCCGTCTACGAGCCCACGTTTGAGCATCTGAGCGACGAGTTTGGCAAAACGATCTTGGGCTTTTTCACCGATGAGCCCGGCTTTATGAACGAGAAGGGCACCACGCTCGACGATGCTTCTACCAGCAGTTTTATCGGGCGAGGCGACCTAGCGCTGCCGTGGTCGAACGAGCTTGCCCACCGCCTGCGCGATGCGCTTGGCGAGAATTGGCTTGCTAAGTTGCACGGCCTTTGGACGCGCGAGGCAAACGGCGCCCAGGTTCGCCACGCCTATATGGACCTTGCTACGCAGCTCTACCGCAGCTGCTTTGACGAGCAGATTGGCGGTTGGTGCCGCGCGCACGGCGTCATGCACATTGGCCACGTGATCGAGGACAAGAGTTGTCACACGCGCCTGGGTCAGGGCGCTGGGCACTACTTCCGCGCGGTCGCAGGACAGGACATGGCCGGTGTCGACGTGGTCATCAACCAGCTTGCCCCCGGAATTGACCGCGGGCGCTACAGCTACTTCCACGGCGCATGGAACATGGAGTTCTTTACGTACGCGCTTGCCAAGCTGGGCTCTTCGGCCGCGCGCCTCGACCCCAAAAAGCAGGGGCGCTGCATGGCCGAGGTCTTTGGCGCCTTTGGCTGGCACGAGGGCCTGAGCGAGATGAAATGGATTGCCGACCATATGCTCGTCCGCGGTATTAACTGGTTTACGCCGCACGCGTTTAGCATGGCGCCCTTCCCCGATTGGGACTGCCCGCCGCACTTTTACGCGCACGGCAACAACCCGCAATGGCCGCACTTTGGCCAGCTCATGCGCTATATGAATCGCACGGCGACGCTCCTTTCGGAAGGCGCTGCCGCTCGCCCCGTCGCCATTCTGTACCATGCCGACGCCGAATGGGCCAGCAACGCCATGCCCGTCGAGCGCGTGGCGGCCGAGCTCACGCGCGCGCAGATCGATTTTGACTTTGTGCCTGCCGAGGCTTTTGAGGATGAGGAGCGTTACGATATTTCGATTGCCGATGGAACGTTTGCCGTTAACGGCTGCCGCTATCAGGCGTTTGTTCTGCCCGGCGCCTCGTTTATTGGCGCGGCTACAGCGGAAGAGGTGAGGCGCATGATGGCCGCGGGTGTCACGGTGCTCGCTGCTGACGAAGTGCCCGGCGCTCTTTATGACGCGGATGGCGCAGCCGATCTGGACGGGCTTACGGCAACGCCACTTGCCGATGTGGCGGACGCGCTGGCAGACGCGGGGCTGCAGACCGTTGTGACCGATAGGCCACAGCCCTGGCTGCGCGCACTTCGCTACAAGCGTGCGGGCGAGACCTATGTGATGCTAGTCAACGAGCATCCGCGTGAAAGTATTTGCTGTACGGTTGCACTTGCTCGAGGCGAGCGCCTTTGCGGCACGCGCCTCGACCTGCTGAACGGCACCAAACCCGTTGCGTTTGATGGCGCGTTGGAGCTGGCGCCCTTCGAGAGCTGCGTTGTTGTTCTGGAGGCAAGCGGCGCAATCGAGCCCGCGGACTGCACCGACACGAGCACACGTGCAACGCTCGCCCTCGACATCAGCCACCCCTGGACCGTCGCCCTCTCCCCTGCCGGCAGCGATGGAACCTTTGGCGAGCCGCAAAAGCTCGAGCGCCTGTGCGACCTCACGGCCGAGCAGTTCCCCGGCGTATGTGGTACGTTCCGCTATCGCACGTCGTTCGAGCTGGCCGACGACCTCGCCCACACCGTCATTGACCTAGGGGATGTCTACGAAGTCGCAACGCTCACACTCGACGGACAAACGCTCGGCACGCGCATCTGCCCGCCCTACCGCTTTGCGACAGGCGCGCTTGCCGCCGGCACGCACGAGCTCACCATCGATGTCATCAACACACTCGACCATGCGATTCCCGACATCTTCGCCCTCACCGAGCCCGTCGCGCCCAGCGGTGTCCTCGGCCCCGTTACCCTTCTCGGGCAAAACCTGCCAAAATAAACCCGTCCCTTTTTGGCAGGTTTGGCGAGTGCGGGAGTTCGAATGGATATCAAACGCAAGATTACCGAGGCACAGGGCCTAACCCCTACCGAGCAGCAGCTCGGCATCTCGGCCCTCGCCATGGGCGAAGACATCCGCGGACTCTCCATTAAGGAGTTTGCCGCCCGCGCCAATGTTTCGGTCGCAAGCGTGCACCGTTTTTGCAAAAAGCTCGGCCTCGAGGGCTTTAAGGATCTCAAGGTCGAGCTCATCCGTCTGGCGACCGAAGCAGGCAACCGCCGCGACGTAGATATCAACTTTCCCTTCGATGCCACGTCCACGCCTGCGCAGGTTATGGAGCGCATGGAAGGGCTCTACCAGACCACGCTGGCCGAGACGCAGGAGCTGCTCGACCCCGCACAGCTCGACCACGCCGCCAAACTGGTCGCGAAGGCACGGCAGGTCGACATCTACACCGGCTCGCACAACCTCTATCCAGCGGGGATGTTCCGCGACCGCTTGCTTTCGTCCGGCAAGAGCGCCACATGCTACAGCAGCACCGAGGCCCAGGTGCGCACGGCGCTCGCCTCGGATTCCGGCAATGTGGCGATCGTAATCTCCTACAGCGGCCTTGCGCCCAACCTCAAGGAAATCTTGCCGATCCTCAGCAGCCGACATGTTCCCGTCATTGTCATCGGCACACCTTATTGTGCGCGCCTGCACCCCGGCTTTGCCGCCTACCTCACGGTGAGCGACCACGAGAGCATGACGCACCGCATCACGCAGTTCGCCAGCCACATCGCCGTGCAATACGTGCTCGATTCGCTCTACAGCAGCTACTTCGCCAAAGACTACGCCCGCTGCGCCGAGTTCCTAGAGCGCTCATTCCCCTACACCCGCCTCCCCGGCCTCAAATAACAATCCGGCCCCACCGCGCCTCCAATCGCCCTCCTAAGTTGCGGTGAAATAGCTCCTGTTTAGGCTCTAAACCAGCACTTTCAGGAACTATTCCACCGCAACTCGTTGGCGCAGGGGCATCGGGCGGACAGCGGGCTTTTACTTGCGAGGCGTCGGCAAAACAAAGAGTCCGTGCTGGTTACAGTAGAGGTACATTCTGCCGCGTCCGGTGATATGAAAACGCGGTTGCACCGATTGCTCTGGATAGAGCTTCTTGAGGCAGATGCCATCCATAGTCGCATATGCCACAAAGCTAATGTAATGATCCTTGGTCATGGGATGGTCGAGCGTGACGTACCAATCGTCCTCGATGCGCTCGATGGAAAAGGCGTGATCCGCGTCCGGCTCTTCGGCCTCCTGGGGAAACATCGTGGAGCCGCAACAGCTAAAGCTGCCTTCTCCGAGCGCGTGCACAACGTTTCCGCAGATAGGGCAAACGTAAAAGACGCCTTTGAGCATATTGCCTGCACGGTTGGCGTTGGCCCGAATGTCACCAGCCAAAAGCTCAGCCACGCTTATGCCGAGTCTCTGGGCCAAAGGCTCAACGAGGGAAATGTCGGGAAGGCCGCGGCCGGACTCCCACTTGCTGACGGCTTTATCGGTCACGCCAAGGCTTTCCGCCAGGGCGCGCTGGGTGAGGCCGCGATCTTCGCGCAGCCGCTTGATGGCATGTGCTGCCAAAAAAGTATGGGGGACATTGCTTTGCGGTGTCTGGTTCATGAGATGTCCGATCAGATTGGAAGAATGGAGCGAACCGGTTCAAGAGCCAGTATCCATTTGAAGACAGCCCTCGACAACCTACGCTGCGTAGACATGCACCGACCAAACGAGCGTGGATTTTCGGACACTCAAATCACGAGCGTGGATAATCTCCCACTTTGAGCCCCCACACAGGCCAAAACCGGGAGATTACCCACGTTCATCTCTGACTAGTCATTGGGGACGTTCTTAAACGACTAGTCAAACAAGAACGTCCCCAATGACTACTGCCGCATCCGGGGCAAGACAACGCCGCAGGTAGAGGACGGACAGCGAGCGACGTCCAGAGCGAACAAGTTGGCATGAAAAAGGCAAGGCATAGACCTTCTGGTCATGCCTTGCCTTTTGAATGACAAATTGTCGCTCTGGACGTCGCGCAGCGTCGGCCCGTTACGCGGGTTGGTAAACCCGCGTAACTACTCCCGGACTCCGTACTGCTCGTAGTAGGCGTCGATGGCGGCCTTGAGTTCGTCGTCGATGACGACCTTGCCGTCAATCTCGTGGTTGTAGAGGGTCTCGACGACCTCGGCCATGGAGACGATGCTCGCGACGGGGAAGCCGTACTTGGCCTCGATCTCCTTCTGTGCGGTGGTCACGCCGCCCTTGCCGACCTCCATGCGGTTGAGGGACACGATCAGACCCTTGATCTCGACATCGGCAGCAGCCTTGACCTTGGGATAGGTCTCGTCGATGGACTTACCGCTGGTGGTGACGTCCTCGACCATGACCACACGGTCGCCGTCCTGGGGCTCGTAGCCCAGCAGGTTGCCCTTGTCGGCACCGTGGTCCTTGGCCTCCTTGCGGTCGCAGCAGTACTTGACCTCCTTGCCGTACAGCTCGTGGTAGGCAATCGCGGTCACGACGGCCAGGGGAATACCCTTGTAGGCAGGCCCGAACAGCACGTCAAAGTCGTCGCCAAAGTTATCGTGGATGGCCTGGGCGTAGTACTCGCCCAGCTTCTTGAGCTGATAGCCCGTCACGTAAGCGCCGGCGTTCATAAAGAACGGGGACTGACGGCCGCTCTTGAGCGTAAAGCTGCCGAACTTAAGAACGTCGGACTCGACCATAAACTTGATGAACTCTTGCTTGTAAGCCTCCATGCGGGCTCCTCTCGTAATCGCGTACGTGCTTCACAGTTTAGCGCAGGTAGGACGTCGATGCGGGCGCGCTTTGAAGCCATGGCGCTCTGTAAGGGCTTTGTCAGGGGCGATGATTTTCCGAACAATGGGGTTGACACGGCAAACCCCCTCGTCAAAAATACCGGCGGATTGAAACGGGTACGAGATACCCAAAGCGCGCTGCGCCCGGCCTTAAGGAGGTGTGCCATGGAAGGCAGCCATAGTCGAAAAACCTGCATGTCGCCCTCGGCACGCCGCGAGGATTCCGCGCACGCATAAGCGCCAACAGTCGATCACCAAAACCACCACAAAGGTGCCTGCCCCCCTTGTGGTGATTCGCGAGCATGACGTGAGCGACATCTAGGTTTTTTGCAATTCAATACGACACGTACGCTAACTCCCTTTAACAAGGAGGACCCTATGCTGATGCTCAAAACCGCCACGGTACTCGAAGTCATCTCCAAGCGCCGCCGCACGGCGCGCCCTGCCGCTCACGCCGGCCTTGCCAAGAACACCATCTTTGCCGCAACCCATAGCGCCGAGGACTCCCTCCTGCTGCTCGACGCCACGGCTGACGGCCTCACCGCCGGGCAGGCCGCCGAGCGCCTGGACGCCGCCGGCCCCAACACCATCGAAGCGCCGACCAAGACACTTGCCCGCCGCATCGCCGACGCCTTCATCGACCCCTTCGCCGGCATCCTCGCCGCGCTCGCGCTGGTCTCGCTCTACATCGACGTGCTCGCCGTGCCCGAGCCGCAGCGCGACCCCTCCACGGTCATCGTCATCGGCATCATGCTACTGGTATCGGGCGGCATGAAGTTTATCCAGGAAGCACGCAGCGGCAATGCGGCAGAGGCCCTCAAGGACCTGGTCTCCAACACCTGCACCGCCCTGCGCGACGGCGAGCGCATCGAGATACCCTTCGATGAGCTCGTCCCCGGCGACGTGATCCGCCTCTCCGCCGGCGACATGGTGCCGGCCGATGCCCGCATCATCACCGCACGCGACCTGTTTGTGATCGAGTCCGCCCTCACCGGCGAAAGCGAGGCCGTCGAGAAGACCGCCGTCGCCACCGTCGTCGAAGGCGCCGACAGCTCCACGTTGCCGCTCTCCGCCTGCAAGAACATCGTCTTTACCGGCACCTCCGTGCAAAACGGCACCGCCATGGCGCTTGTCGTGGCCACCGGTTCGGACACCTACCTGGGCGGCATCGCCAAGATGCTCAACGGGCGCGGCGAGAAAAGCGCGTTCGACCGCGGCGTCTCGAGCGTCTCGATGCTGCTGGTGCGCCTGATGCTCGTCATGGCGCCGGCAGTCTTTGCCATCAACGCCGCCACCAAGGGCAACGTCATCGATGCGCTGCTGTTCGCCACGAGCGTGGCCGTGGGCATCACGCCGCAAATGCTTCCCGTCATCGTGACCACGAGTCTGTCGCAGGGAGCCAAGGACCTCGCCCGCCGCCAGGTCATCGTCAAGGAGCTGCCTGCGATCCAAAACCTCGGCGCCATGGACGTGCTGTGCTGCGACAAGACCGGCACCCTCACCGAGGACCGCATCGTGCTCGAGCGTTACCTCAACACCGGCGGCAACGAGGATACGCGCGTGCTGCGCCATGCGTTTTTGAACAGCTTCTTCCAGACGGGCCTCAAGAACCTCATCGACCTGGCCGTGATCGACCGCGCCGACATGACCCCTTCGGCCGTCGCGCCCGATTCCATGCTGGGCCAGAGCCTGCGCGACCGCTACACCAAGGTCGACGAGGTGCCCTTCGATTTCTCGCGCCGCCGCCTGAGCGTGGTTGTCGCCGACGCCCAAGGCAAGACCCAGATGGTCACCAAGGGAGCTGCCGAGGAAATGCTCGAGGTCTGCTCCTACGTCGAGGTGGATGGCACCGCTCAGCCGCTTACCGACGAGAAGCTCGCCCAGATTCGCAAACAGGTGGCAGGACTCAATGCCGAAGGCCTGCGCGTGATCGCCGTGGCGCAGAAGACCAACCCGCGCACCGTGGGCGAGTTTGGCATCGCCGACGAGTGCGACATGGTGCTGATGGGCTTTTTGGCCTTCCTCGATCCGCCCAAAGCGAGCGCCGCGGGCGCCGTCGCCACCCTCGAAGCCAAGGGCGTGGCGGTAAAGGTCCTGACCGGCGACAACGACCGCGTCGCTGCCACCGTCTGCGAGCAGATCGGCATCGACGCGAGCAACGTCCTGCTGGGCTCCGAGATCGATGCGCTCGACGACGCCGAGCTGGCGGAGCGCGCCGAGCAGACCCATCTCTTTGCCAAGCTCTCGCCGCTGCAGAAGGCGCGCTTGGTGCGCGTCATGCGTGAACTGCTCGGCCATACCGTGGGCTTTATGGGTGATGGCATCAACGACGCCGCCGCCATGCGTGCGAGCGACTGCGGCATCTCGGTCGATTCGGCCGTTGACATCGCCAAAGAGTCCGCCGACATCATCTTGCTCCAGAAGGACCTGGGCGTGCTCGAGCGCGGCATCATCGAAGGCCGTCGCACCTACGGCAACCTACTCAAGTACCTCAAGACCACGGTGAGCTCCAACTTTGGCAACGTGCTGTCCGTGACCGTCGCGAGCCTGTTCCTGCCGTTTTTGCCCATGAGCGCCCTGCAGCTGGTGCTGCTGTCGCTGGTCTACGAGATCGTGTGCATCGCGCTGCCGTGGGACACCGTCGACGACGCCTGGACTGCCCGCCCGCGCGCCTGGGACGCCGCGTCCATCAAGGGTTTTATGCTCGAACTGGGCCCCGTGAGCTCGCTGTTTGACATCGTGACGTTCGCCGCGCTCTTCTTTGTGGTGTGCCCCGCTGCCGTGGGCGCGAGCTGGGCAGAGCTTGCCGCCGCGGGCAATGTTGCCGGCATGGCGACCTTTGCGGCGATTTTCCAGAGTGGCTGGTTTGTCGAGTCCATGTGGTCGCAGACGCTCGTGATCCACATGCTGCGCTCCCCGCACCTGCCGAGCCCGCGCGATCACGCCGCCCCCGCACTGTGTGTGCTCACCGTGCTGGGGCTGGCGCTTGTCACCTGGCTGCCGGCAAGCCCCATCGCCGATGCGCTGGGCCTCATGCCGCTGCCGCCAAGCTTCTTTGCACTGCTCATCGGCATCGTCGCCGCCTACATTGCACTGACCCAGCTGGCCAAGCGCCGCTACATCGCCCGTCACGGTGAGCTGCTGTAACAGACAGCCCGAGTCCACCACGGCAGCCGTTTCCACAACCCGTCCCCTCAGCAGTTGCGGTGAAATAGTTCCTGTTTTAAGACCCCAAGCCTTATTCAGGAACTATTCCACCGCAACTTATTGAACTACCACAAAGGTGCCTGTCCCCTTTGTGGTGGTTTTGGAGCGTTACGAGGCGTTGGTCAGGCGGCTCCAGAGCTCATCGATATCGATCTGGTCGCCGCCACTCAAGTAACCGGTTCGAATAAAAGCCTCATTGTAGATATAGATGTCATGAGCGCTGTCGCCATCGTCTTCGGTGTCGTCGGCCATAATCACGTAACGGTGGCCGTCAAGCGCTTTGACCAGCCAATACAAGGCATCGTCAATCGTGCACTTCTCCTGCACCATCGCCGCATCGCCAATCGCGCCGATGAGCGCCCGCTCGCCCTTCGTATAGCCGCCCACCGAGAGCAGAATCGCGACGTTTTCGTCTCCGCCGCCCGGTTCAAGCTCCTCGTACTCGGACTCCGAAAGCGGTGTCGCGCTGTTCGCAAGTTCGTCCACATCGTCCGAAACTTTGGAAAAGGTAAAGGCGAAAAATCCCGCGTCATCGACGGCGCCGTAGCCCACGTTCTCGCCTTGCCACTCATAATTTTGATGTTTGAGCAGGCGCACCAGATCGGCACCAGCCAAGTTGATCGCGGCATAGACCGTCACGTTGGCATTGTCGTCCACGCAGGCGGCGTCCGCCGTGCTCGCTGCTTTGGCGCCGCCCGTTGTGCCCGAGCAGCCAGCCAGCGCGCAAGCCGCCGCGCCCGCGCCCGCCACAAAGACCGCACGGCTCATCGTCATCTCGTTCATCATGTTCGTCCCTCGCTATGCTATTGGCCGCATCGCACTTAGCCGAGCGCGCGCCCGGTCTTCTCCTGCCAAAATTCGTTAATCGTGGGGGCACCGCCGCCTTGGGTAAACGTACCGGTTTTGATGGCCTCCTCGGTAATGAGGTCCAGGCGGTAGTCGCCGTTTTCCATTTGGCTCACCATGGCAACGTGACGCGCCATGTTGGAACCGTAGACGCACGCAATCCACGAGCCCGAGGTAATCTGCGCGCGGTCCTCAACCGGAACGGAAAAGCCCGCGATAACATCCTCGCAGCTCGAATAGCCCGCAAGCTGCAGCGTAAACATCACGGTACTCCCGGTGCCGCCCTTGTCGAGCTTTCCGATTTCATCCTCGCCGAGCCATTCGGTTGCGCCATCCTTGCTGATATTGCAGACGCTGAGCACGCGACCTGCCTCGTTCTCGTACATCTCGAGCGCATCTTGCCAGGTATAACCCTGTTGCGACGCAAACTCCTGCAACTGCCAGCCCTTAAGCTCGAGCAACGCTGCGATGCTGATGTTGCGGTGCGCATCCCAGCAGTCATCCGACCACGTATCGCACGCGTCCGCCGAGCCGCTGTCTGTGTCCGCACCGCCGCCCGCATCACCGGAATCACCCGATGACGAGCCCGCATCCATCTTGTCCTTTACCGGGCGATCGTCGTTAAAACCCGTCGTGTCCTGCGCCTGCTGTCCGCCGCATCCCGCAAGCGTCAGCAACGCCGTTCCCGCCGCCGCGACAAACGCCGTGCGCGAAATAACCGTCTCCCTCATCGTTGTTCCTTTCCCGTTTCTTATCACAGCGCCGAGCAACGCCTCGACACCGATCCTCCCGTAGCCCACTCACGCTATTGACGGGGCAACTCCGTCCAGCCAAAACCGGGCTCAAAGCCATCGCGCGTGCCGATCACGTCGCCCGAGCCGTTCACCCAAGCTTGATCCGCCATCACCGAAACCTCGACATCGGTACCGTCGGGCCTGGTGTAATGGTTGACCCCGCGGATGGCATCGGAATACGACGCCGCGCCCGTTCCCACACCTGCGCTGGAGAAATTGGCCGCGCTGGCGGCCATATTCGCGGCGTGTTGACGATCGCTGCGCTCAAACCAAGCCTGCTGGTAGCTGTCGAACGCCGCCTGCTGCGAGGCATGCATCTGCTGCCAGGCTGCGAACTGCTGTTGCTGCTGGGCGATGTTCATCTGCGTGCGCTGACGCTGCTCGAGCACCATCTGCTGCTTTTGAGCGCACGCTTCGCGCGCAATCGACGGGTTGAGCCGCAGGGTCGACGCCATTGAGGCAAGCGCCGTAGAGGCCGCCTCGTCCAGACGGCCTTCTGGCGCAACCAAGCAGAAGCTGTCCCTAATACGCCACTGCAACAGGTCGGCTGCTCCCAGCTTGAGCGGCGCCTCGTCTGGGCAATCGCCCTGATCCGTAGCCTGCTCTTGCGCGACGCCCTGCCCCGCCGCTGCCGCCGCCTGGCGCTCGCGCAGGCGCTTGCCCAAAACGCCGCCGATGAGCCCGCTCGAAAGGCCCGCGCCCAGCAGCGCCTCGGCCCCGGCGGCAATGCCCTTACCCATAGAGCCCGCGACTCCGCCGATCGAGGCCACATAGCCCTCGACTTTGGCCGCTACCGCAAGCTCGGTAGGCACCGGGGCGCCCGCGAGCCGATATCGACGCATGCGGCACTCATAGATCACATCGCTCGGTTCCATCGAAAAGCCCTGAATCGCAAAGTCGTTTGCAGCCTCGCGCTTTACGCGAGCACGCTCATGTTCAATATCGCCTGCCGCGCTCGACGGATAGGGCTGCTCGGCCACAACCTCCGCCCGTGCGCCCAATTGCGCCGCGCAGGCTTGAGCTAACTCGTCGCACGCCGCCTCCACGTGCACAAACGCCTTGCGCTCGGTTTGCGTGGGGATACGCTTGGCAACGGCGCCCGCGTCCACGTAGCAGAGCTCGGAGCGATACATGATGCGTTCGCCCGCCGGGCCTGCCGCCGTCACGCCAACTGAAATCGGGCAGTCGAAACTACTGCTGCGCTCAAGATGCGCCTCTTCGATACGCCAACCCCGCGGTAGCGCCACTTGCGCGAGCGCTTGGCCGCCAGAGGCATCGCATGCGGTGTGGAGCTCAAGGTCGCCGACGCGGGGAGCATCCGCTGCGGCCACGTCGCGGACCGGCGACGCGGCGTCGGCATCCTGCATCGGCACATCGACCGGCGCGTTCGCGCTCGGCTCACAACCTTCGCCCGCGCCATCATCGGCAGCCGCCCCATTTGCGTGTTCCGCGACACCCGGGTCATCCTCAACGCTCTCAAGCCGAACACCGCAGCCCGGGCAAAATCGCACCGGCACGCCGGCGACCCGCGGCAGCTGCATCCCGCACGCCGGGCAGAATCTCAAATCACTCATCCCGTACACCCCTCATTTCATTGGCTGTTCTTGATGGCGGCTAGCTGTCGCCACAGTTCATCGGCACCGTCAAGGCGATATGCCGTCTTGTCGAGCACGATATTCCCGCCCTCGAACTCCACCGATTGCTCCGAGCCGTCTTCATAGACAAAGACGAGCGTGCGACCGGCATCGCTCATCCGCTCATCCACCGCACCTCCCACGGTGCAATCGTCGAGCGCGGCAAAAGTCGATGCGACCAGCTCGGCATCGTCGGTCTCATAGATCGTCCGCGCCTCGCCGTCCTCGATAAGCTTGACTGCCACCGGATCGGCAGCACAATCGTTCAGCAACGCTTGCGCGGCGTTCTTTCCCTGGTCGGCACGGGCACCAAAGCCGTATGCCCGCACAAGCGTCACCGCCGCAGCAAGGACCACCACGGCGATAAGCGCGCCCGCAATTTTATTAGACGAGCAACCACGAGATGCCATAGGCCCACCCCTTCCGTTCTGCTCCGCTCAACATCACATTCATATGCCTTTGAGCGCCAAAACGGCAGGTGACAAATGTCTCATATTAATATTTTTGCAGGTAAAACCACCACAAAGGTGCCTGTCCCCTTCGTGGTGGTTTTGGCTAGTCTTGGGGTGTCCAGGACCAGAAGAAATTGATGAGGGCCACGCGCGAGGCGGCACCGGTCTTTTTGTTGATCGAGGCGATATGGCGGTAGAGCGTAGAACGCGAAAGGAAGAGCGCTGCCGCAACGTCCCGCACGCTGTCGTCAGATACGACCAGCGCCTCCAGTACATCGCGCTCGCGCTTGGTAAGTCCAAAGGCGGCTACAAAACCGTCGAGTCGATCGTCAAACGAAAGCTCCGGTGTCTCCAGGGACACCGTGTCGACCTGATCGGGCGCACGGCTCACGCCAAGATCGTCGGTGGCAAACGCCAGCCCCCCCTGTGACCCGCTTCGTCCTCAACGCCTTGTCCAAACTGCCCCAGCAGCGAGATCGCAATGCCGACAAACAGCACGAGTACGACACCCACAGCCATCAGCACGTTTTGGCTCGAGATAATCGCCACCGCCGGAGCCGTCACAAGCATTGAGAAAATGTTGTTGATGACGCGGCCCATGCACGGCCACAAATACGACCAGCGCGCATACATCGAAATCGCGGCGAACTTCGCGGTGAAGAACACCACGAAAAAGCCCGTACCCAGGTAAAAGATAATCGTGGCGGCGAGCGCATTACCGCCGTTGCCATCGGTGATAAGCACAAAGAACGAGAGCGTGGACAGCATGGCGGCGCACGTCATGATGATATTCATATACGAGCGTCCGCGCAGGTCATACAGGGCGCCGGCAGCAAGCGCACTCACAACCAGCAGCAAGCGCGGCCAGTCACCCAGATCGATGGCGCCGGCGGCATGCGAAGTCGTAAGACCGGCATTGAGAGCCGCGAATACGCCGGTAAGGCAGGCGGTCGCCACCGTCAAGCGCACTACGGCACCTTGGAAGGCCGCCTTTGCCTCGGGATTATCGCGCCACTTGGCGCCATGCTCCAACGCATCGACCGATAGCTCGGCAATCTCGAACTCGGACGCAGGCTCATCACGCAATTTAGCGCGGCGGGCACCGTGAAGCAGCCCCACCAGCGCAATCGCACAGGCAATGAGAACAGACTTCTGGGGAATGCCCGCAGGCATCACCATATGGTTGAGCACCTGCACCAAAATGCCCGCAGCATAGGAAACCGCCACGGCGCGCGCCAGGCAGGGCGTCTGCGCAAAACGCCGCGCAAGATTGGCATGGGCGGTCGATCCGCAATAGCCCAGCGCACAGCACGCCACCAGGCCGCCGGCAATTAGCACCTCAAACCGCACTGCCATAATCATCAGCAGCAACGCCGATACCAACAGCACGCCTGTAATATCGCTCGTCGCATCGATCGTCTGGGGACGGCGATAGTACAGAAATGGGCGCACGAAAAAGCCAATCACGCTCGCGCCGACGACGATACTCTCGTAGATAACGACCTCACTCGATGGCACGAACTCGGCCATGCGCACATCAAAAAGATACTCGCACGCCAAAAACGTGAAGAAGAACAGCGCCAGGCATATAATCTCCCGAATGCCCCGACGCAAATATGCGGTTGTGTCTCCCATGCCCCTCATGGTTAACCCCCAGCCACTCAATTGTCTGGAAATCTATTTTAATAAAGAACCAGTCTCAATATCGAAGCCAGGCTCGAAATGCTGCCAATTCGACCCCAGCCGTCCACATCACGCCGCGATTTTGAGCCGCATGGACCAGAAGGGACACGCGCGATCTCTAGCTCGGCCAGGAGTGTCTCCAACTACCACTCATTTAAGTACGTCCCCAATGAGTGGTCCCCAATGAGTGCCCAATGAGTGGCCGAAGAGTGTCCCCCGCGACTAGTCGTTTAAGAACGTCCCCAATGACTAGTCAAAATGGGCCATGTGTCCCAGTTGTGGAGACTCCTTGAGCCGTCTGGGTATCGCGAAGGATCGCGCACTCCCCCATCATCAAAAGTGACACACGCTACCTGTTGATGGGAGGCAGCCATGGGCTTCTTTGACAAGATGTTCGAGAAGAAAGAGTGCGCGATTTGCGGTACCGAGCTGGGACTTCTAGGTAAGACAAAAATCAATGAAGGCTACCTGTGCAAAGAGTGCGCCGGCAAGCTCTCCCCCTACTTTCACGGCTATCGCTCCAGCACCGCGGACGATATCCGTGAGCAACTCGCCTACCGCGAGGCCAACGCCGAGCGCCTGTCTTCGTTCAACCCCACGCGCACGCTTTCTGCCGGGCGCACCAATATTATGCTCGATGAGGACGCGGGCCTGCTGATCATCACTTCGCAGAGCCGCTGGCGCGACGCCAATCCCGACATCATCGAGTTCTCGCAGGTACTCGGCTGCGATATGGATATCGACGAGCAGCGCACCGAGATCTATCGCGAGACCAAGGACGGCGAGCGCGAGAGCTACAACCCGCCGCGCTACGACCTGGATTACGACTTTAACCTGACCATTCACGTCAACACGCCGTACTTTACCGAGATCAACCTGCGCGTGAACGACTCCACCATCGATCAGCGCGGTTCCATCGAATACCGCGAGGCCAAGCGCCAGGCAACCGAAGTTCGCGACGCCTTGGTGCAGCTGCGTCAGGAAACGCGCGACAGTGTCGTGGCCGCCAAGGCTCCCAAGACCGCGGTCACCTGCCCCTTCTGCGGAGCCACCACCATTCCCGATGCCAGTGGGCGCTGCGAATACTGCGGCGGCGCCATCGGCGCATAGCCTCCGGCAGCGAAAGGACCGATCATGGCCTTCGAGAGCGTCAACTATCAGTGCCCCGCGTGTGGCGGCCCCCTGCATTTTGCCAGTGCCGAGCAAAAGCTCGTCTGCGACTACTGCGATTCGCGTTTTGAAGTCGAAGAGGTCGAGGCCCTCTATCGCGAGCGCCAGGACAAGGCAGACGCCAAAGCCGACGCCGCAGCGGCGGCACCCAAGCCCGCGACCGACGCTGCGGTGCAGGAGCTCGCCCAAAACGCCGGCTATATCTGCTCGTCGTGCGGCGCCGAGCTAATCTCGGATGGCACCGTCGCCGTTACCACCTGCCCGTACTGCGGCAACCCCGCCGTGGCACCCGGTCAGCTCTCGGGCGACTTCTCACCCGACCTGGTGATTCCGTTTAAGCTCGGCCGCGACGACGTTATGGCCGCGCTCAAAGAGCACTACAAGGGCAAGATCCTGCTGCCCAAGAGCTTTGTCACCGGCAACCACATCGACGAAGTCCAAGGCGTCTACGTGCCGTTTTGGCTTTACGGCGCCCGCGTGGACGGCGAAGTGTACTTTGATGCGACCAACGAGACCGTGACCGAGGAATCCGACCGCACCGTCACGACCACCGACCACTACGACGCCTACCGCAAGGGAAACATCTCGTTTAAGCGCGTGCCCGTCGACGGATCGTCCAAGATGCCCGACGGCCACATGGACGCCATCGAGCCGTTTGACTACGATGCCCTGCGCCCGTTTTCGGTCGCGTATATGCCCGGCTACATCGCCAACCGCTACGACGAGGACTGCGAAACCTGCAAGGCGCGCGCCGAACGCCGCATGGAGGAAAGCACGATCTCGGCCCTGCGCGAAACCGTCGTCGACGAATATGACGATGCCACGGTCGAAAGCAAGCAGCTCGACTACACCTGGGAAGACAGCGACTATGCCCTGTTCCCCGTGTGGATGCTTTCCACCTCGTGGAACGGCAAGAGCTACCTGTTTGCCATGAACGGCCAAACCGGCCGTATGGTCGGCGAGCTTCCTTGCTCCAAGCCCAAGCTCGCTATCGCCTCGGTGCTGTTCTTTGTGATCGGATTTGTCCTCTCCCAGATCCTCTTCATGGGTGAGAACGCCTTCGATCCGGATTACCTCACCTTTGATATCGAGGGCATCCTCATCAACATCGTCGCGCCGCTGATCATCGTGGTCATCGCAGACGTGCTGCTGGTGGGCCAGCTCAAGACGGCCAACGAGGCCACCCACGCCGATTGCTACTGTGGCGAGCTCGACCTGACCGAGAAGCACGACACCTTCAGCCACACCGAGACCACCGTTGTCATGAAGGACGACAAGGACGATTAACCATCCTGACCAATACCACCCGGCCTTTGACGAGAAAGGAAGATCACCATGGGACTCTTGAAAGCTGGATTGGGTGCTGCCGGCGGCGTCATGGCCGACCAGTGGAAGGAATTTATCTACTGCGAATCGATGCCCGCTGACGTCTTGGCCTGCAAGGGCAGCAAGCGCACCGGCGGCCGCAGCTCCAACACGCGCGGCGAGGACAACGTCATCTCCAACGGCTCGGTCATCGCCGTCAACGACGGCCAGGGCATGCTCGTGGTGCAAAACGGCAAGATCATCGAAGTCGCGCTGGAGCCCGGTGAGTTCGTCTTTGACACCGGCAGCGAGCCGAGCGTCTTTAGCGGCAACCTGGGCGATTCCATCAAGGAGACCTTCGCCAATATCGGCAGCCGCTTTACTTTTGGCGGCGACGCGGGCAAGGACCAGCGTGTCTACTTCATCAACACCAAGGAGATCATCGGCAACAAGTACGGCACCGCCTCGCCCGTGCCCTTCCGCGTGGTCGATAACAACATTGGCCTGGACGTCGACATCTCCGTGCGCTGCAACGGCGAGTATTCGTACCGCATCACCAACCCGCTGCTGTTCTACACCAACGTATGCGGCAACGTGACCGATAGCTACACGCGCGACAAGATCGACAGCCAGCTTAAGTCCGAGCTGCTCACCGCCCTGCAGCCCGCCTTTGCCAAGATCTCGGAGATGGGCATCCGCTACAGCGCCATCCCCGGCCACACCACCGAGCTCGCCCGCGCGCTCAACGAGGTCCTCTCTGCCGACTGGCGTGACCTGCGCGGCGTCGAGATCGTAAGCTTTGGCGTCAACTCCATCGCCGCCTCGCAAGAGGACGAGCAGATGATCAAGGACCTGCAGAAAGCCGCGGTCATGCGCGATCCCACCATGGCAGCCGCCAACATTGCCAGCGCCCAGAGCGACGCAATGCGCGCGGCAGCCGCCAACCCCAACGGCGCGATGGCAGGCTTTATGGGCATGGGCATGGCGGGTGGCATGGGCGGCATGAACGCCAGCCAGCTGTTCGCCGCCGGCCAGGCACAGCAGCAGGCCGCCCCGCAGCCGGCTCCGGCACCCACTCCCACACCGGCTCCCGCCGCACCTGCGGCCGGCGCATGGACCTGCAGCTGCGGCGCCACCAACACCGGCAAGTTCTGCTCCGAGTGCGGTAGTCCCGCACCCGCCCCGGCACCGGCCAAGTGGTTCTGCCCCAACTGCGGCAGCGAAAACGGCGGCAAGTTCTGCAGCAACTGCGGAACGCCCCGGCCCTAGCCCCTCTATCTGGTAATTGGCGGGGGATCCGCCACCCCGCATTTGTTTCTATAGGTTTCGTTCGATAAAGGAGGACACCATGAAGACAACGTTCAAAAAGTCCGCGCTCGCATTCCTGACATGTATCTTGGCGCTCGCCTTTGCCCTGACGGGCTGCAGCGGCGGCGGCAAAGACCCCAAGGCCAACTTCGTCGGCAGCTGGCAGTACTCGGGTGGAACCTTGGACGGCGAAGAGCTGACCGATGAGTACATGGACATGCTCAAGGAGTGGGGCCTCAACTGCGTCCTGATCCTCGACGAGGACGGCACAGGCGTCCTCGATATGTTCCTTGAGGTCGCCGACCTGAAATGGGAAGCCAAGGACGCCACCACCGTAACGATCACCGCCGAAGATGAGTCGCACGACCTGAAGCTCAAGGACGACAAGCTCGTCCTGGAGGTGGAAGGCGACAAGCTTATCTTCACCAAGTCCGACAAGGATCTGTCCGGCACGGTGAAGAAGGATCGCGAGGCGGCCGAGAAGGAAGAAGAGGTCGATGAGGCCGTCGAAGACGACGACGTCCAGAGTGTCGAAATCTCCCCCGCCGTCACCGTCGCCGATGACGATCTGTGCACCATCACCATCACCGAGAAATTCAAGGACGACTGGGGCGACATCGGCTTTGTCGTCAACATCACCAACAAGAGCGACAAGGACCTGACCTTCTACGCTCCTTCCGGCAAGACCAACGTCAACGGCACTATGAAGGAACCCTGGTTCTCGGCTAACCTGATGCCCGGCACCAGCGCCACCGAGGAATTCACGTTCTCGAGCGGCGAGCTTGACAGCCTTGACGACCTGGTCAATACGACCATCGGCATCGACGCCTACCTGACCGATTCCTACGAGGACGTCGCCTCCTACAGCGCAACCATCGCGTAGCGGCAGACATCGACGGCCGCGGATTGGCGGATACATCCGCGCACATGTCAGGCGGGGCCGCAGGAGTTGATCCTGCGGCCCCGTCGTTTTTGTGCCGATGCGTAACGAGCGCTAGCGCTCCATATTGGGAACGATGCTGCCCTCCGTTACTGCGCGCACGGCCAAGCGCATGATGTTGTCGTAGCCGGTCTTGCTCAGGATCTCCGAGATGCGACGTTTGATGGTGCCCTCACTCATAAACAGCTCGGCCGCGATCTCGCGACGGCTCTTGCCCTCGCAGGCAAGGCGCAAAATCGATAGCTCAACATCGTCGAGTGCCGCCGTACCCGAAAAAATACTCTCGGGCGGCTTGGGAAACGTGCAATAGCCCGCCAGCGTGGAGCGCATCACGGCGAACAGCTCGTCGATACCGACGTTCTTGTACACAAAGCTATCGACGCCCGCCTCGCGGGCCTGATCGACAAAGGTGATCTCGGGCATGCCGGTCATGATAATGACGCGGCACTCGGGCAGTTGTTCTTTAATGCGCGCCGCCGCCACGATGCCGTTGGAATCATGCTCGGTGCATACGTCCATCAGTATCATGTCCGGGCGCTCCTTGAGCGCGACACCCAAGGCCTCGGAAGCATCGGCAATGGCGGAAACAACGGTCATATCGGGCTGGTCGCCAACGGAACGCGCCAGGCTCTCGCGCAGGATGGCCTGGTCTTCGACTATAAGGACGCGGATCATGAGCTTCTCCTTTGAGCTGTGGCGCTGGCGTTGAGCGGGATGGACACCGCAAGCGTAAAGGGAGGGACGGCATGGACCTCTAGGCTGCCACCCAGATCTTGTGCGACATGCCTCATACCTGGGATACCCGTTCCCTCGCGATACGATACGGAGGCCGGGGACCCGTCGTTAGAAATCGTCATGTGCGCGATGCCGTCAGCATCCGCCCCCTCCTGCCACAGGCGCACATGGACCCGATGCGCCTGCGCATGCTTGGTGGCATTGGTCGAGGCCTCGCGAATAATCTGCAAAAATGCGGCGGCGACACGCGCGTCCTCAGGCAGCGCACCCTCGACATCGATCTGCACACTCACCAAGCCAAAAGCATGGACGATATCACCCAGCTGCTCTGCAGGCTCGCTGGCACCGCCACTGCGCAAATCGGCGGCAATTGAGCGCAGCAACGGGTCAATCTGCTCGAGCGACTCGTCGTCCAGGCGCCCCTCCTCCAAATAGCGATGGAGAATGGACAGGCGCTGCCCGATCACATCGTGAACGCGGGCGCGCATACGTAGGTAGGCCGCATTGTCGGCAACCTTTTTAACTTCTTCGATCTGGGACTGGAGCTCTTGGCCCGCAAGCTCAAGTAGGTGGTTTGCTTGCGCCAAGCGGTCGTAGGCGTGTGCGTATTCCGTCACGTCCAGTCCGATAATGCGCTCAAAGAGGCGGCCCGAAACCATAACCTCGTCGTGCACAAATAGGCGAATCTCGGCGGGAGAAATCTCGATCACCGCGCGAGCATCACCAAAACGATCCAAGTTAATCCGCACACGGTTCCTACTGCTTTCGGGCATTTGCATGCTGAGTTTGCGCAGGTCGTTCCATGTGCCGCTCATGTCACCTAGATCGGTGGGCATATGAAGTTCCACTAGGTTTTTGCGCATGCAGCGGTTCATGAGCAGCGGACGGCCCCTCGGGTCCAGATACAGGATGCCCACGGGAATCACGTTGATGGTCTCGATCGTCGAGAACGCGGTGATATCCTCCTGGCGGTTACGGACGTCCATCAAGAGCGCCGCGATGGAACGGAACAGGAAGAACGCTCCCTCTGCGATAAGGACAACGGTCCATGCCGAGCCCATGGCAAAAACCACCGGCGGTGTAACGGCGACAACAAGCAGCAGCTCGACCAGCATGACGGGGCGACGATAGCGCACCATAAGCACCACGCCATAGGCAAAGATTGCGGCATTGAGCCACAGCACTCCGCCCATTGCCCTGGCACAAACGTCAAGCGGCGCCACCAGATACGAGCCAGACGACGCGAACAAGATAAGCGCCGAAACCACCAGGTGAACCACGAGGCTCGCCTCGTAGGCGCAAATCACCTTACGGTTATAGGACGAGCGGCGCGATGAGATGAGCGGGACGTGGATCGTCTGCAGACACGCAGCCAGGGCAAAGACAACATCGAGCGCAACGATTTGGGGAAGGATGAGCGAAATCTGCATCGTCACTCACCCGCCCTCGGCATCAACACGATCATACGCAACTGGCCGGGTTCGCCCTCAAGGCGGTATGCCACGTTGCGCCTTTGCAGAGCGCTTTCGAGCTCTTGCGCAGCGGGTGTCTGCGAAAGATCTGCATCATCGTTGGAAAAAAGCGTGGCGCGCAGCTCGACACTGCATCGGTCATGGTCGCCCAAGTGATACATAAGCGCCGGATGGTCGGTGGTGTAGGCAAAAAACGCAAAGTCATACACGCAGTCGTACAGGGCGCTTACCGTACTGGCGTGCATCGGGCGCCGTATGGCGATAATCGAGGCGCAATCGATATCGATGGTGCGCAGGTCGCTTGCGAGCTCGTTGGCAATGAGCTGAATGCGGTCGCGATCAAAACCGCTCTCCCCGTGCTGTGCCAACGTGAGCGACCCCTTGCGCTTGCAATAGGCGACGAGCATCTTGGCGCGCTGCAGCATGCGGTAGCGCTCGTGCGAAGACGCTTCGTCGGTCAACGGCGGCAGCGAGCTCAGCAGGTCGTACATCCCTTCGAGCGCGCGGGCAAGCGCTTGATCCACGTCTTGGACCAGCAGGGTCTCGGCCTCTTGATCTACCAAATGCGTCTTAAGGTCGTAGTCGGCGGCGAGCAGCTCGTTTTGACGCTGCAACTCCATGCGACGATGTGCCAGTTCACGGTTAAGCTCGTTGAGCTCCGACACGTCTTGGGCAAGCAGGGCCGATCCGCCCAGTAGCGGGAAGGCACGGTACATTACATCGGGATCGGACGCCACGGCAAAGGCATGGGCGCGGCCGTGCTCCTGGACCCGCAACTCCTCGCGCACGCCCACCGGCATTGGCTTTGACACTGGCGTGGCATAGACTTCCTGCAGGTCGCGCGTTAGAACTTTGAGGTCAAGCGGCAAGGTGTCAAAGATGCCGGCAATGTCGTGATATGACGGAATGACACCGCAATCGAGACAGATTTCCATCGCCACCACGCACAGAACGCAATAGACGAGCGAAAAGCTGAGCTTCCATGCCCAGGGCACGCGCAACGCATACGAGATGGCAAAGAATGCGCCACCCAGCAGTACGAGCGCCGCCGTACCCGAGAAACGCTGGATGCGAAAGGACGAGGACCGACCAACCAGGATAAAAAAGGCCACGAAGTTAAAGGCCGTCCACACTAAGACAGCGAAATAACCCCAGCCGTACGTGTAATCGTTGCTCCAGGTGTCGCTTGTACGGTCAAAGCGGAAGACCTGCTGGTGAAAATCGTTGGTGAGCACAAATCCGATAAGCAGGATGGCCACAATCCACAGCGCAACGCAGTGGCGGCGACCCAGGCGGTGTTGCTCCAGGCCCGCAAGGCGCAGGCCACACAACTGGTAGAGCAGCGGAATGAGCGTCATGGGCACGTAGTACAGGTACCACAGCACGGTGGCATAGAACGGCGTGAACGACTTGTACTTGAGAATGACTTCGATCATCCACAGGGTGCAGATGGTGGCGATGGCAACAAGGCGGCGGCGCAACACATAGTCCAAACAGCGCAGATAGACCGATACGCCCCAAATTGAAAATACTATTGCGGCGACAAGCAGCGGGAGAGAGCTCGAATGGACGAGCGCATCCACGACCTCTTCGGACACCTCGCTATGGGCGGGCACGGCGTTGGAAAGTTTGGGGTCGAAGGCGAACAGCGACGGCAAGACCGCCAAAAGCATGAGGAACAGCGCGGTGATGACACCGGCGATAGCAAAGACGCGGTGGCGGTACACCTGATGTGTTATGCCAACAAGGAATCGCGGCATGGCGAAGAGCCTGCCGCCCCTGGGATCCGCCACGGGAGCGGATCGGGCGGCCGCGTGGCCGATATGTCGCTCGCGGGTACCCATAGTGCTTTTAGTGTACCGACAGATGGGTCGAAAAAGCGGGCCGCATGTCCCAAAATCCGCAGACGGCAAGGCGCCCGGCGAGCATTAACCACTCGCCGGGCGCCTTGGTTAGGAGACTCTGAAGTTAAGTGTCTCAGCTTCCTTAGGACAGGTCCTCACCATTAGAAGCGATAACCTTCTTGTACCAGTCGAAGCTCTTCTTCTTGGAGCGCTTGAGGGTACCGTTGCCGGCGTCGTCGCGATCCACATAGATAAAGCCGTAGCGCTTGGACATCTCGCCCGTGCCAGCCGAGACCAGATCGATCGGACCCCAGGTGGTGTAGCCCAGCAGGTCAACGCCGTCCTCGGTCACCGCATCGCGCATCGCGGCGATATGCTGACGCAGGTAGTCGATACGGTAGTCATCGTTGATGGAGCCATCCTCCTCGACAACATCCTTGGCGCCCAGACCGTTCTCAACCACAAACAGCGGCTTCTGATAACGGTCGTACAGGTCGTTGAGGGTGATGCGGAAGCCCAGCGGATCGATGGCCCAGCCCCACTGGCTCTCCTGCAGGTAGGGGTTCTTGGCGCCGGCGAAGGCGTTGCCCTGGGTGCGCTCGACATCGGGGTTATCGGCACCGGCGGAGCAGCGGGTGCTGTAGTAGCTAAAGCTGATGAAGTCGACGGTGTTGGCGGCCAGGATCTCGCGGTCCTCGTCGGTCATGCCCACATCGATGCCCAGACGCTGGAGCTTCTTGACGGCATAGACCGGGTAGTAGCCACGGCTCTGAACGTCGACGAAGAAGTAATTGTCCTGATTGTCGAGTTGCGCCTGGCGCACATCGCCCGGACGGCAGCTGTAGGGGTAGTAGCTACCTGCGGCGAGCATGCAGCCGATCTTGACCTCAGGGTCGATCTCGTGAACGATTTTGGTTGCCCAAGCGCTGGCAACGAGCTCGTTGTGGGCGGCCAGGTACTCGACGGCCTCCTTGTCCTCGCCCTCCTCAAAGACCAGGCCGGCACCCATAAACGGCAGGTGCAGAATCATATTGATCTCGTTGAAGGTGAGCCAGTACTTCACCAGGCCCTTGTAGCGGGTGAAGATCGTGGTCGCGAGGTTCTTGTAGAAGTCGATGAGCTTGCGGTTGCGCCAGCCGCCGTACTCCTTGATGAGGTGAATCGGGCAGTCGAAGTGCGTGATGGTCACGAGCGGCTCGATGCCGTGCGCCTGACACTCGCGGAATACGTCCTCGTAGAAGGCCAGGCCAGCCTCGTTGGGCTCGGTCTCGTCGCCGTTGGGGAAGATGCGGGTCCACGCCAGGCTCATACGGAAGGTCTTAAAGCCCATCTCGGCAAAGAGAGCGATGTCCTCCTTGTAGTGGTGGTAGAAATCGATGCCGGTCTGCGCGGGATAGTAATAGCCGTCCTCGAAGTCGAGCATCTTGCGCTGGCCGGAGACCACCGCATAGCGCTCGGGGCCGTGCGGAGCCACGTCCACGTTGGCCAGGCCGCGGCCGTCCACGTCGTAGGCGCCCTCGCACTGGTTGGCAGCCGTTGCGCCGCCCCACAGGAAGTCATTACGGAAAGCCATGCATCAATCCTTTCGCACGCTGTTTGTCGTGGTTTCAGTATCCCTACAAACAACGCGTCGCTCAACGGCAACGACGTAGGCCGATACTTCTTTTCGCACGCAGGTGCTCGACAGCCGCCCCGTCTGACACTTTTTGATACCCGCCTGCCAATCACCACAAAGAGGACAGGCACCTTTGTGGCGGTTGGGGGCGGTTTGTCTCGATCTGTAACAGGTAGGCAGCCAAAACCGGGCCTGATGTTACAGATCGAGATTGTTCGGTCAGCTTCTGCAGTTTGTCTAAATCTGTAACAGGTAGAGACGATTTAGCCCGCTAGATGTTACAGATCGAGACAGAAGATTCTAGTCGCAGGTGATGCCGAGGTTTTGCCGACGAGGCCTACGTAACCGCCTTCGCTCAGCAATTCATTTGACTGAATAGGAAAGAAAGGAAAAAATAGGAAAAAAAGGAAAGGAGACTTATGACTGAAACCATCTTCTCCCCCTCATTTGGAAATCGCCCGTCCTATCTGGTGGGTCGCGAGAACGTGATTTCGACATTCATCTCCGGTCTTGAGCAGGAGCCGGGCAATCGAGACCGAGCCATGCTCATGCTCGGCCAGCGAGGCAGCGGCAAGACGGTTCTTCTGTGGGAACTTGCCGACCGCGCACGCAAGCTCGGTTTTGTTGTCGCCACACCCACCGTAGCCTCCGAAGATATGCTTGAGCGCATTGTTGAAAAAATCCAAGAAGCAGGCGAGCCTTATGTCAGCAAGCGTCATCTCCCCAAACTTTCTGGCGGTAGCTTGAGCGTCTTCGGCTTCTCAGCCGGTCTCGAGTTCACACGCGATGTGCAGGAGACCAAGAGTTTCCAGTTCAAACTCACGCAGCTGGCGCGCAAGCTGACCGAGCAGGGGCACGGCATCCTCATCCTTATCGATGAGCTCCAAGCTAATTCACCTGAGATTAGACAGCTCGTCACCGCCTATCAAGAGCTGGTCGGTGAGGGACTCAACGTCGCGCTTGTTATGGCAGGTCTCCCGGGAGCCGTCTGTGCAACGCTCAATGACCGCGTGCTGACATTTCTCAACCGCGCTCGCAAGGTCACGCTCGAACCGCTTTCAGTCGGAGATGTCGATGCCTATTATCAGCGGGCTTTCGAAGAGCTCGACCTTGATATTCCAGGCGATCTTCGCCTCCGTGCCGCTCGCGCAACCCAAGGCTCGCCCTATATGCTGCAGCTCATCGGCTATAACATCGGCAATCGCTGCAAGACAGGAGAACACGTAACGCCAGAGCAAGTCGACGGAGCTATCGAAGCGTCAAAAGCCGATTTCGAAAACGATGTTTGTGAAACGACGCTCGCCGCGCTATCGGACCAAGACGTCGCGTTTCTCGACGCAATGACTGATGACGAAGACGCCGTTTCGCGCATTTCCGATGTAGCGAAACGTATGTCAGTCACACCCGACTATGCGCAAAAGTATCGCCGGCGCCTCATCGACGCCGGCGTAATCGAACAGGCGCGCCGCGGTTACGTGCGTTTCGCCGTTCCATATATGGCTGACTATCTGCGCAGCCAACTCTAGGCAGCCACCGCAATGGGGACAGGCACCTTTGTGGTGGTTTGGGCCCGTTTGTCTCGATCTGTAACAGGTAGGCCGTCAAAACCGGGCCTGGTGTTACAGATCGAGATTGTTCGGTCTGTCCCCTGCAGTTTGTCTAAATCTGTAACAGGTAGAGACGATTTAGCCCGCTAGATGTTACAGATCGAGACGGAAGATTCTAGTCTACGGTGATGTCGAGGTTCTTGCCGATGAGGCCTACGTAGCCGCCCTCGGCAGCCTTGGGGCTGTCAGCATGGCAGAGAACCCACTTGTCGGCCTTCCAGTAGCAGTAGCTGTCACCGGTGGCAGGCATGTCGGCTGCGGCCTCGGGGCGCGGGCCGTTGGTGCCCGCCGGCAGCGCCACCATCACCTGGAAGCCGCCTTCGTCGACCATGCACGGCGTGTAGTGGAGCGTGGTGTTGAAGACCTCGACAACCGTACCCGCCGGCACGCGGAACGCCTTGACGCACGCGGTGTCGAGCTTGCCGTCCTCGATCTCCCAGCGATGCGCCACGAGCAGGATAAAATCGCGGGCACCCAGGTTAAACTCGCTGGCGCGGTGATACTCCAGGCAGTTGAGCTGCGTGTTGTGTCCGTTGCACCAGCCCAGTTGGAAGGGGCGGCCGCCAAACATGAGAAAGCCCAGTTTATCGGCATCCTTGACGCCCTCGAGCTCCGGCGCACTTGCTACGTACTTGCTGCCCTCGGGAATGGGCGTGGCAGAAAGCGCCTCGAGTACGGGCGACATGAGCTCGGACGGAACGTCATCCCAAACGTTGCCATAGGATTTGAACTCGGGATCGTTGACAGAGTAGATATGCATGTTCACTCCTGTTCGTAAATGTGACTATACGAACATTCTAGAACAAACATGAGCGATTTTGAACGCTCATCCCGACCAATCAACAAAAAGGCGCCCCCGCATAAGCGAAGGCGCCCAATGCGCGCGTTTTGGGCGATAAAGCCCTTACGCCTGCTGATAATGCAGGTGCTTCTCATCGATATCGGCCAGGTCACGGTCGAGATAGCGGCGCGCGAGCCAGTTTGCCATGGGGAGGTTCTGGTCCAGGTAGCTGCCGCACTCCTCGGGAGCGGCACCGGGGACATCGCCCTCAAAGCCGGCGACAAACTCGAACAGCTCACGCACGAGCGGCAGAATCTCCTCGCTCGTCACTTCGCCAAATACGACGAGGTAAAAGCCCGTGCGGCAGCCCATGGGGCCAAAGTAGACAATGCGGCCCGACCACTCGGCATGATTGCGAAGGAACGTCGCACCCAGGTGCTCGATGGTGTGGCACTCGGCCGTGTTCATGACCGGCTCCTTGTTGGGCGTGGTCAGGCGCAGGTCAAAGGTGGTGACGGCGGCGCCGGTCGCCGGATCGCGGTCGATGCGGCTCACATACACGCCGGGCTCAAGCAGCAGATGGTCAACGGAAAAGCTCGCAACGCGCTCCATGGCAGATCCTCTCGGTAGTCAATTTGGGACGGGCTCTTTTAGCTGGTTCGAATGGTCGCACCAATCATACCAGTCAAAAAAGCCCCGTCCCAAAAAGACAGCTTAGCCCAAGACGCGGGCCATGCGTGCCTTAAACTCCACGAGGAAGCGCGGAGCATCCACGGTCAGTGCCACAAGCGCGCTCTTGTCCGGATCGGACAGGCGACGCTCATCGCAGATGGTGCGACCGCGGTACTCGCCCAGCAGATCAACACGCAGGTTGCAGCCGAGCGCACCTACGAGCGTGGGGTCGATCGCCACGGCAACGGCCAGCGGATCGTGCAGCGCACAACCACCCAGGTAGGGTGCGTTCATCTCGTACGAGCCAATGTAGTGCTCGACCATACTCGCAAATGCGCAGCCCGCCATGGTGCCCGAGCCCGTCCAACCGGCAATGTCGCGGCGCGTCAGCACCACGCGATGCGTCACGTCAAGACCAACCATGGTGAGCTTGCGGCCCGAGCGCAGCACGGCGTCAGCGGCCTCGGGGTCGCTCGCCATGTTGGCCTCGGCACCGGCGCTCACGTTGCCGGGCACGGTCAGGGCGCCACCCATCACCACCACGCGGCCGATAGACATCATCGCCGCCGCGTCGCGCTCAAGGGCGAGCGCCAGGTTGGAGAGCGGACCGGTCGCCACATAGACCAAGTCGGGACCATAGGTACGCGCGGCATCAATCAGGTAATCGACCGCCGCATTGCCATCGGTCGACGTCGCGCCCACCGGCTCATACGGCGAGGCGGGCACGCTTGCGCCGCCAATGCCGTTCTTGCCGTGGATAAGCGTGGTGGACGCCGGCGGCGTGTAGGGTTCGGTCGCCTTCATGGGACGATCGGCGCCCAGGTACACCGGCACCTCGGGACGGCCCAACAGGTCGAGCACCGCCAAGCAGTTGTGCGCCGACTGCTCGACGCGCACGTTGCCAAAGCACGTGGTGATGCCGACGAGCTCCACCTCGGGGCTCGCGATGGCATAGGCAAGCGCCATCGCATCATCCACACCCATATCCAGATCAAGGATCAGCTTCTTGGTTGCCATTGTTCTACTCCGCTTCTCCGTCTACATCCAAACCGTCTAAACCAAACTTGTGCTCGACTTCCGCACGCGTGGGAATTGATTGCTGAGCGCCCAGGCGCGACACCGTCACCGCCGAGGCGCGAGCGCCCGCCGCCATGCACTCAAAGAGCGGCAGGCCCTCCAGACGAGCTGCCGCCAACGCGCCGATAAACGTATCGCCCGCGGCCGTCGTATCGACCACCGCGCTCGAAAGCGCCGGCATGCGCAGCGGCTCACCGCCATCGCCGAGCGTAACCGAGCCGGCGCCGCCCAACGTGATGACCGCAGCCCCGGCGCCCTTGTCGAGCAGCGCATTGAGCGCGGCGACGCAACTCGCATCATCCGTAGGCAGAACGCCCGTCAGCACCTGGCACTCGGTCTCGTTGGGGCAGACCAGGTCGACCGCTGGCCACGCTCCTGCCGGCAGGTCGCAGGCGGGCGCCGGGTTAAAGATCGTATAGAACCCCAGCTCGTGAGCGCAAGAGAGTGCCGCGGCCGTTGCCGCAAGGTCACATTCGCCCTGGGCAATAAAGACGCTTCCGGCAGCCGGGGCAATCTCGCTGGCATCGCCGTCGAGCTCGTCGGCCACCAAGCGCCTCAGTGCGCGGGCAACGTCCTCGCCCGCAAGCGCATGGTTGGCGCCCGGCGACAGCACGATGCGGTTGTCGCTCTCGCAGCGAATGATAGTCGCGGTACCGGTCTCCACGTCATCGCGACGCGCCACAAACTCAACGCCCACGCCGGCATCCTGGAGCCCTGCCACGAGCGCATCGCCAAAGGTATCGCGCCCAACAGCGCCGATCATGCACGTGCGCGCACCCATGCGCGCAGCGGCAACGGCCTGGTTAGCGCCCTTGCCACCGGCGTTGGTGATAAAACCGCTACCGCCAACGGTCTCGCCCGCGCGCGGCATGCGCTCGCACGCCACCGAAAGGTCCATGTTCATGCTGCCGAACACCGCAACGATGCTGTGATCCGCCATGGAAACCTCCTCGCCTTCAGGCTTTGCGCCCACCGTCGACCAACGATTGTGCACTCTCGCACCCCCCTATAACTTTAGTCCACTTTGATGTGGACGCGCGCTTGAGCTTGCGCCAGCAGCAAGCATTCACAGGGGCAGGCAGCTACAATGAATATGTGCTGATTATTCTCGTCATTGGATGATGTTTTATGGAACAATTCTCGCAATCGGGCTCGCGCGGTCGACGCCGCACGGGCAACGAGCCGGCGCCGCACGAACGCGTGAAGGGCGAGCGCCGTGCCAACGAGCCGCGACGCACCGCAAGCCCCCATCGCGCTTCTGCCAACAACGCGGGCCGCGCCAACACTCCCGCCGCGGAGCAGACGCCTGCTCGCCCCAAGTCCCGCTACATCCCTGCGCTCGACGGCCTGCGCACGCTTGCCGTCGTCGCGGTGGTGCTCTATCACCTCAACCTCACGTGGGCTCAGGGCGGCCTGCTTGGCGTCACGATCTTCTTTGTGCTTTCGGGCTATCTGATCACGCGCTTGCTGCTCAACGAAGTCGCTAAGACCGGCCGCATCGACCTTAAGAGCTTCTGGATTCGCCGCATCCGTCGCCTGGTCCCCGCCGTGGTAACGGTAGTGTTCGTGACCTGCGCGCTGTGCACCATCTTTAACCACGTGATGCTCACCAAGATGCGTCCCGACGTTCTGCCGTCGCTGCTGTTCTTTAACAACTGGTGGCAGATTGCCCAAAACGTCTCGTACTTCAACGCCCTGGGCGACCCCTCGCCGCTTACGCACTTTTGGTCGCTCGCCATCGAGGAACAGTTCTACCTGGTTTGGCCCCCGCTGCTGCTCGCTATGGTATCCATGCACATGAGCAAGCCCAACACGCGCCGCATGGTTCTGGGCCTGGCTGCTGTCTCCGCCATCGCCATGATGCTGCTCTATAACCCCGCCGCCGACCCCAGCCGCGTGTACTACGGCACCGACACCCGCGTCTTCTCGCTGCTGCTGGGCGCCTGGATGGCCTTTATCCCCGATCGCGACCTGGCGCCGGTGCGTCTCGCTCATCGTTTGGGGCTCAATCGCCTGGCTGGCGCCGCCAAGCACGGCAAGAACGCCGAGGGCAAGCCTGGCGAGAAGGCCGACAACGCAGCCGAGACCGTCCCGGCACAGCCGAGCGCCCTCGTGCGCTTTTGGTCCTCGCCCGCATCCATCGATGTGTTGGGCGTCGTGGGTCTGGTTGGCCTTGCCGCCATGGTCGCGCTCACCAACGGCTACACCGCGTTCCAGTATCGCGGCGGCACGCTGCTATGCTCCATCCTCACGCTCATGGTCATCGCGGCCTGCGTGCAGCCCCAGGGAATGGTTGCCCGCGCACTGTCCGCCGAGCCGCTCGTGTGGGTTGGCAAGCGCTCGTACAGCATCTACCTGTGGCACTATCCGCTACTGTTGCTCATGAACCCTGTCGCCAACATCAACGATACGCCGTGGTGGCAGTACATTTTGCAGGTGTTGTTGGTGGTCGCCGTAGCCGAATGTTCATATCGCTTTATCGAGACGCCGTTTAGAAAGGGCGCCTTTGGGCGCACCGTATCCGAGTTCCGCGACGGCACCACCACGCCCGCCAACTGGGTGCGCGCGCATATTCCCGCGTGCGCCACTTGCGGGATCGTGCTTGTTATCGCGCTGGGCGGCCTGATCTTTGTGCCGGAGACCTCCGCACTGAGCGGTGAGGGCGCCGAAGTCCTCAACAAGGAAGCAAAAAACACCGCGCCCACCGACCAGCAGGCGGCCGACGACACCGACAAGGACAACGACGGCTTCCCCGACGGATCCTACGACCTGCTGATGATCGGTGACTCCGTGTCGCTGCGCGCCGTCGATTCCTTTGACGGCGTGTTCCCCCACAGTCACATCGATGCCGAAAAGGGCCGCCAGTTTGATGCGGGCCGCGCGACATTTGAGGGCTATCTCCAACAGAACCTTGCCGGCAAGATCGTGGTCTTTGCGCTGGGAACCAACGGCTTGGTAACCGACGACCAGATCGACGCCATCATGGCCGATGCAGGAGATAAGCGTATTGTGGTGTTTGTGAACACGCGCAGCCCGCAGCCGTGGGTTGGCTCTACCAACCAGGCCATCGCCAACGCTGCTACGCGCTACAAGAACGTGCGCGTTATCGACTGGTACGGATACAGTGCCAATCGCAACGACCTGTTCGATGGCGATGGCACGCACCTGTCGACCACTGGCGTGACTGAGTACCTCAACTTGATCCACGATGCAGTCAAGAAGGACCTGCCCGTGCATCCCGAGGATCACGTCAACGATCCGCAGCCGGCGGCCGTCAAGTCTGCCACCGACGCACTCGTCAATGCGCTCGCTCTCAAGCCGCACAAGCTGGGCACCGACAAGTAACCTGCAGCGCAAACTTCCCACATCCGGAGGGGGTGCCTGCCACGGCAGGCACCCCCTCCGACAGTTAGGGACGTTCCTTATGTGCCGGCACCCAGGGACACTCCTGACACAGCCGAGGAACGCCCTCCTTGCGACCAAATTCTGGGCGCCTCGCCACCCCGAACGTTGTTTCCAAGCCCACACCCGCAGCAAACAACCCAAAATCACTCTTTTCGAGCCGACTCCAAGAGGTCGTGGACAAAAAGGGGCAAATATGAGTACTGTTACCATTTTAGTAGCAGGCAAAACCACCCAAAATGACGTCCGAGCGCCCCCTACAACCCCCTAAAGCAGCCAACCTGATTGGTTTAAGACATATTGGAGCCAATTTTAATGAACATACTATCGGCTATGTTCATTATTTTCTTGGTCGTAAATGCTATCGGCAAGGCAACAGTACTCATATTTGGCATTTTTTGTCCACTGCCATATAACTAATGCCCTATAGCGGGCAAAAAACAGGCCGCAGTCCATCGCTACGGGGTCGCGCGCAGAGATGTGGTGTAAGAGGCGGGGCATGCCCCGCCTCTTCTCTT
>CAUEQD010000021.1 GCA_959019945.1 uncultured Collinsella sp. | reverse complement strand
CCGACTCCTGCGCCGCGAGCAGCTTCTCGCGCGTACGCGGGCTAATCACTTTCTGGTCGTTGGTGAGCGTACCGTCGATATCCATTGCGATGGCTTTGATTGCCATATATGCCTCCCTGTCATTGAACAACCTTGTTTGAGCCATCATACAGAACACCCACCGCGACTCTGTTTGCAACGGGCAAAAAGTCATATATTGTCTCAAACATGAACGGGACGCCATCTCGGGGCTCAGTCGTTCCAGCCCAAACGCCGAGCCACCACATGCAAAGCTGGCGACACCAATCGCGACCGTTCCACAAATCTCATTTCATCCCGTAGAAAAAAATTCAAAATTAGTTCTTGTCAAATCAGCAAAACGAACGTACTTTAAAGATGACCGCTCCGGTGGTCATCGTTTGATCGAGCATATTCAGTTTCAGTTTTCAGCGTGTAAGAGAAAGAAGATCGGCAAAGTACAACCCCAAACGCAATGACAACTTAATGAGGTAACTGCCACATGTGAGGCACCCAGGGCATTGCTGTCTCGATTTTGAGCACGATGCCTTCCGCCTTGCATGGGCCGTTCCATCCCGCCCCTGCAGCAACTGCCTCACGGGCTCATTGAAAACCGCATAGCACCCCAACGTCAGCACATCACCCACGGCAAGCACATCACTCACGACAACCAACACATCAACAAACAGCACGAACATCAACCGATTGGAGAAGCTATGACAAACCACCACGCTGAAGACGGCGATAAGAAAAGCATTCTGGATGCCCGCATTGAGCGAGCATATGCAAACGAATATGACGCCGCCTTTGCCGCCGCGACCATCAAGAACTACGCGTCGCTACCGCTCGCGACGATCTTGGCCGACCACCCTCAACTGCTGAAGCGCTGCACAAAGATCATGGGCGACCCCGACATTCGCAAGCTGACAGACCCCTATGCCCCAAAACGCGACAACGATTCGTACGTTCTTACCGTAGGCTGCCTAGCCCATATGCTTACGGCGCTCGACACGAAACTCAAGCTCGAATGGGAACCCGACGAGCGTCATGAACTCGAAAGCAAGCGGAACACCCTGCGCACCGCACTGTTCCTTCCGTTGGACGGCCTCAAGCGCTGCAACGTCGAGCTCAATACACAGGCGCGGCAAAAGCCCGGAACCACGGGGCAGAAAACTCCAAGACCCCATGCGGCCATCGTCGACCGCAACCGATATAACCGCATGACCGCGCACTTTTCCGCCGAGGGAGCAGCCATAAGGACGCTGATCGATCTGCTGTACCTCCTGAGCATCAACGAGCTATTTGAGGGCTATCTCGCCCTTGTTCCCGCGACGGCACCCAAGTCGGTAGCAAAGATCATCGAGACCTGCAGACGCCAGTTTGAGCGCCATCGCAATGGCAGCGAGATGAACGCCAGCATCGCGCAGTACTACGCGGCTCATTACAAAAATGACGGATGTGCCCCTGTCGAGCATCAGCTGCGGCTCGCCTACACCACGCCCGCCGCAACGCTCCATCGCTTTGGAGCCCTTGGCGCTTGCGAGCCTCACGAACAGGCAGCCTGCCCCACAACCGAGCTCGATCTCAGGCTCGGACGAACCCTGTAGCCCGCCAGCCCCTCCGCGGGCAACAATCCTATTCCACAACACAACCAACAGAAAGGAGTCCTCATGGACACCAATCATTCCCCCATCATCAGCCCCCTCACCATGCGTGAATCCGCCCGAGGTATCACGCTCACCAGCATTTACGATGAGATGCTCGCCCGTCGCGAGCTCTCCGTCATGGGAAACATCGAAACCCCGATGGCCCACGACCTATGCCAGCAGATCCGCCTGCTCGATGCCACCGACCCCAGCCGCCCCATCACCATATTTGTCGCCAGCGCCGGCGGAAGCGTGCGATCGGGTCTCGCGATCTATGACGCCATGCGCCTCGCATCGTGCCCCATCCGCACCGTCTGCCTGGAATTCGCCGCGTCCATGGGCGCCGTGATCTTTATGGGCGGCGACGATCGCCGTATGGCGCCCCATGCAGAGCTCATGATTCACGACCCGCTGATCCCCCAGGGGGCAGGCGGCTCGGCACTTGCGCTGCAGGAAACCAGCCGGCGTCTCATGCAGACCCGCAAGACCCTCACGCAAATCCTCTCGGACCGCAGCGGCCTCACGCCCAAGCGCATCCAGTCCCTCACTGCAAAAGACACCTACCTTTCGGCCAAGCGCGCCGTCGAGCTCGGCTTTGCCCACGAAATCCTCTCGACCACCAAGGAGGTCGCCCATGTCTAACCTCGCCAGCCGCCTCGCCGCATCTGAGTCCGCATCGTCCACCATCCTCGCCAAGGATCGAACGCTTTCCTGCGACACCCGCCAAACGGGACTCAACAACAACGCACTTGTAATCGGCCCCTCGGGAGCCGGCAAGACCCGAAACGTCCTCAAGCCCAACCTGCTGCAAATGAACGCAAGCTACATCGTGCTCGACACCAAAGGCACGCTCTGTCGCGAAGTGGGACCCGTGCTGGCAGCCCACGGTTACCGCGTGCAATGCCTCAACTTCGCCGACCTCAACACCGTCCCGGCCCTTGCGCCCGGCATCGAGCGCTGCGGCTACAACCCCCTGAGGCACATTCGCCGCAAGGCGGACGGCAGGCCCAACCAGCAGGACATCCTCTCGGTGGCAAAGGCCATCTGCCCCATCGAGGACAACAACCAGCCTTTTTGGGATCATGCGGCGGCAAACCTGCTGTCGTGTCTTATCGCCTACGTCACCGAACAGCTACCCGCCGACGAGCAGACGATCAGCTCGGTCATCAAGCTGATCGAGCACCTGCAGGACGGTGCCACGGCCCGATTGTTTGACGATCTGATCACGACCGACCCCCAAAGCTATGCCCTCTCGCTATGGCGGCGCTACGCCATTACGCAAAATGCCGAGCGCATGCACGCGAGCATCGTCGGCATCCTTGCCGAAAAGGTCATGTGTCTGGGATTCGACGGTGCGGCACAGCTCTATCGTGAGTGCCATCAGGTAGACTTCGCTTCCATGGGACACGCCCCCTGCGCCCTGTTTGTAACCGTAAGCGATATTGACCGCAATCTCGATCCGCTGACCGGCCTCTTTATTACGCAGGCGTTTATGGGCCTCATTCGCGAAGCCGATAGGCAGCCCGACGGCAGCCTGCCCGTGCCCGTGCGCTTTATGCTCGATGACTTCGCAAATCTGCAGATCCCCCAGATCGACAACGTGCTCTCGATTATCCGAAGCCGCAACATCTGGGCAACGCTGCTGCTGCAGTCGACCAACCAGCTCGATGCGCTCTATGGCGAGGCACGCGCACGCTCCATCATGGGCAACTGCGACACGCATCTGGTGCTGGCGTTCCAGGATCCCGAGAGTGCCCGGGTGTTTTCCGACCGCGCCGACGCGCTGCCCAGCACACTCATGGCGACGCCGATCGATCGCTCGTGGCTCTTTGTGCGCGGCCACACTCCCGAACAGGTCGAGCGCTTTAGGCTCGAAGACCATCCGCTCTACGGGGAGCTGCCCGAGGCGCAGCGAGGCCATGCGGAGGCCGAGATCTAGGCGCAGGGTTCTCGCAGCGCGCGGCGCCCCGGCGATGTTTCACAAAGGCCGTGCGCCCCGGGACCACGGCAAAGCAAAGGGGCCCGCATCCGATAGGATACGGGCCCCTGACTATAAGACGCGATGCGTTAACAGCAGCGACTACTTGCGATGCGCGCGGTAGAACTCGATGAGCGCCTGGGTCGAAGCGTCCTGCTCGGCCTTGGCGGCGTCGTCGTGGAAGGCCGGGGTAATCTGCTTGGCAAGCTGCTTGCCCAGCTCGACGCCCCACTGGTCGTAGGAGTCGATGCCCCAGACCGTGCCCTCGACAAACGTGATGTGCTCATACAGGGCGATGAGCTCGCCGAGTGCAAACGGGGTCAGCGTGTCGCCGAAGATCGAGGTCGTCGGGCGGTTGCCCTCAAAGCAGCGGGCCGGGACGATCTGCTCGGGCGTGCCCTCGGCACGAACCTCGTCGGCTGTCTTACCAAAGGCGAGCGCCTTGGTCTGGGCCAGGAAGTTGCCTAGGAACAGCTCGTGCACGTCCTGACCGTTATCGGTCGCAGGGTTGGCGGTATTGGCGAAGGCAATGAAGTCGGCCGGAACCACCACGGTGCCCTGGTGCAGCAGCTGATAGAAGGCATGCTGGCCGTTGGTGCCGGGCTCGCCCCAGAAGATCTCACCGGTATCGGAGGTCACAGCGCTGCCGTCCCAGCGGACGTGCTTGCCGTTGGACTCCATGGTGAGCTGCTGCAGGTAGGCCGGGAAGCGGTGCAGATACTGGCAGTACGGAAGCACGGCGTGGCTCTTGGAGCCGAAGAAGTTGACGTACCAGACGTTGAACAGGCCCATCAGCGCGACGGCGTTGCTCTCGAGCGGCGTGTTGCAGAAGTACTCGTCAATGGCATGGAAGCCCTCGAGGAACTGCTGGAAGCGCTCGGGGCCGAGCACGACGATCAGCGACAGGCCCACGGCGGAGTCGACGGAGTAGCGGCCGCCGACCCAGTTCCAGAAGCCGAAGGCGTTAGCGGGGTCGATACCGAAGGCCTCGACCTTTTCGAGTGCGGTGGAAACGGCGACGAAGTGCTTTGCCACGGCCTCGGCGTTCTGTTCATCGGAACCGTCGATGGCACCCTGAGCCTTGAGCTGCTCGAGCATCCAGGTCTTGACTTCGCGGGCGTTGGTGAGGGTCTCGAGCGTGGTGAAGGTCTTGGAGACGATGATCACGAGCGTGGTCTCGGGATCCAAACCCTTGAGCTTCTCGGCCTGATCGTTGGGGTCGATGTTGGAGATGTAGCGGCAGTCGATACCGGCGTCGGCGTAGGGACGCAGGGCCTCGTAGGCCATGACCGGGCCCAGATCGGAGCCACCGATGCCGATGGACACCAGGTGCTCGATCTTCTTGCCGGTAACGCCCTTCCACTCACCGGAGCGCACGCGCTCGGCGAAGGCATACATGCGGTCGAGGACCTCGTGCACGTCGACGACGACATCCTGGCCGTCAACGATGAGCTGGCCCTTCTCGCTTGCCGGACGGCGAAGCGCGGTGTGCAGAACAGCGCGGTCCTCGGTGGTGTTGATGTGCTCGCCGGAGAACATGGCGTCGCGGCGCTCCTCGAGCTTCACCTCGCGGGCAAGATCGCACAGCAGCTTGACGGTCTCATCGGTCACCAGGTTCTTGGACAGGTCAAAGTGCAGGTCACCAGCGTCAAAGCTCAGCTTGTTCACACGCTCGGGATCGGCAGCGAACCAGGCCTTGAGGTCGATGCCCTCGGCCTCGAGCTTCTCCTGATGGGCCTCGAGCGCCTTCCAAGCGGCGGTCGACGTAGCGTCGATAGGTGCGGCAACAGTTGCCATAAAGTCCTCCTCAGCATACGGGCGCATACCTCCATGCGCCCGGATAATCAGATGCCCCTATTCTAGCGCAGGTCAAGACCGTAATCAGCGAGCGTTGCCAATCCGCCCCCAAACGGCGACCGACCAAAAAGGGACAGGTTTATTTTGGCAGGTCAAACGCTTTACCTACCAAAATTAACCTGTCCCTTCCTGGCAGGTACTAGGCCGCGGCGCACACGCTGCCGAGCAACTCACGCAAGGGAGTGCCGATGCCCTCCAGCAGCTCGGGTGCGATAATGGCAAAAACGGGAACCTCGCCGGCACCCACGACGGCAGGCACTTTTCCCTCGGAGACGATGCACCCGTAGGGAACAAAGCCGTCCTCGCCGGCATCGAGCACGGCCATGCGACGAGCGAGTTCGCGCGCAAAGCCCGCCGTATCGGCATCTCCGATCGCCAGGACAAAGTCCACGCCTTCGTCGGTCGCCAGGGCCACGGCTTCGTCGATCAGCTCGTCTCCCCCATCGCCAACCGAGCCGCAGCGGAAAAGCACGCGCTCGAGCAGAGCTCGATCAACCGAGCCGAGTGCCGCCGAGACAAGCTCATCGCGCGTATGCTTGTCACCGCCCAGCACGACCAGTGCCTTGGTGCCGCCATAGTGGGCAACCAATCGCCCGCACCAGCGAGCCACGTCTCCATCCGCAACAAGGCGCGTCGGCATACCAAACCCATAATTGACCATCTTTCCCACAACCCTTCCGTGCGTATAGGCGGTATCAATCGTTAGGCTCATGCTACGAAGCAAGGTTTTCCGAGCTGTTTCGCACTCTTTAGAGCTGCGTTAAAACCCGATTCAACCGCACGGCCATACCTACCAAAAGGGGCAGGTTTTGACGATGTCCAGACGAGCGGGTATTATCGAACATGTATTCGATAAGAACATGTGTTTGATGGGAGGACGCGTGGGGCACGAGCGTCACACCTATATCTGCATCGACCTTAAGACGTTTTACGCCAGCGTCGAGTGCGTCGACCGCGGACTCGACCCCCTCACTACGCGCCTGGTCGTTGCCGACGAATCGCGCGGGCGCACGACCATCTGCCTCGCCATTACCCAGGCCATGAAAGACCTCGGAATCCATAACCGCTGTCGCCTGTTCGAGATTCCCGACGGCATCGACTACATCAAGGCTGTACCGCGCATGCAGCACTACATGGAGGTGTCGGCACAGATTTACGGTATCTACCTGGAATACGTCAGTCCGCAAGACGTTCACGTCTATTCCATCGACGAATGCTTTATCGACGTGACGCCCTATCTGGACCTCTACCATACCGACGCTGAAGGCTTCGCCTGCATGCTGCGCGACGAGGTCCTGGCACGCACCGGCATCACGGCAACGGTTGGCATCGGCCCCAACCTATTCCAAGCCAAGGTGGCACTCGACATTACCGCCAAGCACGTACCCAGCCGCATCGGCATACTCGACGACGAGACCTTTCGCAAGGAGATCTGGCCCCATCGCCCCATCACCGACATCTGGGGCATCGGCCCCGGCGTGGCGGCCCGTCTCGAGAAATACGGCGTCTACGATCTGATGGGCGTCGCGGCGCTCGACGAAAACCTGCTTTACGACGAGCTCGGCGTCAATGCCGAGTATCTCATCGACCACGCCTTCGGGCGCGAGCCGACAACCATCGCCGATATTCAGGCCTATCGCCCACAGGCAACCTCAACAACCACGGGGCAAGTGCTATCGAAAGGCTATGCCTATGAGCAGGCCTACACCGTCTTGCGCGAGATGGTCGACAACGCCGTGTTGGACTTAGTCGATAAGCACGTGGTCTGCGACAGCATCTCGCTCTTTGTGGGCTACGCGAGCGAACGAGCCGACATACGCCGGCTCGATGCCAGCGGTACAGCGCAATATGTGGACGGATGCGGACACCTACGCTCGAGCACGTCGAGTATCGAACCCACCGCAACCGCCGGCCCCGAGCTCGCGCCCCGTGCGCCCAAGCCCGTCCAGCGCGATGACGAACGGCACCGCCTGGTGCGCGAGGCGCAGGCAATCGATGGCATCTTTGTGGGAGAGCACGGCGGCAAACCGCGCGGTGGCTATGCTGCGCTCTTTGCACACTCAAACGCCTCGCGAAAGCTGCCCGAGCGCACCAATTCGTTTAAGAAGATCATGGGCTATTTCGATGAGCTCTGGGCGCAGACTGTCGATCCCAAACGACCGGTCAAGCGCATCAACCTGGGCTTTGGCAACCTCATGCCCGAAGAATTTGCCACCATCGACCTGTTTAGCGATGTTAAGGCCGATGAGCGCGAGCGCGACCTGGCGCGCGCCGTCCTGGCTGTGAAAGGCAAGTACGGCAAGAACGCGCTCGTCAAGGGATTAAGCTTTACCGCTGGCGCCACCGCACGCGAACGCAACGATCAGGTGGGAGGACATCGTGCCTAAGTCCCAACAACAGCCGATGCGGCCACCGACACCTTTTGAACGTCTAGCGGACCCTGAGGGAAGACGTCGCTCCGCCGACCCCAAACTTACCGCCAACGGCGCCGTCCGCGCCGGCCGTGCCGCGCAGTTTATGCCCTTTGCCGCCCTCACGGGATACTACGAGCTCGTGCGTAAACAAGAGATCACCGCCGAGCCAAAATGCGAACTCACAGAAGAAAAAGCCCTCGAACTTTCGAAAAAGCTCGAGGGCCTCAAGCGTGGCGACTTGGTTCGTGTCACCTATTACGATACATACGGCTATCGCAGCCGCACCGGCATCCTCGACGAGGCGCTCCCTGCTTTCAAACTCCTCAAGCTCAAAGATATCGCCATCGACTTCGACGACATCCAGGACATCGAGCTACGCGGACGAGCCTAGACAAGGACGCGCATCCAAGGCAAGGCCTACAGCGTCATGACGTAGTAACCCGCATCTCTCACGGCAGCCTCAAGGACACCGCGATCGATCGGCCGCTTGGAGCGCACGCGCGCTGTGTGGTCCGCATACGTCACCGTTGCCCACACGCCATCCAGCGCATTGAGGGCATTGGCTACGTTCTGAGCGCAGCCGTCACAGCTCATGCCGCCGATGAGCAGCTCATCGCTATAGGGGTAGTGGGACGGATCGGTATCCGCAACCACTACCTTCTTGGCCTTCTTACCGCTCGTGCCATCGCTGCAGCAGCTCTTTCCGTGTGTCGAAGCGACAATGCGACGCAGTCCAAAAAACATGCCGACGGCAATGACGGCCAACACGATGAGATTCGCAGGGTTGAGCAAGTCGCTCATGCGTTCCCCTTTCAAGTAGCACTATCTAGATACCCCCATGGGGTGTCCCCATCTTAACCCAAAATCGTGTCCGTTCGGTCAATTAGTTTCCCTCTTCAAACTTTTTTGTTGACCATGACTTACTTTCGTGTATAAGTTTTCCTAGGCTAACAACTGAGGACCCGAAAGGAGCATCGTGACTCGAACCATTGACATCCCAACATACCAAACGGCTGTCGTGCGCAACTGCTCCCCTACGCTCGCAGGTATCAAGCCGGCTTCGCTCTTTACCTATCCCGGCGTCTACGCCAACCAAAACGGAAAACCCGGCGCCGCCCATATCGAAGAGCGACGCTCTCGCCTGCTCGCCGTCATAGCCCAATGCAACCGCGAGCTCCAGCCACTCGGAATCCATATGAGCGTTTTGGTCTGGCGCCCCTGCGGAGCGCTCATCTATGTGTATCGCCCTGCGGACCTCATGCGATACCTCTCCGACCCCCGTGCCACGACGGCGCTAGCCGCCGAAGGTTACGATGTCCACAACCTGCCCGCATCCCTGGTGCATCTCGCCGCGCGCATCACGCTGGCAAGCAGCAATGCCGCAGAAAGCGCCTATGACGGCAGCGTCTGCGCACTCGCGCGAAATAGGCACTGCGATACGGGGTGCATATGCGAGTTCCCCCACGAAATTGGCTATTTTTTGGGCTATCCCTACGAAGATGTCCATCAGTTTATCGTCCAGCACGGCGAAAACTATAAGGTCTTTGGCGCATGGAAGGTATACACAAACGTTGAGCAGGCGCTCACGACCTTCGATTCCTATCGCACATGCACGCAATACCTTACCTACATCTATCAACAGGGCTGCACCCTGGAACAACTTGTCCAGGCAACCCGATAGAGCATACAAGACGCGGCCGCACGCCGCACAACCGAAAGGAAAACATATGAGCAAGATCGCCGTCGTCTACTGGAGCGGTACGGGCAACACCGAGGCCATGGCAAACTTCGTTGCCGAGGGTGCAACCGGTGCCGGCGCCGAGGCAGAGGTCATCTCCTGCGCCGACTTCTCCGCAGACAAGGCCGCCAACTATGACGCCATTGCCTTCGGCTGCCCCGCCATGGGTTCCGAGGAGCTTGAGTATGACGAGTTCCAGCCTATGTGGGACGAGGTCAAGGAGACCCTCGGTGATAAGAAGGTCGTCCTCTTTGGCTCTTATTCGTGGGCCGAGGGCGAGTGGATGGACAACTGGAAGGCCGATGCCGACGAGGCGGGCGTCAATGTCGTCGATTCCGTCATTTGCTACGATGCGCCCGACGATGAGGGCGAGACCGCTTGCAAGGCCCTCGGAGCCGAGCTCGCGTAACGAACCCAGGACCTCCAAAAGAGTCTGCATCAAAGCGCATCCTTATCCCTACAAAAGAGCGGGGGCTGGATTCAAGTCCAGCCCCCGCTCTTTTATAACGGCAGTTACATCAACCGGCTACGAGATATTGCCCAAGAACGCCTTGGTGCGCTCGCTCTTGGGGTGGTCGAAGACCTCGCTCGGCGTACCCTCTTCCACAATGACGCCGCCGTCCATAAAGACGACGCGGTCGGCGACGTCGCGGGCAAAGCCCATCTCGTGCGTCACGACGATCATGGTCATGCCATCGCGTGCCAGGTCGCGCATGACACCCAGAACGTCGCGAACCAGCTCGGGATCGAGCGCCGACGTGGCCTCGTCAAAGAGCATAACGTGAGGGTTCATCGACAGGGCGCGGGCGATGGCAACGCGCTGCTGCTGGCCGCCCGAGAGCTGGCTCGGCATAAAGTCGATACGCTCGGCAAGACCGACCTTGGTCAGCTCCTCGACGGCGATCTTCTCGGCCTCTTCCTTGCTGCGCTTGAGCACCTTTTGCTGCGCAAGCATGACGTTCTTTTTGACCGAGAGGTGCGGGAACAAATTGAACTGCTGGAACACCATACCCAGATGCGTGCGCACCTTGTTAAGGTCGACGCCCCTGGCGCACACGTCCACACCCTCGACGATAATCGAGCCGCTCGTGGGATGCTCCAGACGATTGATGCAGCGAAGCATCGTCGACTTGCCCGAGCCCGAGGGGCCCAAGACCACAACGACCTCGCCCTTATGCACATCCAGATCGATATCGCGCAGGACCACGTTGTCGCCAAAGGCCTTCTGGAGGTTCTTGATGCTGACGACGACCTCGTTCGAGTTATTGGTTTCGCTCATGATAGGACCTCCTTACAGACCGGCGATGTGATCGGCAGGCGTCGCGACAACCTGTCCGGCGCTCTTGGCGGGACGCTTCTTCTTGGTCTCGGCCGTGCCCAAAAGCCTCGCCTCAAGACCGCTCACCAAGCGAGCGAGCGGCAGGGTGATGACCAGATAGAACAGGGCGGCAACCACGTACGGTGTAATGGAGCCCGTCGTGGCCACGATGGTACGGGCGTTCATGACGATCTCGACCACGCCCACGGCCGCAAGCAGCGACGTATCCTTGTAAAGCAAGATAAACTCGCTGGTCAGCGTAGGCAAAACATTGCGGAACGTCTGCGGAATCATAACGTAGAGCAGTGTCTGGAAGGCATTCATGCCCAGCGAGCGAGCAGCCTCGTTCTGGCCCTTGGGGATCGACTGAATACCGGCACGGAAAATCTCGCACAGGTACGCAGACGAGTTCATGGCCATGACGATAACGCCAAGCACGTAGTCATCAACCTTGACGCCGGCCAACGGCAGACCGAAGAACGCGATATAGATCTGCAGGAACGCCGGCGTACCGCGAATGATATTCACGTAGATGCCGGCGAGGCAGCGCAGGATGCGCGACTTGGAGATGCGCATAAGCGACAGGGCAAAGCCAAAGGGAATTGCCAGCGGAAACGCCACGAGCACGATCGAAAGCGACATAAGGAAGCCCTTGAAGACGATCGGCAGGCTCTGGACCAAAATGACCGGGTTCAGGAACAGGCGCAGGAACATATTGGAGTTCCAGGCCTCGACCCACGGCTGCTCCTTAAGGTCGGCCAGGAAGTTATCGAATGCCGTCACGCCCTTAATCTCGACGGGAGGAATCTTGGAAATCTTCTTGGTCGAACCGTCGGCGAGCGTATAGGTGCCGCTAAAGGCCTCATCGCCGCCCTCGACGGGAAACGTCACACCGTAAACCTCGACACGGAAAAAACCGCCGGCAGGCGCCGTCTCGCCAAAGTCAATCTTGAGCGTCTGGCCGTCAGCCTTGCACGTGGGCTTCATGGGCGTACGATCCATGAGGTCCTCGCCCGAGAGCATCGTCAATCGCGTGTCATCGGTACCAAACGTCGTGCCGTCGACAAACGTCAGCGAAAGACCGCTCAGCTCCTCGTCGGCATCGGCCTGAACTTCCCAAGTGATGCGCGTCTCGGTGCCGCCGACCACATCGCTACCCGAACCGGTATTGGGTCGGGCGGTAATCTTTGCGGTCTCAAGCGCCTGGGCGGTCGTGGGCACGCAGGCCCCCGCGCATACCAGGGCGAGCGCCACAGCCAGGGCACAGGCCAGCTTTTGGAGCATCGAGGGCAGTGGAAAACGCTGCTCCGCGGCCCCTTTGTTCAGTCGAGACAAGGTGGCTCCTATCGTAGAAGTTGCCGGCAAAACGAGACGGAAAAGCTCTCCGTCAAGAGAAGCGCAAAGGCCCTCTCCGCCAAAACGGAAAGGGCCCGCGCGCAATCAAGTAGCTATTTTACTTGATGTTGTACTTAGCCATGAGGGCGTCAACGGTACCGTCATCAGTCAGGTCCTTGATGGCCTGGTTGATGTCGTCCTTGAGCTTGGTGTTGCCCTGGTTGATGGCGATGGCGTACTCCTCGCCGGTGCTGATCTGCTTGATGGTCTGGCAGGTGTTGAACTGCTCGGCGGTCAGCTGGCTGGCAACGGAGCGGTTGGTGACTACGGCGTCGCCCTTATCGGACTGCAGGGCGCTGAAGCACTCGGTAGCGTCCTTGTAGGGGACGATCTTGGCCTTGGGGAAGTTCTCCTGGGCAAAGGCCTCGGCGGTCGAGCCAGACTGGACGATGATGGTAGCGTCAGCGTTGTTGAGCTTCTCGCTGTAGTTGTCGGCCGTGATGTCGGTGTTATCGACCTTGGTCACGATAGCCTGATCGTCCATGTAATAGGAATCAGAGAAAGTGACTTCCTTCTCACGCTCGGGCGTGTCGGTGATAGCCGCGATGGAAACGTCATACTTGGCGCCCGAAGCGACGCCCGGAACCAGCGTGTCAAAGTCATTGTTGACATACTCGACATCCAGGCCCAGCTTGTCGCCGATAGCCTTGATGAGCTCAAGGTCAAAGCCCTGATAATCGCCGTTGTCATCCTTGTACTCAAACGGAGCGTACTCGGCAGAGGTGCCGACGGTCAGTGTACCGTCCTTGACGAGCGCGTACTCCTTGGAGCCGTCGACCTTCTCGACCTTAGCGTCGTCAGAGCTGCTGGAACCGGCATCAGAACCAGAGGTGGCGTTGGACGAGCCGCAGCCCGTCAGTGCGAGGGCGAGCGCCATGGCGCCTGTGGCGGCAAATGCGCCAAGCTTCTTCAGCTTCATAATCAGTCTCCTTCCGGTGACCTCGTTTGATTCAGAGGTCTGCAAAAACTGTTGGCTATTATGCACCCGGAATTACGAATCTGCAATGAGAAAACTGATTGAAACAAACCCATAACGTGAATGGAACACTCCACTTTGTAACAGTCATTACTGCTGCAATGACCTTAATAGTCTAATTTCAGCTGCATAACCTGCAAGTTCGTTCGGAGTCTCCAAAATAAACGGCAGCGAACGCAAACGGCCATTCGATACAATATTCTGCATAACCTGCATACCGCCACCAAATTCCTCGCTGCCAAGGTATCCCTTGCCGATGCACTCGTGACGATCTTTATGGGCGCCACAAGGGTTCTTCGAATCGTTGATGTGTACGGCATGTAAGCGATCGATACCCACCACGCGGTCGAACTCGTCGAGTACGTCGTCCAGATCATGGATGATGTCGTAGCCGGCATCGCTCACATGGCAGGTGTCTAGGCAAACGCCCAGCTTGGCCGACAGCTCGGGGCGTTTGCCGGCAACACCCTCAATGATGAGCGCCAGTTCCTCAAAGCTGCGGCCCACCTCGGTGCCCTTGCCCGACATGGTCTCGAGCAGCACCGTCGTCTGCTGGCCCTCAAACATCACCTGACACAGGGCATCGACAATCATCTGAATGCCGGCGTCGGAGCCCTGCCCCACATGCGCACCGGGATGGAAGTTGTAGTAGTTGCCGGGCAGCGCCTCCATGCGCCGCAGGTCCTCTGCCATAGCCTCCAAGGCGAACTCGCGCGCCCGCTCTTTGGCAGAACAGGGGTTGTAGGTATACGGGGCATGCGCCACCAGCGGTCCAAAGTCGTTTTGCGACATAAGCTCGCGCAGAGCCGCCACGTCATCCATGTCAAGGTCTTTTGCCTTGCCACCGCGCGGGTTGCGCGTAAAGAACGCAAAGGTATTGGCGCCAATGGACAACGCCGTCTCCCCCATTGCCCGATAGCCCTTCGTCGTCGAAAGATGACATCCGATCGTCAGCATCTCCAACTCCCCTTCATCAGTTGCGGTGAAATACGGTCTATTGGTGCCTTATTTTGGCGCAAACAGACCGTATTCCACCGCAAGTTATAAAAGGGGCATCAGGAGCAAAGGCCTCCAGGCATTCCAAGCGCTGGCGCCATGCCCCCACGCCCTAAAGTTTCAAGCGAATCGCATCGATGATGTGCGCACAGCGCTGTGTGGCGGCAAGGGGCATGACGGGACTCTCGAGTTTCCCCGCCCGGATGAGCTGGGTCGCATGCTGGATTTCGCCGTAGAAATCATCGACCTCAAACGGGGCATTTATTTCGAGCATTCGTCCGTCGGAGTACTTCACATAGGCGAGCTCGGGACGATGGAGGCGCTCGATTTCCAACGAGCCTCGCTCGCAGTCAATCGTTAAGCGGCTTTCATATGCAGCTTTGCCGTCGCACGCCATATGAATGGGTATGCCGCCGACGCTCATACGAATCTCGTCGACCCAATCAACGCGGCCGTCCGATACGTCACGCCAGCAAACTTCACGAGACGAAACATCGCACGCACCCGCAAGCAGATCATCAAACCACCCGACCGCATAGCAGCCCATGTCATATAGACAGCCACCCTGCAACGGGTCGAGCAGATAACTCGAAGGGGGCTCACCATAATCAAGTTTTTGCACGCTTTCGATCGAAACGATACGGCCGAGCTCACCCGACGCAAGCAAGTCCTTCACGCGAGTGCGCATCGGGCAAAACCGATTCTTCATCGCCTCCATAAACAGCACGCCGCGCTCACGGGAAACGGAGGCGATCGCATGGGCCTCTTCTTCATTCAAAACGGCCGGCTTTTCGCACAGCACGGCCTTTCCCGCGCGTAGTGCCCGACAGACCCAATGCGCATGCATGCCATGCGGAAGAGCCAAGTAGATTACGTCGACATCGGGGTCGGCAATCAACGCATCATAAGCCGCATCGCCGTTATCGTCAGCTGTGGCATAACTGTGCACGGCATCAATCGAAAACGCCCTGCAAAACTCCTCAACATGCGAAGGAGTGCGACCGGCGGCAGCCACAAGCCGTGCCCCGTCCACCTCCTTGAGCGACGATGCAAATCGATGCGAAATGCGCCCAGCGCCCAAAACGCCCCAACGAACCTCACGCGAATCATTACGTAAACCTCGGTCACCCACGATAGCCTCCCATCAGTTGCGGTGAAATAGTTCCTGTTGATGCCTTATTCTGCCGCAAACAGGAACTATTCCACCGCAAGTTATAAAAGGGTCATGAGGAGCGTGTTTTGCCGAAGACTTTAAGCATGGCCGTTACGGGGCCCGGCTGGAAGCGTCGGCGCACGTCATCGAGACGCTCGGGGATATCGATATGCTGCGGGCAGTGGCGCGCGCATTTGCCGCACTTGACGCAATTGCTCACCAGCTTGGCCTCGCTTGTGCGCACCGCGCTCGCCGTAAAGTACTGCGATAGACCCGTAAACCAGCTGTGCGCATAGCTTGCGTTGTAGGCGGCAAAACATCCAGGGATATTGATGCCCTTGGGACATGGCATGCAATAACCGCATCCCGTGCAGGGCACGCGATTCGATTTTTCAAACTCCGTCAGCACGTGCGCGATGGCATCGAGCTGAGTAGCTGTCATCGAATCCGGCAGGGCCCGATCGGCCAACGCCGCGTTCTCATCCACCTGCGCGGTATCGGTCATACCCGAAAGCAGCATCGTCACCTGAGGATGATTCCAGACCCACGAAAGACCCCAGGCGGCAGGAGTGCGCAAATGCGGGTCACGGGCACTATCGAGCACAGCGCGGGCCCGTGGCGGCAGCTTGCCCGCTAAACGCCCGCCCAGCAGCGGCTCCATCACAAACACCGCGAGACCTCGCTCGGCGGCGGCCATGAGCCCCGCTGTTCCCGCCTGATATCGCTCTCCAGCGTAATTGTACTGGATCTGGCAAAAGTCCCACTCATATGCATCGAGCATCGTCAGGAAATCCGCCGCGCTGCCGTGGTACGAAAAACCAATCTGGCGAATACGCCCCGCCGCCTTTTGACGAGCGATCCAGTCCTCAATGCCCAACGCCACCACACGTTCCCACTGGGCGGGCGAGGTAATGTTGTGCATAAGGTAATAGTCGATATGGTCGGTCCGCAGGCGGCGCAATTGCTCGTCGAAGAACCGGTCGAAATCCTCCGCACACTTGCACGAAGCATGCGGCAACTTGGTCGCCAGCAACACCCGGTCACGCAGCCCCAATCGCTCAAGCGACGCACCCACACAAGCCTCGTTGCCGGGATAGAGATAGGCCGTGTCCAGGTAGTTAATCCCCTGCTCCACCGCACGGAAGATGATGGCGTCGGCAGTCTTCGCATCCGGGCGTCCCGGCGCACCGGGAAACCTCATGCAGCCCAGCCCCAACGCCGAGATACGGTTGCCGCTTTTGGGGTCAACGCGATATTGCACGGCCCCTCCCCTCCCATCGAAGCCCTGACAAGGCGAAACAAACCCGTCACGTCATCGAAACACATCGGAATCGCAATCGAAAACGTATCGTAACGCAGCAGAAATCAGGCCGTCACGGCACCGCTTTAACATCAGCAAAAAGCCCGATGAAAGGAGACGAGCGTGACCACACGCGAGGACGCCTACCCCTACCCCGGCGAGCAATACATCCTCTCGGTCGACCGCTATCAGATCGAAGTCATGGACCATCTAAACGAGCTTCCAGCCACGAGCGCCGTCATCTTCTGCACCTTCCCCAAGGTCCGCGATGGCGTCGGATACCCCGCCCGCGTCTTTGCGGTCTGCCCCGCAGTGTAACGTCCAGGCAAACGTTTCTTTTTTATAACAGCCGCCCCGCGCACCCATCAATCACCCCGGCAGCATACAATCCATCAGGCGCCCCTTACGCGGGCGCCTTTTATATGGGGAGATGATTCACATGCAGATCAACAAGGTTGCCTTTATCGGCAAGGGCGGCGTCGGCCTGCTCTACGGCAGCATGATTGCCAAGGCCCTCGGCAATGACGCCGTCGAATACGTTATGGATGACGCCCGTTTTGAGCGTCACGCGGGCGATGCGCTCACCGTCAACGGAAAGCCTTGCGATCTCACGTCCGTCCGCGCCAGCGAGGCGACACCCGCCGATCTGGTCATCCTGACGGTCAAGACCACCGGTCTCGACCAAGCACTCAAGACTATGGAGCGTGTCGTGGGACCCAACACGCTCATCGCCTCGCTGTGCAACGGCATTACGAGCGAGCAAAAGATTGCCGAACGCTTTGGCTGGAAGCATACCGTTCTTGGTATCTGCCAGGGCATGGACGCCGTGTTCCTCAACGGCGCGCTCACCTTTACCAATGCGGGCGAGATCCGCTTTGGTGCAGCCGCCGGCACCGACCCCGCGACCGTCGCCGCTATCGACGAGCTCTACACGCGCTGCGGCATCGCCCATACCGTCGAGAGCAACATTGCGCACCGCATGTGGGCCAAACTCATGCTCAACGACGGCATCAACCAGACCTGCATGGCCTACGGCGGGACCTACGGAAGCGCCACGGAGCCGGGCTCCGAGCAGCGCCGCTGTTTTGTCGCCGCCATGCGCGAGACGCTTGCGGTTGCCAACGCCGAGGGCGTTGAGCTGACCGAGGCAGACCTGACGCAAATGGTGCACCTCATCGAGGGAATCGACCCCGCCGGTATGCCCTCGATGGCGCAGGACCGCATCGCACAACGAAAAACCGAAGTCGAGGAGTTCGCGGGCACCATTTGCCGCCTGGCCGCCAAACACGATATCCAAGTGCCGCAAAACGATTGGCTCTACCAGAGGATTCGCGAAATAGAAAGCAGCTGGTAGTGCTCGGCATACTGTAGCCAGCAGATCCAATGGCAAAGCCGCCGCAAGGGGCACTCCCCTCGCGGCGGCTTCCTTTTTCATCTTTGGCCAAAAATCAGCTTCACAACGGTTAGAGCTGCGACTCCGACGCCTGGTCCTCATCGTCGCGACAAAGAACTACACCTGCACTTCCCAGCAGCGCGGCCGCGATCAGCGCGCCGACCACGATAGGAGCAGCCCCGCATGTCCCCTGCATGCCCGCGACGAGCGCGGCCGTGGGACCAAGGCAGCCAAGCATCAACGCGACGGCGGCAACGGCGATATCTCGAGCATTCACAAGACCACTTCCTCCAAGAGAAAGACCTTATTTCTCATGAACTAGTGTGCCCCGCACCCATACGCCCAGCGTACCGCCACGGTAAGGGCTCTGTTAACTCGAACGCACATAAAGAACGGGCGGCTTTACGTTGCCTAAAAGCTCAGTAAAGACGCCCGCCCATCATGTGCCAATTTTCCTTATGGCAGATTACCAACCGGTATAGTAGTCGGTAGTTCCGGCGGCGCAGCCGGAGTCATAGACCTTGCACTCGCCCTTGGAACCGGTAAACGTGGAACCCTGAGCCTTATCGCCCGCGGCCACGACATAGTAACCATCGGAATCGCGCCAAAAGCCCTCGGAATCCTGAGTCCACTCGCCCGTGCGGTGGTGATACAACACGTTGCTGCTGTAATAGGTCTCACGGCGGCCGTTATAGTTATTGACGCCGCTCGAGCGCGTCAGGCCCGAGCCGTTCGCGTAATACGCAGCAGGCGCGTAAGACGAACCGGAGCCGGCGTTGTAATACGAAGCCTGAACGGCCTCAGCGGCCTCGGCTTCGGCGGCAGCAGCCTCGAGCGCTTCGCGCTTGGCATCCTCAAGCGCAGTGCGCAGCTCATCGAGCTCGGTCGACTTCGCATCGACCTCCCCCATCGTCAACAGGCTGCCCGCGCCATCGATACAGCCCTGCAGCACAGCGCGCTCGTCATCGGTGGCATAGTCGCCATACATATTCATGATGATCTGAGCGCGCATCTCCAGGGAATCGCGCTTGGCCTCCATCGAGGCGTTCCACTCCTGCATGGAACCATAACCATCGCCGCGATAGTCAACGGGCTGCACCAGCGTCGTCTCGGACGGCGTAGATCCAACCGTATCGGACAGTGTTGCGGCGTGGGCATCAGTTGCACCGGCGCCCGCCAAAAGTGCCACGGTCAGAGCGGCGGAAAGGGCGGCGGCTTTCGGTTTTCGTGAATCAATCCTCATGTAGCTGGAAACCTCCGTAGTGCGTTTTTGCTGCGTTTGAGCTGCGTGTGATTCGATCGCGCTGCATAGTACCCCGAGCAAATCGCGACCTGCGGTTTTACTTAAAAGGCGCACGTCAATTGCGTAAAACTCACATCCTCTCAACAGGAGTTTTCCACAACTCGAATGCATAAAGCGTGTCAAAAACCCTGTTTTTGCGCCCTCTCTATGCAAAAAAGGCGCCTGTGCAACCATTGTTCGCACAGGCGCCTTGAGCAGGCATTTTATACAGTTATACCTATCGAGTCGCAAGGGGTCCTTGCACAAGTCGCCTTACTCGTCCAGCGCGGCGAAGGCCTGCTTCAGATCCCAAATGATATCCTCGGCATTCTCGGTACCGATGGAAAGACGGATCGTGGAGGGCGTGATGTTCTGCTCGGCGAGCTCCTCGGCAGACAGCTGGGAGTGCGTGGTGGTAGCCGGGTGCACGACGAGCGACTTGACGTCGGCCACGTTGGCGAGCAGCGAGAACACCTGCAGATGATCAATGAACTTCCAAGCTGCCTCCTGGCCACCCTTAATCTCAAAGGTAAAGATCGAGGCACCGCCGTTGGGGAAGTACTTCTGATAGAGCTCGTGATCGGGGTGCTCAGGCAGGCTCGGGTGATTCACCTTGGCAACATGGCTGTCACCAGCCAGGAACTCAACGACCTTCTTGGTGTTCTCGACATGACGGTCAACGCGCAGCGACAGAGTCTCGGTGCCCTGGAGCAGGACCCAGGCGTTGAACGGGCTGATGCAGGCGCCCTCGTCACGCAGCAGGATGGCGCGGACATAGGTTGCGAAGGCGGCGGGACCGGCAGCCTCGGCAAACGAGACGCCATGGTAGGAGGGGTTGGGCTCGGCGATCTGCGCGTACTTTCCGCTCGCCTTCCAATCGAAGTTACCGCCGTCGACGATCACGCCGCCCAGCGAGGTGCCGTGGCCGCCGATGAACTTGGTTGCGGAGTGGACGACGATGTTGGCACCATGCTCCAGCGGGCGGAACAGATACGGGGTGCCGAAAGTGTTGTCGACGACAACCGGCAGACCGTGCTTCTTGGCGATCTCGGAGATGGCGTCGATGTTGGGGATGTCGGAGTTGGGGTTGCCGAGCGTCTCGAGATAGATGACCGTGGTGTTGTCCTTGATGGCACCCTCAACCTCTTCCAGGTTATGAGCATCGACAAACGTGGTCTCGACGCCAAACTGGGAGAGCGTATGCTCGAGCAGGTTGTAGGAACCACCGTAGATGGTCTTCTGAGCCACCACGTGGTCACCAGCCTGGGCAAGAGCCTGCAGGGTATAGGTGATGGCAGCAGCGCCGGAGGCGACGGCAAGACCGGCCACGCCACCCTCGAGTGCGGCGATACGGTCCTCGAAGACGCCCTGGGTGGAGTTGGTCAGACGGCCGTAGATGTTACCGGCGTCGGCAAGACCAAAGCGGTCGGCGGCGTGCTGGGAGTTGCGGAACACATAGCTCGTGGTCTGGTAGATAGGCACGGCGCGGGAGTCGGATGCGGGGTCGGCGCTCTCCTGGCCAACGTGCAGCTGCAGGGTATCGAAACCAAAGGTGTGCTCGGGGTTGTTGATGAACTGGCTCATGATGATCTCCTTGATCGAACGAAAGTAAATAAATAAGAGAAGAGTAAGTCGCTGTCTCCTGATCACGCCAACGGGCGCAAACAGGAGCCCGGCATTCGTCTTGGCAAGCAGTTCATATGCGGTCCTCCCTTTGACATCCCGGTTCCGTGGTCGGCTTAATTACCTACCGCCTTTGTGTGTTTTGAATAGTACGAGCATTGTTTCGCTCGGTCAATCACTTAAAAGCGCTAACCTGTTATCGGTTTTTTAGATAGCTATCGAAAGGACGGGCACCGATGACCCTCCAGCAGCTTCGTTTTCTGATCGCCGTGGCAGAGTCCGGCTCAATCAACGCCGCAGCTCAGCGCCTCTATACCGCTCAGTCCAACATCTCAAACGCCGTCAAAAGCCTAGAACAAGAGCTCCATCTGGAGATCTTTACGCGCTCCAGCCGTGGCGTCACGCTCACCAACGACGGCACCGAGCTTTTGGGCTATGCGCGCCAGGTCGTAGAGCAGGCCGACATGCTCGAGGCACGCTACGAGGACGGTGGCACCCCGCAAGCCCGCCTCGCCATTTCCGCCCAGCACTACGCCTTTTCGGTCGAGGCCTTTGTCAACGTAGTCGAGCGCTGCCGCGACAGCAAGTTCGAGTTCATCATGCGCGAGACCACCACATCGCAGATCATCGATGACGTCCGTGCGTTTCGCAGCGATATCGGCATCCTCTATCTGGATGACTTTAACGCCCGCGTTCTGCAGAAGGCCTTCGCCGATGCCCGCGCAAGCTTCCATCCCCTATTCGACGCGACGGTCCACGTCTTCGTTAGCGAGCGCCACCCGCTCGCACGCCGCCCGCAACTGTCCCTTGCCGACCTCACGCCCTATACGCGCTACAGCTTTGAGCAGGGAACCTCAAACTCCTTCTATTACGCCGAGGAACCTTTTAGCTATATCCCTTGCGACCGCAACATACGAATCTCAGACCGCGGAACACTTACTAACTTACTTATCACGTCGAACGGTTACACCCTGTCGACCGGTGTCCTCTCCAATGAAATGCAATGGGGCATGGCATCGATCCCGCTAGCAGACGCCCCAACGATGCACGTTGGCTACATCATGCACGACGAGCGCAAGCCCTCTCTCCTCTTGCAGCAATACCTCGACGAGCTCAACCGCATCATCCATGCCAACTAACAGTCGGAAGACGGGGTAGAAATCGTAGATTGCTGGCCCCCGGCGGGCATGGCGCTACAATGGTCACTCACATGAAATGCACTCAACGAAAGGAAGCCCGTGAAGGTCATCATCTACACCGACGGCTCGGCCCGATCAAATCCGGGACGCGGCGGCTACGGCGCCGTGCTCAAATACACCAACCCCGCCGGCAAGACCTTCACCTCCGAACTTTCGCGCGGCTACGCCAAGACCACCAACAACCGCATGGAACTCATGGCGGTCATCGTGGCGCTCGAGGCGCTCAACCGCCCTTGCGAGGTCGAAGTCCATTCCGATTCGCAGTATGTCGTCAACGCCTTTAACAAGCACTGGATCGACGGCTGGAAAAAGCGCGGATGGAAAACCGCCAACAAGCAACCCGTCAAGAACCGCGACCTGTGGGAGCGCCTACTCACCGCCAAAAGCAAGCACAAGGTTGAGTTCATCTGGGTTAAGGGTCACGCCGGTCACGAGCTCAACGAGCGCTGCGATGAGCTCGCCACCACGGCGGCCGACGGCAGCAACCTCGATATCGACGCCGGCTTTAACGAGAGCGACCTGTAATAGCGTTTTCGCGCAGCTTTATATCCCCACGCGCTACACTCATCCTGTAGACCAAACAACGCAAGGGGGACGTATGCTGCGCATCGCGACCATCGGCACATCCATGATCACCGACGACTTTATCCAAGTCGTCAACGCCAACGATCAAGCCGCGTTTGTGGGCACGCTTTCACGCGATGCCAATCGCGGTGCCGCCTTTACCGCCGAGCGCGGTGGCGAGCGAAACTTTACTTCACTCGATGAGCTCGCGGCAGCCGCCGACGTCGACGCCGTCTATATCGGCAGCCCTAACGCACTTCACTACGAGCAGGCCCTTGCCTGCATCGCCGGTGGCAAGCACGTCATCGTCGAGAAGCCCTTCTGCGCCACCGAAGCGCAGGCGCTGGAAGTCTTCCGCGCTGCCGAGGCAGCAGGTGTCGTGGCCCTCGAGGCCATGCGCCCCCTCCACGATCCTGCCTTCCACGCCATCGAGGACGCTCTGGGTGAGATTGCGCCCATCCGCCGCGCCTCACTGCGCTTTGGCAAGTATTCCTCGCGCTATAACGAAATCCTCGCGGGACGCCCCACCAACATCTTTGATTGCAACATGGCCTCGGGCTCCCTCATGGACATCGGCGTCTACACTGTCGAGCCCATGGTCGAGATTTTCGGCATGCCCTCCGGCCTTACGAGCATGGCTACTCTGCTCGATCCCGCCACGCAACAGCTCACGCACGGCCCCATCGACGGCTGCGGTTCCGTCCTCGCCAGCTACGGCGGCGGCCGTATCTCCGTCGAGCTCGCGCACTCCAAAATTACGAATGACCTGCTGCCCTCGCAGATCGAAGGCGAGCGTGGCACTATCCAGATTGACCATCTGTCCACGCCCCGCAACGTCCGCATCGACTATCGCGGCGATGTCGTACGCGGCTCGGCGACCGAGGCACCGCGCGAACAGGGCGACAACGGCCGCGTGCTCGACCTACCCAAATCGAGCAACACTATGGAATACGAACTCACAGACTTTATCACCGCCATCGGCGGCATCGATAACGTTAAGGAAGAGATTTGGGAGACCCCGGCAGGACGCCACGAGCTTGGCCACTACCGCGATGTCACGCTCGTCTCACTGCGCATCATGGATGCCGTGCGCCAGCGGGCCGGCATTACCTTCCCGGCCGACGCAGACAAGCAGGCATAGCGATGGGCCTCTTCGATACGTTCTTCTCCAGCGTCACCGGCGGCAGTCGAGAGCCTCAAAAACCATCAAACGTCGAGCTCGAGCTGCGCCGCAGGCTTACCGTGCTCGCAAGCGACGAGGCCACTCAAGACGCTCCCCTGCGCTATTTCCTGCACTGGACGGGGCAAGTCCAAGGCGTTGGTTTTCGCTTTACCAACACCAACCTCGCGCAGGCACGCGCACTCACCGGCTGGGTGCGTAACATGGAAGACGGCTCAGTCGAGATGGAGATACAGGGAGCTCCGGCAAACATCCTATCTCATCTCGAGGCGCTTCATGCCTCCTACGAGCGCATGGGAACGCGTTTTCGCCTCGTAGACGCCCAGGCCCGAGCCCCACTTGCCAATGAAGACGGTTTCAGTCCTCATTATTAGTATTGTGTGCTAAATACGGTATCATTTACCTACGACCGTTAATAGAAAAGAGGCGAGGCGCATGGCGGTGCAAAGAAGGAATACCAGGCAGCGGAAGCTGGTTCTTGACGCCGTGCGCCAAAGCTATAACCATCCCACCGCTGACGAAATCTACAACGTCGTGCGCGCGCAGGATGACAAAATCAGCCGCGGTACGGTCTACCGCAACCTCAATCTCTTGGCCGACGCCGGCGAGATCCTCTCAATCAAGACACCGGGCGGCAGCCGCTTCGATCGCACGATCGAGCCGCATGCGCATATCATCTGCACCTCGTGCAGCCGCGTCATCGACGTACCGCTCCCCTTCGATGCCCAACTCGACGCCAAGGCGTCCGAGCAAATCGGCTGGCACGTCACGTCGCACTACACCATCTTCGAGGGTCTCTGCCCCGACTGTCGGTAGATGTTTGGGACATGCCTTAAAATCCACCTTTCCGCGCTTTGCAACAAAAAATAGATTTCTAGGCATGTCCCAAATATCTACTCAGCAAGCAGGCGATGCAATTCCTCTTCGACCGTGCGCGCGTAGCGGACACGGTCATTGATACCGCGCATGCTGGGATTGCAGCTCTCCATTAGATAAGGATGGCCCACGACGTTGAGCATGTCGCGGTCGTTTTCGTTATCGCCAAACGCCATCATCTCATTGGGCGAAATCCCCAGGGCACGACCGTAATCGGCAAGCGCGGAGCCCTTGCCCGAACCGAAACCGATAAAGTCCGTCCATTCGGTTCCCGACGTCATCACGTCGACACGGTCGCTAAAGAGGCGCTCGAAATACTCCAGGGCCGCCGGCTGATCCATCTCGGGCGTCTGGAAGGCAATCTTAATGACGTCCTCGTCGATGTCCTCGGGACGGTCGACCACCGCCACATCGCAGTGGACCTCATAGCGCAAATGGTCGACGAACGCATCGTTACCGCTCATGGTGTAGAGGTGTCCCTCACATGAAAGGGTCACGTCGGCATGGGGATACGCAACCACGGCATTCGCGATATCCATAGCAAGGCTACGCTCCATGGAACGCTTGACAACGGCACGCCCCTCGCTCATCACCAGGGCTCCGTTTTCGCATACATAGGCGAGCTCATCGGCCACCGGGGCAAACAGGTAGCGCAAGCTCGCATATTGACGGCCGCTCGCCGGCATAAACACGATACCGCGACGATGCAGTTCATCGATGAGCTCAAAGGCCTCGGAACGCGGCTCGTGCTCCCCCGGATGCAGCAATGTGCCGTCCAAATCGCATGCAATCAGCTTGATTCCCTCAAGACCCATATGCTTTCCCCCACAGCATCTCATCAACAGAAAGACGGACTTTGAATAGTTGCCTCTCAAAGTCCGTCTTACTTATACGCACGTTAACCGCGCGCCTTCTTTACGATCGTAAAGTCTGGAGCCATGCTCACAACGGCATCCGCCGCACTCGACGCAAAGCGCCGGTCCGAATCGAGTTCACGGATAACCCTCGAGAGCCGAACGCCCTCGACGCCCCGGAGCATGCGGCCCAAAACAGGCTGCACCGGCGTATACATGCGCACGGTATGCTCGTCCGAATCGCCTCGGAAAAGCGGCGCATGCATATTGCCGATCTCCCAGCACGCATGCGCGAGCGCAATCGGATCCATGCGGTCGACTTCGACCAAATAAACCTCGGCGCTGCGCAGGCGCACGACAACCGCCACGGGCACCACGCCCGAACGGTCAATGGCGAGCACGTCGCCGTCGGCAAGACGACCACCGTCGGTAGCATCCGGCCGAACATCGATCGTGCGCCCCAGCTCCGTCACGCCCGCAAACGCGCATACATCAGCCTGGTCCCAATCGAGCAGTAGCTCGTCAACTTCAAAGACGCCGCCCAAATTCCGGCGGAGCAGGAGTTCATAGGACGGATCGTTGAGATTTCCCAAGCATGTCGTCGAAACCAAGCGCTCGGACATACTCTAACCCTCGACCTCGACGAGCTCGATATCAAAGTTGAGGTCCTTGCCGGCCAGCTCGTGGTTGGCGTCGAGCGTCACGGCCTCGGGCGTTACATCGATGACCACAGCAGGGACGGGCATACCGCTCGGCGTGGACAGGAAAAGCTTCATGCCCTTCTCGATCTGCTCGATGTTGGGAACCTGTTCGGCCGGGAAGGTAATAACCATCTCGGGATTGTGCTCGCCGTAGGCATCGGCAGCCGGGATGTGCACGGTCTTCTTCTCGCCCACCTGCATGTCGACAACAGCGGCGTCGAAGCCCTTGATCATCTGACCGGCGCCGCAGGTGAACTCCAGCGGCTCGCCGCGATCGTAGGAGCTATCGAACTGCGTGCCGTCATCAAGCGTGCCGCGATAATGGGTCTTGACCTTCTTGCCCTGGTTGGACATGGTAACCTCCGTGATAAGGGCGGCGCACAACGCGGGCCGCCGTGAACATATGGCGCTAACTATACCCTAGTCATACAATTCAATGACAGTTTGCAAAGAAACGCTGCAACCGGAGGAACCATGGCATATCCCGTATTTGACCTACACTGCGACACCGCCGACCGAATCGGCTGGGCCACGCTCGATCTCGACCTGCGCTTTACCGCCGGCACCGACGGTTATTTCCCCGGCGACGAAACGCATCCGCAAGATTTCGGCCTCATCGAGGGCAACGCCTGCGCCATCTCGCTCGCAAAGATCGGCAACACGCCGTGGGCACAGTGCTTCGCCACGTTTGTCCCCGATGAGATTCCCACCGCCCACGCCGCGCGCTTCCAGGCGCAGATCATGGCGCATATGAGCGGCCAGGCAATGCTCAACCACGACCGCATGGTCAACGTACGCAGCGCGGCAGACATTCGCCCCGCGCTCAAAGACGGCAAGGTCGCCTGCATCCACACCATCGAAAACGCCACGTTCTTTGCCGAGGACCCCGCGCTGATCGAGGTGCTCAAGAGCTTGGGCGTACTCATGTCATCACTCAGCTGGAACGCGCAGGGACCGCTCGCGAGCGGCCACGACACCCACGCCGGCCTCACCGCCGCCGGCATCGAGGCGCTTACGCAGATGGAGCACGCTGGCATGGTGCTCGACGTCTCCCACCTCAACGATGAGTGCTTTGACGAGGTCGCCGCCCGCGCCACGCGTCCCTTCGTCGCCAGCCACTCCAACTCCCGTGCGGTTTGCGGCGCCAAACGCAACCTTACCGACGACCAGTTCCGCACCATCCGCGACATGGGTGGCATCGTCGGCCTCAACTACTGCAGCGAGTTCCTTTCCAACGACGCAACCGACAAGACCGCCGCAGACGTCACCTTCGACCAGCTGGCGGCACATATCGAGCACTGGCTCGACCTGGGCGGCGAGGACGTCATCGCGCTCGGCGGCGACTGGGACGGCGCCACGGTGCCCGCTTTCCTCTCCGATGCCAGCAAGATGCCCGAGTTCCAGAACATGCTTTCCAAGCATTTTGGCAAGACCGTGATGCAAAAGCTCTGCAGCGACAACGCGCTTGCCTTCTTTGAGCGTTATTAATTTCACATCCCTTGAGCGGGCCGGCATGCCGAACGGTCGACATGCCGGCCCGTCCCCAATCTGAAGGACCGCTTTTGACGCAGCAATTTACGATTACCGTATCCCGACCGGATGGCACATCCATCCCCGTCGTCGTTACCAAAAAGCGCGTCAAGAACTTCAACCTACGCGTCACATCGAGCGGTGAGGTCCACGCCAGTGCACCGCTCGGCGCCAGCCGCGAGCGTATCGAAGCGTTTGTGAAGCGCAACAGCGCCTGGATTATCAGCCGGCTTGCCCAGCGCGAGCAACGTCAGGCGACGGCGCGAGAGCCGCTCAGTCCCTCGTCCATCATTGCACTTTGGGGCAAGCCCATCACGGTACAAGATGCGCTCGATCACAACTTTAAGTCACCCGCACCGCGGCCCAAGCAGGCCACCTTCGCAAGTTTTATGGGTACCGACGAGCCAAACGGACGTCCGCAGGCCAAGTGGAACGCGACCCTCGACGGCTTAACGCCCAGTGAGATCCAAGCCCATATTGACCAGCTCTATACGTCCGAGGTCACATCGGCACTGCGCGATATGGTGCACGCATACGAAATCGCAATGGGTGTCGCCGTATCCCGCGTTTCCGTACGCAGCATGAAAACGCGTTGGGGATCATGCACGCCCAAGACCGGAGCCATTCGCATCGCACGCGAACTTGCCGCCTATCCCATCGAATGCCTCGACATGGTTGTCGCCCACGAGCTCGTCCACTTGCTCGAGCCAAGCCACAACCAGCGGTTCCACGTCCTGCTCGACACATACTGCCCCAACAATAGAGCACTTTCTCAGCGACTCAAGCAGCCACCCATAGAGACGTATTAGAACCGGTTAGCGCACACGCTCGATCTCGACACCGCAGCTTGCCAGGGGAAGACCGACGGGCGCCCAAGGCTTATCGAGCTTAACGCGCACGCCAAGCAGCAGGGGGTAACGACGTAGCAGCATCTGGGCCACGCCCTCGGCTGCAGCCTCGATGAGCTTAAACGTATGCTCGCGCAGATAGCCATCGACATCGTGGCATACCGAGCCGTAGTCAATCGAGGCGTCCAGGTTATCGTGCTCCCCCGCTGCACGCAGGTCGGCATAGAGCACCAGGGACACGATGAACTTCTGGCCCAGCGCGTTCTCTTCGGGATATACGCCGTGGTTAGCAAAAACCTCAAGACCTTCAACGGTGATGCGGTCGGCATGGCGCAGATCGTCATAGCTCACGTGGGGAACCGCCGTTGCGGTGGATATTTCGCCCCTTCCACGGCGGGCGAGCTCGGCACCTTCAGTCTTGGTTGCATTCTCGGGCAGTTTCTTATTGCTCATCGCGATCGTCTCCTTCGTTTAGAACCCCGACCGCGCAAACTAACTACACGCGAATCGACAGGTTCTTTTTATCATCGCTCCAGTTGCAAGCATTGCGCGCGGGGCATGCAAAGCAGGCGCGCGACGCTTTATCGGCCGCATAGAGCAGACGCTCAAGCGGTTGGCTGTTCACGCGCAGCTTTCGATGGCCCAGAATGGCCGTCTTAATGGCTGCGGCATCGGCCGGCTCAAACGCCACATCATCGGGCATGCCGCCGAGAATCGCATCAGCGACGCGTTCGCTTGCAACATCATGGGATATACCCGATTCATACTGTTCATCTTTGCCGATATCGTGAAGAAGTGCCGTGGCGTAGATGACCTCGCGGTCAAATTCGAGCTGTTCCTCGAGATTCTTGATCCACATAATGCGAGCGACATCGAGCAGATGGTCAATACCGTGGCGGCAGAAGATGCGCCCCGATTCCAACTGCGCAATGTTGCCCAGGTGCCGCCGAAACAGCCCGTTGGCACAAATGTAATCAATGCGAGGCATGGCATCAAAGGGGGCCAGGCCCGAAGCCATGAAGCCGCGACGCGGCGTCCCCTCATCGGTCTTCGATGTAAAGTCGTTGACGACCCTCATGCTAACGGCCCAGCATCCTAAAGAACCGCTCCTCGAGCGACGGATCGGTCTCAAAGACGCCGCGGCGAGCGAGTGTCACGGTCTTGGTGCCAGGCTTTTGCACGCCGCGCATGGTCATGCACATATGCTCAGCCTCCATGAGCACAATCGCTCCCTGGGGAGCGAGATACTCCATGAGGGCATCGGCAACCTGTGCGCACAGCTGCTCCTGCAGCTGCAGACGACGGGCGTAGACCTCAACCGTGCGGGCAAGCTTAGAGAGCCCTGCGACACGGCCGTTGGGGATATAACCAATGGCGGCCTTGCCATAAAACGGCAGCAGATGATGCTCGCACAGCGAGTAAAACGTGATGTCGCGCTCGATAACCAAATCGTTCGAAGCGACGGCAAAGGTTTTGGACAGGTGCTCCTCGGCACTCTGGTCCATACCGCCGGCGATCTCACCATACATACGGGCAACGCGCGCCGGGGTCTCCAGCAGGCCCTCACGAGTTGGGTCCTCGCCTATGCCCTCAAGCAACAGCTTAATGGCGGCCTCGACTTTTTCCTGATCGATCATCTGGGCCTCACTTTTCCGATTTTGCGTTCGCGCTATGGTACCACGCCCTTTGGCATCGGCCACAAGCTACATAGTATGGGTCGAATAGACTGGATCGTCCCGCCAAAGTTCAACCGCATCACAAAGCGCAACACCCTCGCGCTCAGCACGGTCGCGCGTAGCGTTCATATCGATCACACGCTGGTTACTCGAGCCCCTAAAACGCAATGAGATATCGTACAGCTCCTGAACAAACGGGCCATCCACCAACATATCGAGGCAGGCAAGGATACGGTCCGTCGCCTCGGTATGGTGACGACCACCCGGCATAAGCTCCTCGAGCACGTCGCCGGTAAAACACCAAATGGTCTTTCCTGACCCCGCGGGATAGGCCGCACGCACGCGTTCGATAAAGTCAACGAGCCCCGTCTGATTCTCGGGCTCCATAGGCTCGCCGCCCAGAATCGTCAGGCCGTCAATAAAGGGATGATCGAGGCTCTCGATAATCTTGTCCTCGACGGCACGATCGAACGGCTCACCCGCAGCAAAGTCCCACGCGACAGAGTTAAAGCAATTCTTGCACCCACGACGGCACCCGCTCACAAACAGAGAAGTACGAACGCCTTCCCCATCAGCAATGTCGAAATACTTAATGTTCGCGTAGTTCATAGGTAACCTTCCTGGGGGTCTGGAGTATATCATCCCGTCCTCAGACATTCTCGGCCTTCGGCCTGCGAAACTGCGGGCGGGACGATATACTCCAGACCCCTCGCGAGCGATACTCAATGAACGTAGCGAACATCGAGTATAGGGTTCGAGGTCTAATAAAAACTTTGTTGCAGCTCAACCGTCATCGCAAGCAAAGCGTTGTTGCAAGTCAACTCATGTCCGCTAAGAACTTCGAGGAGTGAGCAGACCACGAGCTGCATCTCAGTTACGTCAACTTGACTGCCCCGTAGCGAGGCCCCGGACCTTTGCTCGATATGAGTTCCGCACGAACAGGAGGCGCCAGTGGCGCCTCCGTCGTGAGCCAGGACTGTCCGAAATAGCGAGTAAAGGTCCGGGGCCTCGCTACGGGGCGGCCTGGGATGGTTATTAGAGATGCAGCACGCGGTCGCGGATCTCCTCGGTTCGACCCTGGTTCCAGAACTGGGTACCGATGTAACCGCACGTGCGACGGGCGACGTTCATCTTCTCCTGGTCACGATTGCCGCAATTGGGGCACTCCCACACCAGCTTGCCGTCATCCTCGACAATCTTGATCTCGCCGTCGTAACCGCACACCTGGCAATAATCGCTCTTGGTGTTGAGCTCGGCGTACATGATGTTGTCGTAGATGTACTGCATCACGCGAATGACAGCCTTGAGGTTGTCCTGCATGTTGGGAACCTCGACGTAGGAGATGGCACCGCCCGGCGAAAGCTGCTGGAACATACCCTCGAACTTGAGCTTGTCGAATGCGTCGATCTCCTCGGACACGTGGACGTGGTAGCTGTTGGTGATGTAGCCCTTGTCCGTCACGCCCGGGATAATGCCAAAACGGCGCTGCAGGCACTTGGCGAACTTATACGTCGTCGACTCCAGCGGCGTGCCGTACAGCGAGAAATCGATGTCGCTCGCGGCTTTCCACTCGGCGCACTTGTCGTTCATGCGTTGCATGACGGCCATGGCAAAGGGCGTGCCCTCCTTCTCGGTGTGGCTGTGGCCCGTCATATACTTGACGCACTCATACAGGCCGGCATAACCCAGACTAATGGTGGAGTAACCGCCCACGAGCAGCTTGTCGATCGTCTCGCCCTTCTTCAGACGGGCGAGGGCACCGTACTGCCAAAGAATCGGTGCGGCATCCGAAAGCGTACCCATCAGACGCTCATGACGGCACAGCAGGGCGCGGTGGCACAGCTCAAGGCGCTCGTCGAAGATCTTCCAGAACTTGTCCATATCCTGGTGCGAGCTCAGCGCGACATCGGGCAGGTTGATGGTCACGACGCCCTGGTTAAAGCGACCATAGTACTTGGGCTTGTTCGGGTCGTAGTTCAGCGCGTTGGCAACGTTGTTAAAGCCGTTGCCCGAGCGGTCGGGCGTCAAGAAGCTGCGGCAGCCCATGCAGGTATAGCAGTCGCCGTTACCCGCGGTCTCGCCCTTCGACAGCTTGAGCTCGCGCATCTTTTTCTCGGAGATGTAATCGGGCACCATGCGCTTGGCAGTGCACTTGGCAGCCAGCTGGGTCAGGTAGAAGTACGGGGAATCCTCGTGAACGTTATCGTCCTCGAGTACATAGATAAGCTTGGGGAATGCCGGGGTGATCCATACGCCGGCCTCGTTCTTAACGCCCTCGTAGCGCTGGCGAAGCGTCTCCTCCACGATCATGGCAAGGTCGTGCTTCTCCTGAGGCGTACGGGCCTCGTTAAGATACATAAAGACCGTCACGAACGGCGCCTGGCCATTGGTGGTCATAAGGGTCACGACCTGATACTGAATCGTCTGGACGCCGCGACGGATCTCGTCACGCAGACGGTCCTCAACGACCTCACGGACCTTCTCGGCAGACGCAGAGACACCGAGCTCCTCGAGCTCGCGAGCGACCTCGCCGCGAATCTTTTGACGGCTCACCTCGACGAACGGGGCAAGATGGGTCAGCGAAATCGACTGGCCTCCGTACTGGGAGGAAGCAACCTGGGCGATGATCTGCGTCGCGATGTTGCAGGCGGTCGAGAAGCTGTGCGGCTTCTCGATCAGCGTACCCGAGATAACAGTGCCGTTCTGGAGCATGTCCTCCAGGTTCACCAGATCGCAGTTGTGCATGTGCTGGGCAAAGTAATCCGAATCGTGGAAATGGATCAGGCCCTCATTATGGGCATCCACGATCTCTTGAGGCAGCAGCACACGCTGAGTCAGGTCCTTGGAGATCTCGCCGGCCATGTAGTCACGCTGAACGGAATTGACGGTCGGGTTCTTGTTGGAGTTCTCCTGCTTGACCTCTTCGTTATTGCACTCGATCAGCGACAGGATCTTGTCATCGGTCGTGTTCTTCTGGCGCTTCAGGCTCTGAACATAGCGATAGATGATGTAGTGGCGGGCAACCTCGTAGCAGTCGAGACGCATGATCTCGTCCTCGACCAAATCCTGAATCTCCTCGACCGAAACAGTGTGGCCCGCGTTCTCGCATGCCTCGGCGACGTTTTGTGCCGCGTAAACCACCTGGCGGTCGGTAAGACGAGAGCTCTCCTCGACCTCCAAGTTTGCGGCACGGATGGCATTGACGATCTTATCGATGTCAAAGACAACCTCGGTGCCGCTGCGCTTGATGATCTTCATCCTCTTGCCTCTTTCGCGTCGTAGTCTCATTGCGCTTCAGAGCCAAACGATGCCCGGCAGGGCGTGCCCCTGTCTTGCGGCGCCGTCGCGCAATCTGTGTTCTCGATAACCATAGTCCCTCATGCGGACAATCCTCGCAGCCAATCAAGGGGCTCAAAGATCTATCCAAATGGGGCGAATAAGGTTCTCGTTCTCTGTCCGCCATCTATCATACGACAAAGAGGCATCTATATCCTGTATTCTTTTTTTAGGTCAAACACAACATATAGTGTTTCAGCAGGTCAAAGCAATTAGTCATTTTGCAGACGCATTAATTATGAGGGGTTCTTGGCAAGTCGGTAAAACGTTACCAACACGGCTACCTGCATGGCAGTTATAAAACCCCCTTAGTCAAGCCGCCGACAAATCCTACCAAAACCAAGCCGCTCACGCCAAAAGAATCCAAAAGATTATGCTTGACCAACATGTTGCGGTCACGGTCGGCCAGAACGTATGCAATCTGCCGGCACCTCTACGGGGACCTTGGATCAATATTTGGTGGCATATTTGACGGCGTGCTTGGTAGCAAAACAAAACAGCCCAGAGGACATAGCCTCTGAGCTGCGAACATTTGGTGGGCGTTAGAAGATTTGAACTTCTGACCTCTTCCGTGTCAGGGAAGCGCTCTCCCCCTGAGCTAAACGCCCAAATGGAGCGGACAACGGGGCTCGAACCCGCGACCCCAACCTTGGCAAGGTTGTGCTCTACCAACTGAGCCATGTCCGCTTACGAGGATTAATCTTACGTGATGCCCGCATCCTATGCAAGAACTTTTTTTAAAAAGTTTTGCAACGCCCTCGCGAACCTCGCGAAGACATCAGCCACCACAGAAGGCGCGGGCAAACGCAATCTCGCCGCAAGAGACCCCTACATCTCACCGAGCATGATCCAGGCAGAGCTGTCCTGCGCGAGCCTGCCGTCTGCAAGCGGTGATGAGGTGAGCAGGACCCTGCCCGCCGGCAGCTCCACGGGTGCTGCGCCGAAGTTCGTCACACAAGCCCAGCCGTTGTCGCGGCGATAGGCGATAACGCCGCCCTCGGCGCCCTCGGCGCCATCCGCAAGACCGGTGCGCCCGTCAAGATCGAGCCACGCAAGATCGTTGGCGCAACCGCGCAGCTTGCGCCGAAGCCAGAGGGCGTCACGATAGAGCGCAAGCATCGATGTCGGGTCCGCTTCTTCCCTATCGGCAGCGTAATCGGAAAACCATGCAGGTTGCGGCAGATGGGGCGCCGCATCGGCGTCCGCCGGCGAAAACCCAAACGATCCGCCCTGCGCGGGATCGTCCGCCGCCACCCACGGCAGGGGCACACGGCAGCCGTCGCGCCCCTTCTCACGCTTCGGTCCGCGCGTATTGGTCGCAGTAGGATCTTCGAGTGCAGCCCACGGGATGTCAGCCACCTCAAAAAGGCCGAGCTCCTCACCCTGATACACGTATGCCGAGCCCGGAAGCGCCAGTTCAAGCAAAAGGGCCGCCCGCGCGCGGCGCTCGCCGAGTTCACGGTCCTCGTCATAAGACGACCCGTCGCGTAAGAGCCAGTCGAGCGCAATCTGGTGGTAGCGCGTCGCCTTGATTTGCGGCAGGGCATAGCGTGTCGCCACGCGCGGCACGTCGTGGTTGGAGAGTACCCAGGTCGAGGCGGAATCGGATTCGACGGCTGCCTTCAAGCCCTTCTCGATTGCAGTGTGCATGTCATCATAGGTCCAAGTGGCCTTGGCAAACTCAAAGTTGAATGTCTGGCCAAGCTCGCTGGGACGCGCATAGAGATACTGGCGCTCGGGCAGCACCCACGCCTCGGCAACGGCACTGCGCGGCGGATTATAGCGGTCGAACACGCGGCGCCACTCGCGATAGATCTCGTGGACCTCATTGCGGTCCCACAGCGGATGGGTGCCGTCGTCAACCATGTCATCGCCCTCGGCGAGATGCCACCGGTCGAGGTCATCGCGGTCGAGATCCTTGGCGAGACCCTGCGCCACATCAATGCGAAAGCCGTCGACGCCTCGATCGCTCCAAAACGCCAGGACGTCGCAAAAGAGCGCATGAACCTCGGGGCATGACCAGTCAAAGTCCGGTTGCTCGGGCGTAAACATGTGCAGATACCACTGACCGTCCGCAACACGCGTCCATGCGGGGCCGCCAAAGTTGGCATTCCAATTGGTGGGAGGCAGCTCGCCATGCTCGCCGCGACCATCGCGGAAGATATAACGGGCGCGCTCGGGCGATCCGGGGCCGGCGGCAAGAGCGGCTTTGAACCAAGGGTGCTGGTTGGATGAATGGTTGGGCACGATGTCGACGATGACCTTGATGCCGCGCGCGTGAGCCGCAGCGATCATGTCATCGAAGTCGTCAAGCGAGCCGAGACGCGGGTCGACATCGCAGTAGTCCGCCACATCATAGCCGCCATCGACAAGAGGCGATGGATAAAACGGGCTCAGCCAGATGGCCTCGATACCCAGCCGCTCAAGATAGTCCATCTGCTGGGTAATGCCCGCGATATCGCCCAGACCCGAACCAGTCGAATCCTTAAACGAGCGCGGGTAGATCTGATAGATCGCGGCATCGGACATCCATGAGCGCGAAGAAGACTTTTCTGTAGCCATGGGGCGTATCTCCCTTGCAACGAGGTTATGCGAGATGCCCACGATGATACGCCCAAAGCGGACATTCGCGACAAACAACGCCACAGCCACGCCCCAAAACGCTCGCCCCCTCTCGGGTTCAAGCCTCCTGGGACGAATCGACCGATTAGTGAAAAGAACGGAAGACCCACTTTCCCGGCCACGACAGCGAGCGGGCTCCGAGTGCCCCAGGTTGCCGCGAAAGAGGAGGGAAGCGTACTTTATGTACGCGACCGAC
>CAUEQD010000020.1 GCA_959019945.1 uncultured Collinsella sp. | reverse complement strand
GGGCCCCAGCGCGAGACCGTCCCGGATGCTACGCACACAGCATCGTTACTAATGGGATTGTCAAAATGGAGCAGATGATCGACAGGAAGGTGCACTGCATCATGGGGCGTGCGTCCTTGCCGTATTGGAGACAGTACAGCGTGCCGTTGCTGCCAACCGGCATTGCCATCTCGAGGACGAGTGTTGTGATAAACATGGACGTCATGCCCGGCCACACGCGAGCCACGGCAAGACACGCCACGGGCACGATAACCAAACGGAATGCAACGGCGACATAGGCACGCCAGTTGGTGAGCATGTCGAGCGGATGATACTTGGCAATGGACGAACCCATGAGCAGCAGCGCCGCCGGGGTGGTCATGGTGCCCACAATGGAAATCGAATCGCCCACCACGCCCCAATCGGTCCATCCCGTCAACACGATCACGAGCACAACGACGCTTGCGATGAGACCAGGGTTTTTGCAACAAGCGGCAAGGTTTCGAAGTTGCTTCTTCAGGCCGCCTTGTGCACCACTAAAGAGCATGACACCGACGGTAAACATAAATATGTTGAGGGGGATGAGCGCAATCGAAGCATAGAGCAGCGCCTGCTTGCCAAGCACCGCCTGAACAACCGGAAACCCGATAAAACCGGCATTTCCAAAGAGCACGGCAAAGCGATACGAGCACTCGGTTCCCTTAGGCACACGAAGGACAGCGGTAACGGCAAACGCGATTACGATCGCCACCACATACATGACAATAGACAGGCCCATGAGCGAAAACGTATCGGCAACGCTCGGCAGCTGCACATCGTCACCCAGCGCCGACGAAAGCACCAAGCACGGCAACGCCACCTGAAGCAGCAGACGCGAAAGCTCGCGCTCAAACTCAGCCTTCATAAATCCCAGCTTGGAGATACACCACCCCAACAGGATCGGCAAAGAGACCGTCACCATCTGCAACGCCACGCTCGTAAAGCTCATCTACTCCCCCTCTTAGCTATTCCACGAGGGCCGGGGCGGCCTGGTTAGGTTTGGGGAGTGGGCTTCGCGAACTTCCCAAACCTAACCAGGCCGCCCCGGCCCCGGCAATGTAATCCTAGCTGACCAAAGTTAGATGCGCAGTCTCCAGGGCAGCATCAGCAAAGTCACCATTGCATTAAAAATTTTCAGCCCCGCAAAACGAAACGGCCGAGAGGGCCTGCTCCGGGCGGGTGCCCTTCCTCGGGGAAGTTCGCGAAGCCCACTTCCCCGAGGAAGGGCACCCGCCCGGAGCAGGCCCCAGCGCGAGACCGTCCCGGATGCCTACTTACTCGTTGTCGCCAGCGGTCATTTGGGTTGCGGAGAGTGCGCCGTCGGCAGCGGTTGCAGCTGCTGCGTCGGGCCAGACCCAGTCGGTGAAGGCCGGGTGATCGTAGCCCTCATCGCACGCGAACTCAAAGGCCTCGGTGCGGAATGCCTCCCACTCATCAATCTGCTTGGCAAACTTATCGGCGTCGACCATGCGCAGCACGTCGGCGGCCAGTGCCCAGCGGTCCATGTTGTTCAGGCGCAGCATGTCGAACGGCGTTGTCGTGGAGCCTTTCTCCTCGTAGCCGTGGACGCGGAAGGCATCGTGGCCGGGGCGGTTCCAAATCAGACGGCGAATCGTGCCGGCATAGGCGTGGAACGCGAAGAGGACGGGCTTATCGCCGCAGCCGAACAGCTCAGCCCAGCGCTCGTCACTGAGAGCCTGGTCGTTCTCGCAGACGTTCTGGATCTTGAGCAGGTCGACCACGTTGACGAACCATACCTTGATGCCCAGCTCGCGCAGCATGTCGGTTGCAGCCAGAGCCTCAAGCGTCGGCACGTCACCGCAGGTGGCGACCACGACGTCGGCCTCGGCGAGCGAATCGGCGGTCGATGCCCACTCCCAGGTCGCAACGCCCTCGGCGAGCTCCGCCTTGGCCTCGTCGACCGTCTGGAAGGTCGGAGCAGGCTGCTTGCCGCAGAAGATGGCGTTGACGCAGTCAGTGGACTGATAGACGCGCTCGGCCACGGCGAGAGCCATGTTGGCGTCGGCCGGATAGTAGGCGTTTACGATGTGCGTGTCGTTGGCCTTGTTGAGCAGCAGGTCGATAAAGCCGGGGTCCTGATGCGAGAAGCCGTTGTGGTCCTGACGCCAGACGTGGCTCGACAGCAAAATGTTAAGGCCGCTGATGGGGGCACGCCACGGAATCTCGCGCTTGGTAGCCTCGAGCCACTTGCAGTGCTGGTTGACCATGGAGTCGACCACATGGACAAAGCTCTCGTAGGAGCTCCACACGCCGGAACGGCCAGTGAGCACGTAGGCCTCGAGGAAGCCCTCGCATTGGTGCTCGGACAGCTGCTCGACGACCTTACCGGAGCCTGCCAGCAGCTCGTCGTTGGCCTCGTCCTCGTAGAAGCCGGCGTCCCACTGCTTCTTGGTCACCTTGTAGGCAGCCTGCAGGCGGTTGGACGCGGTCTCGTCGGGACCAAAGATGCGGAAATCATCCATGTTCTTGGCCAGAACGTCGGCAGTGTACTCACCAAAGACGCGGGCTGCCTCGGTGGAGCCCCAGCCATGACCCTTAGTTGCGACGGGGACCTCGTGGGCATGAATATCGGGCAGCTCGAGCTCGCGACGCACCTTACCGCCGTTCGCGTTGGGGTTGGCGCCGATGCGCAGCTCGCCGGTCGGCATAAAGGCCGTCACCTCGGGGCGCACCTGGCCCTCGGGCGTAAAGAGCTCCTCGGGCTTGTAGGAACACAGCCACTCGCGCAGCACGCGGAAGTGCTCGTGGGTGTCCTTGGCACTCGCCAGCGGCACCTGATGCGCGCGCCAGGAGTCCTCGGTCTTCTTGCCGTCGATGTGCTTGGGGCAAGTCCAGCCCTTGGGCGTGCGGAACACGATCATGGGGTAGGCAGGACGGACAACGGTCTCGCCCGCGGCAGCCTGGGCCTGCGCGGTGGCCTTGATGTCACAGATCTCGTCAAAGACCTGCTCAAACAGGGCAGCGAAACGCGCATGAATGCTTGCGTGGCTCTCGTCGTCAAAGCCGGCGACAAAGAAGTGCGGCTTATAGCCCATGCCCTCAAAGAACTTGGTGAGTTCTTCGTCGGACACGCGGGCGAGGATGGTGGGGTTGGCGATCTTGTAGCCGTTGAGGTGCAGGATCGGCAGGACGATGCCGTCGGTTGCCGGGTTCACGAGCTTGTTGGATTGCCAAGAGGTCGCGAGCGGGCCGGTCTCGGACTCGCCGTCGCCCACCACGGCCACGGCCAACAGGCTCGGGTTGTCCATGACGGCACCGTAAGCGTGGCTGAGCGTGTAGCCGAGCTCGCCGCCCTCGTGGATGGAACCGGGCGTCTCGGGCGCAAAGTGGCTCGGGATGCCGCCGGGATAAGAGAACTGGCGGAAGAACTTCTGCAGGCCGGCCTCGTCATTGGTGATGTCGGGGCGAATCTCGCGGTAGGTGCCGTCGAGCAGCGACTGAGCAGTACCGGCGGGGCCGCCGTGACCAGGGCCCATCAAGAAGATAGCATTCTGGTTGTGGTCGGTGATCAGACGATTGACGTGACCGAACAGGAAGTTGATGCCGGGCGTGGTACCCCAGTGGCCAACCAGGCGGTGCTTAACGTCCGGACGACCAAAGTCGCGCACCTCACCGGTTTTCTCATCAACAAAGTCGGGGCGCATTAGCGGGTTAGAGCGAAGGTAGATCTGACCGACGGACAGATAGTTCGATGCGCGCCAATACAGGTCGACGCCCTCGAGCTCGGAAGCCGGCACCTCGTGGCCCAGCTTTTGCCACGGCGTCCCCAGTGTTTTAGCCATTGTTTATGTCCCTTCGCTGTGTGGTCACCCTCCGATACGGCAACCTTTCGTTGGGACTAGTATATTTGCTAAAACGTTTTATCATGATGAAAAAACGTTTTACCACCCTTATCAATCGCATCGATCAACAAAACGCGACATTCACCTGCGGCATTGCCCGTCACAGGTGCTCCACATTCGATCTCTGCAAATTGATAAACGTGTTTAGTTGTGTTTAGTAAGCTCGAGCACGCTGCCCTTAACGATAAGCTCCGGCTCCAGAACGACCTCTTCGGCACGCCTGCCGCCCCTACCGGCAAGACGCTTGGACATGCAGCCAAAAGCATGCTCCGCAAGGACACCAGGATCCTGCTCAATGGCGGTCAGCGCCGGCTCAAAGAGAACGTCGGCCGCCGAGTTGTCATAGCTCACCACCGAGATATCGCCCGGGATGCTCTTCCCCATCTCGTGCAAGCGCTTGAGCAGACCGAGGGCGATGTTATCCGAACTTGCGAACACAGCGGTGGCATCAGTTGCGAGCACCGCCTCCGAGGCCTCGTAGGCACTCGGAATGTAGTACTCGCTCTCAAACTCCAAACGTGCGTCGATAGGCAGGCCAACCTCGCGCAGCGCGCGCTCATAGCCGGCAAGTCGCTTACGCCCCGTATTGGAACGGCGCGCGTTAACCAAGCAGGCAATGCGACGGTGGCCCTGCTCGATCAGATAGCGAGTGGCCATGTAGCCACCCATCTCGTGGTCGAACATCACCTTGTCGCACTCGAGCCCCTCAATGGCACGGTCGACCATCACGGCAGGGATAGGCAGATGGCTGACTTCTTCGCGCAGGGCGCGGTCGTCGGAGAACTCGTCGCCCACAACCAGGAAGACGCCATCAACGCCGCGCGTTACCAGCTGACGCAGCAGCTCCAGATCGTCGTCGGCACTTCCACCCGAGCTGGTAATGAAGAGCGCATAGCCGTCCTCGCGGCAGCGCTTTTCCAGGCTACCGGCGAGCGAGGCAAAAAAGCGGCTCTCGATGTTAGGGACGATAAGGCCCAGCGTGCGCGACTCGCGCATGACCAGACTACGCGCAATCTGATTAGGAACATAGTGGTTGCGCGCCGCGACCTCCTTGATGAGCTTGCGGTTTTCTTCCGAGATGCGACAGGGCCGATTATTGAGAACAAGCGAGACCGACGAGGGGGAAAGCCCCACCTCCTGGGCGATCTGCTTGAGGGTGACTTTGTTGGCCATCTCGCTCCTTCCAAGTTTACGCGCAATCTCTTGAAAGTATAGCGACCACCCCTCTACCTCGGTGATAAACACTTTACCAATCCGGTAGACGGCTGTTTTATCGCCGCCAGCGCACCAAATCCGTCCGGGTGGGGTATATTGCAATCGATTGATGACAACGACCACCAAAAGGCGGATATTCGTATGCACGAGAACGACTTTTTTAACGAGGACCTGCTGTGCGCGCTTGCTGGCGTTGCCGGCGAGGACAACGTGCTGATGAGCGAGCCCATGCGCGAGCACACCACGTTTAAGATCGGCGGCCCGGCCGACGTCTTTGTCACGCCCGATACCGAGCAGGGCCTCGTCGCCACGCTCGACACCTGTTATCGCTGCGACCTGCCGCTCACCATCGTGGGCAACGGCTCCGACCTGCTCGTCGGCGACAAGGGCATCCGCGGCGTCGTCGTGGCGTTGGGCGAAGGCCTCTCCGACATTACGATCGACGGCACGCACGTCACGGCGGCAGCCGGCGCGCTGCTTTCCGATGTCGCAGCCGCGGCAGCCGAGGCCTGCCTCACCGGCATGGAGCCCATCTCGGGCATCCCCGGATCGGTCGGCGGCGCCTGCTACATGAACGCCGGTGCCTACGGTGCCTGCATGGCCGATGTGCTAGAGTCCGTGCGCGTCTACAAACCCGCTCGCCAGCTCGACGACGGCACCCGCGGCAGCGGCAACATCATCGAATTCGATGCCGACGAACTCAACCTGGGCTATCGCAAGAGCCGCATCGCCGACGACGGCTTTATCGTGCTTTCGGCCACTTTCAATCTCGCCCCGGGCAACGCCGCGATGATCAAGGCCGACATGGACGACTACCGCCAGCGCCGCGAGGACAAGCAGCCGCTCGACATGCCGAGTGCCGGCTCCACCTTCAAGCGCCCCGAGGGTTACTTTGCCGGCAAGCTCATCATGGATGCCGGCCTGCGAGGACACGCCGTTGGCGGCGCGCAGGTAAGCGAAAAGCACTGCGGCTTTATCGTCAACGCCGACCACGCCACCGCCGCCGACGTCGACGAACTCATCCGCGACATCCAAGCCAAAGTCAAAGAGCAGTTCGACGTAGACCTAGAACCCGAAGTCCACCGAGTCGGCGAATTCCTCTAAAAAAAGAAGGCCCCGAAAGGGGCCTTCACCATATTTATTCAGATAACCCAGTCCGGTGTGTCGCGCTCAGGACCCGAGAGGGCCGGGACAGCCCGAGAGGCATAAGGTTGATCGCGAGTTCCGCACGAGCCGGAGAGCACTTAATGTGCTCTCCGTGCGAGCAGGACTGCCCGAGCAGGCAACCTTATGCCTCTCGGGCTGTCCCGGACCAAGCCGCAGTTACGACAGCGCAATACCGCCAAGCCAGCCCCAACGCACGCCAGAGCCAGTGCCATAGAAGCTAATAAACGAATCAAGCGACTTAGACGTAATGGCGCCCTCGTTGCTCATAACGATGCCGCCGCCAACGTAGATACCCACATGACCGTAGATAAGGCCCGGAGCACCCGTGCCGCTGTGCGAGGAATCGGCCACGATCATGCCCACCTGCAGCGCCGAGCGGTCGGAGCTATAGCACCATGCGTTAAACATATCGCACGCGTTACCGCCAAAGTAGCCAACGCCGGCGTTACGGAAGACATTGGTAACCCACGCCGCGCACCAGTTCTGACCCGGCGAAGGCGTGGAGTAGCACGCGTTGACGACGGCCTGCTGTTTGCCCGAGCCGGCATTCTGTTGCGGGGTCCCGGACGCATACGATCCACCACCCGAGTAGGAATTGTTCTTGTTCGCGGCGGCAGCGGCAGCGGCGGCCTTCCTGGCAGCCTCCTCAGCCTGGGCGGCAGCGAGGATCTCGGAATCGCGCTGAGCCATGAGCTCCTTGACGTCGTCGGAAAGACCGTTCAGCACGGTCTGGACTTCTTGCTGCTTGGCCTGCATATCCTGCATCTGAGCCGTCTGCTGGTCCTTGAGTTTTTCCAGGTCGGCCTTTTGTGCTTCGAGCTCGGTCTTCTGTGCGTCGAGCTCAGCCTGAATCGTCTGGATATCCTCGATGGCATCGCGGTCGCTCTTGTTGATCTTCTCAACGTAATGCGCGTTGGCGACGAGTTCCTCAAACGAGCCAGAGGCCAGCAGCAGCGACAGGATGTTCGTGCCGCCGGACTTGTAGCTGGCGGCCACGCGATCGGAAAGGTCGTTGCGCTTCTTCTTGAGCTCGGCCTTCTTTTCATCGATCTGGGCCTGCGTGTCGTCAATCTTGCCCTGGACATTCTCGATGTCGTTGAGGGTCTGGGCATTCTTGTTGGCCAGCGCCGCATACTCATTTGCGATGCTGTCGAGCTGGGCCTGAACCTCGTCGAGTTGGGCCTGGGCGGCATTCAGTTTATCGGTGGTTTCTTTGGAAGCCTCCGCCGCATGGGCGCGAGCGGGCAGGCCAAAAAGAACCGCCGCAGAAGCGGCGCCGAACAGAGCCTTGAGGGCAGTGCGGCGCGAGAGCTCCTGGGAAAGGATGGAATCGCTGTTTGGTGACATATGTACTCCGTTACATGTTTATTTATATGTCGCTCAACTCATACATATTAGCGTACATATGGCGCGACCCAACGATTTCCACGAACGGCAGGAAACTACAAGGTCAGCGGCTCGTAAGCAAATGCCAAAGATCAGGTTATGCGTACGCAAGCTCTTCTATGAGTACGTTAGCACAATCCTCTGCTTTTCCTACAGCGCACGATTTGGGTGTCCCTGCCTGCGCTATACTCCCCTGAAGAAGTGTTCCTGATTCGATAGGAGACTACATGTCCAAAGCACTCGACCCCAAAGACACCTGCGTCCTCGTTACCGGTGGCGCCGGCTTTATCGGCTCGCACACCGTCGTTCAGCTGCTCGAGGGTGGCTACCAGGTCGTCATCGTCGATGATCTCTCCAACTCCAGCGCCGTCGCCGTCGACCGCGTCAAGACCATCGTGGGCGACGAGGCCGCCAAGAACCTCACCTTCTACGAGGCCAACGTGCTCGACCGCGATGCGATGAACAAGATCTTCGATACCCATCAGATCGACCGCGTCATCCACTTCGCCGGCTTTAAGGCCGTCGGCGAGTCGGTGAGCAAGCCCGTCGAGTACTACCACAACAACATCGAGAACACCCTGGTGCTCGTCGACGTCATGCGCAACCATGGCTGCAAGTCCATCATCTTCTCAAGCTCCTCGACCGTCTACGGCGACCCGGACAACCCGCCCGTCACCGAGGAGGATCCTAAGAAGCCCGCGACCAACCCCTATGGTTGGACCAAGTGGATGATCGAGCAGATCCTTATGGACGTCCACACCGCCGACCCCGAGTGGGACGTCGTGCTGCTCCGTTACTTCAACCCCATCGGCGCTCATCCGTCGGGCCTGATCGGCGAGGACCCCAAGGGCATCCCCAACAACCTGGTGCCCTATGTCGCCCAGGTCGCCGTGGGCAAGCTCGAGGCCGTTCAGGTCTTTGGCAACGACTACCCCACCCCCGACGGCACCGGCGTGCGCGACTACATCCACGTGTGCGATCTGGCCTCTGGTCACGTTGCTGCCCTTAATTGGATGAACGGCAAGACCGGCGTCGAGATCTTTAACTTGGGCACCGGCACCGGCACCTCGGTACTCGAGGTCGTCGCCGCCTTCTCCAAGGCTTGTGGCAAGGAGCTGCCCTATGTGATCCGCGAGCGCCGCGCCGGCGACATCGCTGCCAACTGGTGCGATGCCTCCAAGGCCGAGCGCATGATGGGCTGGAAGGCCCAGTACGACATCGCGGACATGTGCCGCGATAGCTGGAACTGGCAGAGCCACAACCCCAACGGCTTCGCCGACGCCGAGTAGCAAAAACCTACATACCGCTCTTGCCCCGATCTCACGTTGTGAGGTCGGGGCTTTTTTTCATGGCATGTAACCATTCGCCGAAAATCGACCAACTTTTTTATCTTGCCTGTACATGTTTAAACAACATGTTTTACAATAGGCGTATCGAATCAGAACATCGGAGGCGGACTGCACACCCATCGGCAGGCCGACCCCACAACAAGAAGGTTGGTGAGCGCATTCATGGAGCGTGCAAGCGGCGTCCTCATGCCCGTCTCATCTCTGCCCGGACTATACGGAATCGGCGGCTTTGGCTGGAATGCCTACGACTTCGTCGATTTTCTCGCCTCGTGCAAACAACATTACTGGCAGATTCTGCCCCTTACGACGACCAGCTATGGCGATTCGCCCTATCAGTCGTTCTCGGCCCGCGCAGGCAACCCCAACTTTATCGACTTTGCCGAGCTTATCGAGACAGGGTATCTGGAGCAGCGCGATATCGATGGCGTGTACCTGGGATCCGACCCCAGCAATGTTGACTACGGTGCTATCTTTGGCGGCCGCCGTCAGATTCTCGACCGCGCCGCCGAGCGCTTTGCTGCCGACAAGCCGGCCGATTTCGATGACTTTATCCAGGCCAACGAGGACTGGCTCATCCCCTACTGCGAGTTCATGACCGTCAAAGAGGAGTGCGGACTCAAGGCGTTTTGGGAGTGGCCCGCAGAACTGCGCACCCGCGGCGAAGCATCTGCCAAGGTCTGCGCCGCCCATCCCGCGCGCATGCTCTACCACCAGATGACGCAGTATTTCTTCGACCGCCAATGGAGCCGCCTCAAGGCCTATGCCAACGAGCGCGACATTCTCATCATCGGCGACCTGCCCATCTATGTCTCGCGTGACTCCGTCGAGATGTGGGCGACGCCTGAGCTCTTTAAGATCGACGCCGCCGGCAATCCCGTGAGCGTCGCCGGCACGCCGCCCGACCAGTTCTCGGCCACCGGCCAGTACTGGGGCAACCCCATCTACGACTGGGACGCCATGGAGTCCGACGGCTTCTCCTGGTGGGAGGGCCGCATTCGCGCCGCCCTCGACATGTACGACGTCATCCGCCTGGATCACTTCCGCGGCTTCGAGGCCTATTGGGAGGTGCCGTTCTCCTCGCCCGATTCGTCCTACGGTTCGTGGACGCAGGGTCCCGGCCTCAAGTTCTTCAAGACGCTCGAGGAAAAGCTCGGCACGCTGCCCATCATCGCCGAGGACCTGGGCTTCCTCACCCCCGGCGTCATCGACATGCGCGACAACTCGGGCTTCCCCGGCATGAAGATCCTGCAGTTTGCCTTTGAGGGCACCAACTCGTACTACCTGCCGCATAACTACATCGCCAACACCGTCGCCTATGTGGGCACCCACGACAACGAGACGGCGCGCGGTTGGTTTGAGGGAACGGCCACCCCGCGTCAGCGTGAGCAGGCAGCCCTGTACACCCATCAGCAGGCCGGCGAACCCATGGCAGATGCACTCAATCGCACCATCGCCGCCAGCGTGAGCGACACGTGCATCTACACCATGCAGGATCTGCTCAACTTGGGCAACGAGGCGCGCATCAACACCCCTGCCACGCTGGGCGGCAACTGGACCTGGCGCATGCTCGACGGCGCCATCACCCGCGAGCTCGAGCACAAACTCACCGACTGGACCGAGACCTACTTCCGCATCCCGTCGGAAGCCGAAATCGAGCTTCCTCAATAGGAGCTACCGCGCCCGACCCCTCCCCACCGTGCGGACGCGCTTGCTTTTCCCGCGCGAGGCCACCCCAATCCCCTCGCGCGGGCTTCTTATGAATTGCAGACATGAAACAACCCATCACAGGAGAAAACATGCCCCAAATTAACCTCATGGAACTCGCCGAGCAGTCTTTTGGCACCTCGCTCGAGCAGCTCGACGACCGTCGCATTTACAAGCTACTGGTCAAACTCGTGCAGGAGCGCTCCGCCGCCCGCCCGCTCAACAACGGCAAGAAAAAGCTCTATTACATTTCCGCCGAATTTTTGATCGGCAAGCTGCTCATCAACAACATGATCGACCTCGGCATCTACGACGAGGTTAAGGACCAGCTCACCGCCGCAGGCCACGACCTCAACAAAATCGAGGAATTCGAGGTCGAGCCGTCACTCGGCAACGGCGGCCTGGGCCGCTTGGCCGCATGCTTCCTGGATTCCATCGCCACGCTGGGCTTGACCGGCGATGGCGTGGGCCTCAACTATCACTACGGTCTGTTCCGTCAGCGCTTTGTCGACAACCAGCAGAAGGCCGTCCCCGACGAGTGGCTCGGTGAGCAGGACATCCTAGTCGACGATGACCACTCCTACACCGTCGAGTTCGGCGATTTTGCCGTTACCTCCAAGCTCGTCAACATCGATGTGCCCGGTTACGGCCAGTCCACCAAGAACCGCCTGCGCCTGTTCGACCTGGCGAGCGTCGACGACGGCCTGGTCCCCGGCAGTTCCATCGACTTCGACAAGACCGAGATCGCCAAGAACCTCACCTTGTTCCTCTACCCCGACGATTCCGACGAGCAGGGCCGCCTACTTCGCATCTATCAGGAGTACTTCATGGTGAGCAACGCCGCCCAGCTCCTGATCGACGAGGCCGTCGAGCGCGGCAGCAACCTGCACGATCTGGCCGATTACGCCGTTGTCCAGATCAACGACACGCACCCCACCATGGTCATTCCCGAGCTCATTCGCCTGCTCACCACCGAGCATGGCATCGAGTTTGACGAGGCCGTGACCATCGTACGCTCCATGGTCGCCTACACTAACCACACGATTCTTGCCGAGGCGCTCGAGAAGTGGCCGCTCACCAGCCTGCAGAAGGTCTCCCCTGCCATCGCCGACATTATCGTCAAGCTCGATGAGATCGCGAAGGCCGAGCACGATGACCCGCGCGTCGCCATCATCGACGAGCACGACACCGTCCACATGGCCCACATGGACATCCACTTTGGCTTCTCCATCAACGGCGTAGCCGCCCTCCACACCAAGATCCTGGAGGACACCGAGCTTCATCCGTTCTACGAGATCTATCCCGAGAAGTTCTCCAACAAGACCAACGGCATCACCTTCCGCCGCTGGATTCATGGGGCCAACCCCGCGCTCGCCAGCCTGCTCGACGATGTGATCGGCACCGACTGGCGCAGCACCGGCGATCTGAGCAAACTCGCCAAGTTCGCCGACGACAAGGACGTTCTTGAGCGCCTGGCCGCCACCAAGGTCGAAGCCAAGGCCATCATGCGCCAGTTCATGGCGCTCGAGCAGGGCGTGACCATTCCCTCCAACGCCATCATCGACGTCCAGGTCAAGCGCATCCACGAGTACAAGCGTCAGCAGATGCTCGCGCTCTACATCATCTGGAAGTACCTCGATATCAAGAACGGCAACAGACCTAAGCACCCTGTCACCATCATCTTTGGCGGCAAGGCGGCGCCTGCCTACACTATCGCGCAGGACATCATCCATCTGATCCTGACGCTATCGCAGTGGATTGCAAACGACCCCGACGTGGCTCCCTACCTGCAGGTCGTCATGATCGAAAACTACAACGTCACCGCCGCCGAGCGCGTGATCCCCGCCGCTGATATCTCCGAGCAGATCAGCCTGGCCTCCAAGGAGGCGAGCGGCACCTCCAACATGAAGTTCATGCTCAACGGCGCCCTAACCCTGTGCACGCTCGACGGCGCCAACGTGGAGATTGCCGAGCTCGTGGGCGACGAGAATATCTATACCTTTGGTGCCTCGTCCAAACAGGTCGAGCAGCTCTATGCCGACGGCACCTATGACGCCGGTGTGCTCTACCGCAAGCCCGGCATTAAACTGCTGGTGGACTTCATCACCAACCCGGCCTTTATGGCGACCGGCAACGTCGAGCGCCTGCAGCGCCTGCACGATGACATTAAGGGCAAGGACTGGTTTATGGCCCTGCTCGACATTGAGGAGTACATCCAGACCAAGGAGCGCGTGTTGGCCGACTACGAGGACCAGGACGCCTGGATGCGCAAGACGCTCATCAATATCGCCAACGCCGGCACCTTCTCGTCTGACCGCACGATCTCCCAGTACAACGACGAGATTTGGCACCTGAGCTAATTTCGCTTCCCTTACCCATCCTCTTGAGAAACGGAGTCGTGGCAACACGGCTCCGTTTTTTGTGCCCGCACGTTACTCTGCGACCCAACTCGGCCAAACAATCTCGATCTGTAACAACTACTCGGTAAAAACGGTCCCAGCTGTTACAGATTGAGACATACCGGCCCCTCCCCTTGGGTTTATCTCGATCTGTAACATCTAGCAGCTGAAATTCACCTTTGGTGTTACAGATTTAGATGAAATGGTTAGCTCAGCGGAACCGTCTCGATCTGTAACATCTAACGTCCGAAATCAGCCTCACCCGTTACAGATCGAGACAAACGACCGGTCAGACAGCCCCAACACAAAGAAAGGCTCCCCTCTCGCCCAGTGGACGGGAGGGGAGCCTTATATGTGACCGCGGCAAAAGGATGGCAATACCGCAGTCGCCCAAAGGAAGGGCCTGGATGCACCGGGCCTAGATAAGGTTCTTGCCAGAGACCTTATCGAAGAGGTGGGTCGCGTTCTTCTCGAACTTGAACCAGATGGTGTCGCCAGCCTTGAGCGCGCCCTTGGCCTCGAGGTCGACGACGGGGATAATCAGGACAAACTGGCCGTCGGGAGCGGTCACGTGGACATGCTCGGTCGAGCCCATGAGCTCGGTCACCTCGACGGTACCCTGGAGCGCGCCCTCCTCGTCCTTGTCGGCAAGCAGAATCTGCTCGGGGCGCACGCCAGCCGTGATCTCCTTCACGTCGCCGCCGTCCCAGTTGAGGGCAAGCTGAGCGCAGGTCTCGGGGGCGAGCGCCACGTTCATATCCTCGGTCTTGACGGTAAAGCCGTTGCCCGAGCGCACCAGCTGGGCATCGAAGAAGTTCATCTGCGGCACGCCGATGAAGCCGGCGACGAAGATGTTCGCGGGATGGTTGAAGACCTCCTGCGGGGTGGCGATCTGCTGGACGACGCCGTCCTTCATGACCACGATACGGTCACCGAGGGTCATAGCCTCGGTCTGGTCGTGAGTAACATAAATGAACGTGCCCTTGATCTCGTGGCGCAGCTTAATGAGCTCGGCACGCATCTGGTTACGAAGCTTGGCGTCCAGGTTGGACAGCGGCTCGTCCATCAGGAAGACCTTGGGGTCACGCACGATGGCGCGGCCGATAGCGACACGCTGGCGCTGGCCGCCGGAGAGCGCCTTGGGCTTACGGTCGAGGTACTCGGTAATGCCCAGAATCTCGGCAGCAGAACGAACCTTGCGGTCGATCTCGTCCTTGGGAACCTTCTTGAGCTCGAGCGTAAACGCCATGTTCTCGTACACCGTCATATTGGGGTACAGAGCATAGCTCTGGAACACCATGGCAATGTCGCGGTCCTTGGGCGCCACGTCGTTGACGCGCTTGCCGTCGATGAGCACGTCGCCCGAAGTGATGTCCTCCAGGCCAGCGACCATGCGCATCGTCGTGGACTTGCCGCAGCCAGACGGGCCAACGAGAACGACAAACTCCTGGTCATGCACGGTGAGATTAAAGTCCTCCACCGCGAGCACGCCGTCCTCGGTAACCTTGAGGTTGTGCTTCTTCTCCTCGGTCTTCTTCTTTTTGCCAAAGAAGCCCTTCTTTTTGGACTCGTTGTTGGGATACACCTTCTGAACATGTTTGAGAACGATCTCGGCCATGTCTTTACCTTTCGATATGCGGCGCCGCGCTGAGGGGCGCCGCAGAAACTTGCAAAACAGTTACGGCATCAGCCCTTGACGGCACCTGCCACCACGCCGTCGATGATGTACTTCTGACAGAGGATGTACATGATAACGATGGGGATAACGACCATCATGATGCAGGCCATCATGGGGCCGAGCTCGACGTGGCCGTAGCCGCCGCGGAAGTACTGGATCAAGATAGGAATGGTCTTGTACTTGGTGGAGTCGAGCGTAAGGTAGGGCAGCAGATAGTCGTTCCAGACCCACATGGTCTCGAGGATGCCGACCGAAAGATAGGTGGGCTTCATGATGGGAAGGACGATCTTAAAGAACACCTGGACCGGGTTGCAGCCATCAATCATGGCCGCCTCCTCGATCTCGAGCGGGATATTCTTTACAAAACCGGCGAACATAAAGACCGCCAGGCCCGCGCCAAAGCCGAGGTAGATAAAGCAGATGTTGAACGGCGTGTTGAAGCCGATGCGGTCCGCCAAATTGGACAGCGTGAACATGAGCATCTGGAAGGGCACGACCATCGAGAACACGAACAGGTAATAGAAGAAGTTCGAGATCTTGTTGTTGACACGAACCACGTACCAAGCGCACATGGAGCAGCACACCAAGATCAGCACGACCGACGTGACCGTGATGATGAGCGAGTACATAAATGCCGAGGCAAAGCCCTGCTCGTTAAGGGCGTGCATGTAGTTTGCGAGGCCGTTGAACGTCTCGGGCGTGAGCAGATCGAATGCCGTGGTGGTGCTGATTGCAGTCGCTTTCTTAAAAGAATTAAGCGCAATCATGAACACGGGGTAGATCCACGCGAGCGACAGGATCGTAAAGAAAATCGAGAGCGCGCGGTTGATAACCTTATCGCGTTTCATTACTGCTGCACCTCCTTGGACCTCGTGGCCTTAAGCTGGATCATGGAGATGGCCACGACCAGGATGCAGAAGATAACCGCCTTGGCCTGACCAATGCCCTGCCATGCGATACCGGCACGCGAATAGAACGTGTTGTAGATGTTCAGGGCGAGCATCTCGGTGGAGTGCGCGGGGGCGCCGCCGGTAAGGGCGAGGTTCTGGTCGAACAGCTTAAAGCCGTTGGTGATGGACAGGAACAGGCAGATGGTGATGGTCGGCATCAGGTTAGGGATCTTAACCTTCCAAAACGTCTGCCATGCCGTAGCGCCGTCGACCTTGGCGGCCTCGATGTAGTCGGACGGAATGGACTGCAGACCAGCGATGTAGATGATCATCATGTAGCCGACCTGCTGCCACAGGGTCAGGATGATAAGGCCCCAGAAGCCAGCAGCAGAGTTAAGGGCAATGAGCTGGGCGCCCACGTTGGAGAGTAGGCAGTTGATCAGAATCTGCCAGATGTAGCCCAGCACGATGCCGCCGATCAGATTAGGCATAAAGAAGATCGTACGGAAGATATTGGTGCCCTTGAGCGCTTTGAGGGTGAGCGCCTGCGCAATGGCGAGGGCGATCACGTTGATGAGCACCGTCGACAGGAAGGCAAACGCCACGGTAAAGAAGAACGACGTGGCAAACTGCGGATCGGACAGTGCGCGCACGTAGTTCTCGATACCGACAAAGTGCGTATTGTTGATGGTAATAAACTGGCAGAACGAGAGATAGAAGCCCTGGATAAAGGGGATCACGAACCCGATCATAAACGCCAGGCACGTGGGCAGCATAAAGAGCGGCCACCAGCGCTTGAGTGCTTTGCCCATAGAAGGGTCCTTTCAATATGCAGGGGGCGGGCAAACCAACGTCTGCCCGCCCCCTGTCGCTAATCAGATAGCTTGGGCAGCAACTACTTACTCGGAAGCAGCCTTCTCGGTCTTCCAGCCATCGACGAAGGCGTTCTTGACGCCGTCCCACTTGCTGTTGTCGGCAGCATAGGCGATCAGAGCCTGCTTGAGGTTCTTCTTCCACTCCTCAGAGGGGATGTAGACGAAGTCCCAAGCGACGGTCTTCTTGCCGTCCTTGGCCATGGCAACGGCCTGCTGCGAGAAGACATTGGTGGTTTCCTTGGCGCTCTTGAACGGGGCAGTCAGACCCATCTTGTCAGCGATGATGCTGGTGGCGGTGTCAGAAGTGACGCACCAATACATGAAGTCCTCGGTGGCCTTCTGGGCATCCTCGGAAGCCTGGGAGCTGACGCACCAGTAGTTCTCGCCGCCGGAGCACAGGCCCTGGTTCTCCTCGCCGTCGACACCGATGTAGATGGGCATCATGCCAATCTGATCGTCGGTCATGCCGGCCTTGGTGAGGTCAGCGTAGGCCCAAGAACCGTTCTGATAGAAGACGGCCTTGCCGGTTGCGAACTCGTTGGTGGCGTCGTCGCCGGTCTTGGAGGCAAGCTGCGAAGGATCGCAGGTGGAGTCGGTGATGTACAGGTCGAAAATCTGCTTGAAGTTGTCGAGATACTCGCCCTTGATCTCGTCGTCCTCCTGGTTGTGCTCCTTCTCGAACTCGTAGTAGAGCGGGAGGTTGGCGAGGTGGGTGGTGTAGCGCCAGCTGGAGGAGTCATCCATGCCGGCGGAAGTAAAGGCACCCTCAACACCAAGCTCGTCCTTGCGGGCCTGGATGTCGTCGGCACAAGCCTTCAGCTTGTCGAAGGAGTTGATGTCCTCGGCCTTGTAGCCAGCCTTCTCGAGCAGCTGCTTGTTGTAGATGATGCCGTAGCTCTCCTGGACCCAGTCGATACCCAGATCCTTGCCGTCGGACTGCAGAGCCAGGGAGTCGTCAATGAGCTCACCGCGAAGCTTGGTATCGGACAGGTCGGCGCAGTAATCCTTCCAGTTCTTAAGGCCGGTGGGGCCGTTGACCTGGAACAGAGTCGGAGCGGAGCTCTTGGACATCTCGGACTTGAGCTTCTCCTCGTAGGTGTTGGAGGCGGCGGTCACGATCTTGACCTCGACGCCCTTCTCCTTCTTATAGGCCTTGGCGATCTCCTTCCACTCCTTATCGACCTCGGGCTTGAATTGGAGGAAGTAGACCTCGGCAGCGTCACCAGAAGCAGAGGAGCCGGAGCCGGCAGAACCACCGCAGCCCACGAGACCCAGACCAAGCACCGCAGCCGCGGAACCAGCAAAGCCCAGGAACTGCCTTCTGCTCATTTCGTTCTTCATTACAATCCACCCTTTCACACCGTGGCGGCACCCTTTGCCGCCGCCTTCGGAGATTGGCTCGGGGACTTTGCCCCTTTTGCTGATTTGTACGATACGCTATTTGGCTAGTTGTTTGAACAAGTATTACTAGAGCGGTAGAAAAACTTCGGTGAACGGTAATTTCAACTTGATACTTGACAAGTTTTGTATAAACAATTATTTGTTATCGAATGCAGAGAAAACGCCCGGTCAAGCCGATACATCGTCGGTTTGACCGGGCGTTTTCGCTTTGAGGGCATGAGTCTCGTCAGGCTGCGAGCTAGCCGACTATCGCTTGGAGTTGACGCGGTAGTGGAAGATCTCGGGATGCGTGCGAGTGTGCGTCACCTCAAACAAGATGCCATCCGAGGTGTACGACTGACTCTCCATGACGGCAACGCAGTTGTATTTGCCGAGGTCAAGATAGCTGCAGTCCTCATCGTTGGCGAGCTCGACACTCACCGTACGACGGCTCGCCATCACTTTGACACCGCGCTTGTGCTCCAGATAGCCGTAAATAGAATCTGCCGCGATCTCGGGAGTCAGGCCCTTGGCGATCGACGCCAAAAAATAGCCATGGTCCACTTGGCGCGCGTTGCCGTTGAGGCTTCGGACACGCACTACGCGAATCAACTCCTCGCCCACCTTAAAGCCCAGGTGACGAGAGAGTTGCTCGGTGCAAACCAGATGTTCGAAAGACTTAACGTCCGTCGATGCAACGGCATTGTTGCGCTTTGCAAACTCGCCAAACGACTCAACCTCTTCGAGTGCGCCCAACATGTCGGTTTCGCCCTTAAGCCAAATAACGCGCACGCCCTTGCCGTGTATGGGCTGCACAAACATCCCGTCGGCCAGCATACCCAAGGCGCGACGGACGGTATTGCGAGTGCATCCGAACTCCGCGGTCAGCTCGGCTTCGGTTGGCAGCATCTCCTGAAACGCATAGGTCCCATTAATGATGCGCGAGCGTATTTCTCGGTAGATTCCTTCGTATATCGCTTTTGGCATTGTTTCACCTCTACATTATTCATTTCCGGCTAGGCACGATAGCATTTCTTAAAGTTGTTTAAACCGAATATCGGTGAAGCGACAGGATTTAGCCGTTGACGGTTTCTGTCATGCCCAAATCGGTTTCGCTCAAAACTGCCGGTACGACACTCGTCTGGTCCTCTACAATGAATCCATTGTTTAAACGTTTCCCCACGCGCAACGCGCCTCGATATTCGGAAGGCAGAACATGCTGCAAAAAATCCAACGCTTTGGCGGGGCAATGTTCGCGCCCGCCATGCTGTTTTCTATATCAGGCCTCATGGTCGGCGTCTCCGCTCTCGCAACGACTGCGGACATCGTCGGCGATCTCGCCGTATACGGAACCCCTTGGTACGCTTTTTGGACCATCATCCAGCGCGGCTCGTGGACGGTCTTTAAACGCCTCCCGCTCCTTTTTGCCGTAGCGCTGCCCATCGGTCTTGCCCAAAAACAACCGGCTCGTTGCTGCCTCGAGGCTCTCGTCGCCTATTTTGCCTACTGCTTCTTTTTGAGCGAGATCATTAAGCTGAGCGGAGACAATCTTGGACTTAAGTACCCGTCGTCTTTGACCTCCGCTAGCGGCATCACCATCATCGACGGCATCAAGACGCTCGACACCGGCATTATCGGCCCGCTGGCGGTATCGGCAACCGTCGTCGCCATCCATGACCGCTTCTACGATGCCAAGGTTCCCGATTGGCTCGGCACCTTCTCGGGCTCCTCGCTGGTCTACCTCATCAGCTTTTTTGCCGTGTTTGCCCTTGCCGCTATCTCGGCCGCCATCGTGCCCTCCGTATACGCAATGACCGAAACGCTGCGCCATGCACTTACGAGCGTCGGCCCCTTTGGCGTGGGCATCTTTGTGCTTTTGGAGCGAGCGCTCGAGCCCATGGGGCTGCACCACCTGCTCTACATGCCGATCTACTACGACAACCTGGTCATTAACGACGGCATCTACGCCACGTGGAGCAGCTTGCTCCCCATCCTCTCCCATAGCACGCGCCCCCTTAATGAACTTGCGCCGTGGGCCGGTTTTACCGCCACCGGCTGGGTCAAGCTCTTTGGCCTTCCCGCCATCGCAGCCGCGTTCTACTCCACCGCAAAACCAGAGCGCCGCGCCGGCCTTAAGGTCATCCTTTTGCCCGCCATCGTCGCCTCGGTGGTTTGCGGCGTTACCGAGCCACTCGAGTTTCTCTTTATGTTCACCCACCCCGGGCTCTTTTTGCTCTACGCCGTCTTATCGTCTTGCCTTGCCACAACCATGAATCTCTTTGGCATCGTCGGCATCTTCTCGGGCGGCCTCATGGAGATGGCAGCCTTCAACTTTATTCCGCTCATGCGCACGCATGCCGGTGCCTATCTTTTGGCGCTCGGTATCGGCCTTGCCTTTAGCCTCATCTTTTTTGTTAGTTTTCGAGCACTCATCTTGGTCTATGACCTTAAGACACCGGGCCGCGAGGATCATGTTGCCAATCGCGCGGCAATCGATTGTTTAACGGGAAGCGACTTTGCCAAAGAGCAATCCCCCAATGACGAGGTCGATAGTCGATCCGATCAAGATCACGTCCTCGCTGAGCGGGTAATTCAGCTTTTAGGTGGCGTTGGCAATATCGTGGGCGCAACCAACTGCGCCACGCGCCTGCGCGTCGAGGTCGCAGACCCTTCCATCGTTGCAGATAACGCGTCGTTTGTCGCGGTGGGCGCCAAGGGCCTCATCATTACGGGCAAGACCGCCCAGGTGGTCATCGGCATCTCCGTTCCCCGCGTTAAAGAGCATTTTGACCAGATCATGGGCCTCGAGCCGGAATTTGTGCCCACCACCTCGGCCTCCCCTGCCGCCAGCGCAGCCCATAAGCGCGGCGATATCTGCTTCTTCGATATCGACGGAACGCTCGCCTGGCAAGACCCCAGGCTCGCCCAAGACCTTCCCGAAGACGAGCGGGACCTCTCCCCCTATCCCAACGAGGCGGTTTCGCAGGCAATCCGCGAGTTTGTCGCCAACGGCAACATGGCCTTTATCTGCACGGGGCGCACCCTCAGCTGCATCCACCCCAAACTTCTTGAGCTGCCCTGGACCGGCATCGTCTGTCTTGCGGGCGGTTACGCCGAGATCAACGGACACGCAATTCGCGATCTGTCGATGACGCCCAGCATGCTGCAGCATCTTGCCCCCTATCTTGAGCAATCGGGCGAGGTCATCCGCTTTGAGGGCCTCAACGGCGTCGTGCGCATGAGTGCCGATGCCCCCGGATACGCGCGCACCCTGGGCGACGCAGTCACGCAGCTGCAACATTACAGTGTCTACAAGATCTTGATGTCTACATCGCTCGCCAACCACATCGCTCAAGATAAGGCACTTGAGCCGCTGCTGTGCTTTAACGAGCTCGAACTCGAGGTAACCGAAATCTCGCCCCGCGAATGCACGAAGCGCGGGGGCATCCAGTCTGTACTCGACGCCCTCGACCCCCACCACGGAACCGTATACGGCATTGGCGACGCCAGCAATGACGTCTCGCTGATGAACGCCGTCGATGTCGGTATCGCCATGGGCAATGCGCCGGACTATCTCAAGGATAAGGCCGATTACGTGACCGACACCGTCGATCACGACGGTGTCGTTGCGGCGCTCGAGCATTTTAGGCTGATTTAGGCACACTCCATCAAACGCACGCCTGTTGTCCTAAATCGCCAAAACTGCCGCGCCAAACGCCCTGATGTGGCAATATGTTGTCTGCATATTGCATCAATGCAACCTCAGAAAGAATGCGAGAACCCGTGTCCAGTCCGTTTACCAGCTTTTTAGCCCAGCACTTTGACCAGATTAACGACTATCTGGCCACGTTCTTTGACGGACAGGCGACCTCTGCCGATATCGAGCGCTACCTGTATGCGCCGCTCTCGGCTTTTACGGCCAACGCCGGCAAGCGCCACCGCCCGCTTATCTGCATGCTCGCCGCAACCGCAGTGGGCGGTAGCTTTGAGAGCGCCCGCAGCGCCGCGGCAGCCATCGAGCATTTCCAGTCGGGCGCGCTGATCCACGACGACATCGCCGACAACGGACAGCTTCGTCGAGGCAAGCCCTGCATGCACCTTACCGAGGGCACGGGCCTTGCCATCAATTGTGGCGACCTGGCGCTCACCATGGTCACCAAGACGGTTCTCGACGACCCTACGCTGGAGTCCGACGTGAAGCTGCGCGTGCTCCACGAGCTTACCGAGATGATCGTCCGCACCATCGAGGGTCAAGCACTCGACCTGGGTTGGGTCCGCGACGGGCGCTTTGATATCTCGGTTGATGACTACCTGGACATGGCGACGCACAAGACCGCGTTTTACAGCGGAGCCACGCCGCTTGCCGCCGGAGCCATTATCGGCGGCGGCAACGATGAGCAAATCGAAGCGCTGCGCGCCTTTGGCCTGCACACGGGCCTTGCCTTTCAGATTCAGGACGACCTGCTCAACCTTGTCGGCACTAAGGAAGCCGCCAACAAGGACTTCCGCACCGACATCACCGAGGGCAAGCGCACGCTTGTCGCCGTACACGCCCTCTCTGATGAGCGCCACCACGGCGAGGTCGAGGCGATTCTTTCCTCAGGCACCGATAATCCCGCGCAGCTCGCACGCGCCGTGGAGATCTTCCAGGAGACCGGCTCCATCGACTACGCCCACACTTACGCGCTCGACCTGACCGCTAAGGCCAAAGCGGCCATCGAGAACGTTGAGCTTGATCCGCACGCACGCGAGCTGTTCCTCTCCATGGCAGATTTCTTTGTGGAGCGCCTTAACTAACGGGGGTTATAAAACCTGTCAGCAGCGTATTTAGGCACAACTTGCTACACTGTTGAGTGCATGTTTATGCATCCCTTTGCGTTGTCTATCCGACAGACGCTCAAATAGTACGAATGGTACGCCGAAAGGGGTTCGTTCATGGAACCTATTACAACGGGCATGCAAGGAGCAGCCGTCGAGGACGTGCAGTCTCGTCTCCTGCAGCTCGGCTACACGATTGATGCCGCCGAAGTCACCGACAAGTACTTTGGAGCCACCACTGAGCAGGCCGTCAGCACCTTCAGGCTCGACAGCGGCCTTGCTGCCGGTCATGCCGTCGATATCCCCTGCTGGAGCGCCCTTGTAGACGCTTCGTATAAGCTGGGCGACCGCACCCTCTATCTGCGCATGCCCAATTTCCATGGCGCCGATGTGCAGGCCCTGCAGCGCGCTCTCAACGTTTTGGGCTTTGCCTGTGGCGAAGACGACGGCTACTTTGGTCCGCATACCGAGGCCGCCCTGCAGCAGTTCCAGGAAAATGTCGGCCTGTTTGCCGACGGCATGGCCTTCCAGGACACCTACGCCTACATCAACCGCCTGCACCATGTGTGGGAGGGCAAGCCCTCGGTCACCGAAGCCGAGTCCCGTATCGGTTTTGCTCGCGCCGCCAACGTGCTCGAGCGCTTCCAGATTGCCGTTATCGGCGAGGACCCCATCGCACGCAGCGTTGCGTCGCGCATGTGGAATATCGCCACGGCAACGACCGACAACAGCGGCATGATGCTCTGCGACTCCGAGGTCCCAACCGACGTTGACCTGGTGCTCGAGATCGCAAGCGACGAGCTGCCCGCCGACGCCGCACCGCGCGCCACGATTGCCCTCGCCGAGTGCCACAACCTGGCCCAGCGCATCCGCACTGCCAATGTCGCCGCACAGCAGAAGCCGGCACGCATTCGCATTGAGCTCACGGGCATGACGCGCTACAACGGCACCTTCACGGCCAGCGACGCGCAGACACTCGCCGTACGCCTGCTCGATGGCGTTTGCGATGCCCTCGCAGATTAGGTAAACTAAACGAGTTGCTTTTGGGCAACACCACACATTGGGACGTAGTTCAACGGTAGAACTCCGGTTTTTGGTGCCGGCTGTTGGGGGTTCGAATCCCTCCGTCCCAGCCATTAAAATTGAGCGCCCTGAGCCCATAACGGCCCAGGGCGCTTTCTTGTGGGCAAGCAGAGGGATTCGAACCCGCAAGGGTGCGGAGCTGAGGAAACGCGAAGCGTTTTCCAGCGCAGCACGCAAGGAGCGAAGCGACGCAGCGGAGCGCGGCCGCCGACCAGGCGGACGCGGAATCCCTCCGTCCCATACCAGCAACGGGCTCCCCACATCTCGACTTACCAGCCAAACCGGCACTTAGGGACGTTCCTAAAGCGCCGGTCGTCAACATGGTGCCGTGCGGCCCCGGCGGGCCGGCGTAGCATTACAGACCAAGCGACCATTTCCATGCGGGAATAACCTCGATGACGCCATGCTCCGTTTTGATCTGGGTCGCCTCGCGCAGCGTGATGATATTGGCATCCTTGATACCGGTTTTTACCATAGCAACCTCAAGGGAACCAACTTCACGCCTGCGCGTTTTCTCTGCCGTCATATCGACTGTCACCTGGTAAAGCGCGTATGGTTCCGATGCCAAAGCGTCGCCGACCAAGAAATCAACTTTTTCTCGTGCTTGCGTTGGAGCCGTAAATGAAGTCACCGTTTCCAACCGGCCGTTTGCCGTACGGCGCATGAGTTCAGCATAAATCGCAGTCTCCAAACGCTTTCCGATATCCTGCTGATTAGCACGCGATGTTGCATATGCCATCCCCTGGTCGACGGCATAGACCTTGTCTGTTGTCGTTGTCTTAGGAGCCAAAGAAGTTGAATACTCCGGAAGTAATCCAATGAGATGAGCCTGCTGGAATAAACGAACGAGTTCGTTTATTTTTTCCCATGACGCTCGATATCCGACAGACTTTAAGGCTTCCAACAAACTGTTAACCGAAAGGTCGCAACCCGTGTTTCGAAGGCAGAAGAGCCCTACTTGGTTGGCAAGAGCGATATCCGTGCGCCCGCTCCGCTCGAGAATGTCTCGTGCAACAACATCTCGCAAATAGGCTTGAAGCATCTGAATACGCGAACCGGCATCAAGCTCCTGAACCCCAGGAAAGCCACCCTCTATGAGATAACGGTCATATGCCGATTCCAGATCAGTTCGCCGCTGCGGAGAAACAGCTGGAGCCCCAGCACTAGTAGACATATCCGGCGTTTCAATGTGATGAAACGCACAATACTCGCGGAATGAAAGCGGATGCATAGCGTGCTCTTGCGAGCGACCGCGAAACTGCGTCGCTATTTCATCGGCAGATAGTTTTGAGGACGATCCGGTGATAACAAGCGTTACGCTCTCGTGCTCCGCCAAACGCTGACAAACGCCCTGCCAGCCATCGGTCTCCTGCACCTCATCCAGAAAGAGATAACAGCCTTTCGTTCGCGCTGAGGGAACCTGCCGCCAATACTCTTCCAAAATGTCGCTCATGAGCGTGTCCGGCGCCGGTCGAAGACGGTCATCAGCAAAATTGAAATAGAAGATACGCTCGGCATCGACACCGCGATCGATAAGGCGACGAATCCATTGAAACGCATAGAACGTTTTGCCGCAGCGCCTGATGCCCGTGATGATATGGACAAGATTGAACGGCTTTGGCTCAGGAAGATCACTGATGGCATCGTCTCGATGCACGACGTGAGGAATCTCAAAGGAACGGGCCTCGGCAACAATCTCTGCAATACCCAACGCTGTAGGCGCCATAATGCTCTCCTTTCAACATCTTGAGTATATAACTTCTCGTCCTACAAGAGAAGTTTCAGCTACAACTTCTCGTCCTACACTAGAAGTTTGAGGTAGATTTTCAGGCATGTCCCAAAAATCTACCTCCAAAAGATAGGCGCCCCAGGCCCGTTAGGACCAAGAGCGCCTTACATCTAGAAATCATCAGCCCAGCTCCGAAAAGCGAGCCGCTTGCGACAACCAAGTAGCCACAGGCCCCGGGAGAGCGGGGACACCGGCTTAGGTTTATCGCGAGTTCCGCACGAACAGGAGGCCACTTAATGTGGCCTCCGTCGTGAGCAGGACTGTAGAGCAGGAAACCTAAGCCGGTGTCCCCGCTCTCCCGGAGCCGGCGGAATTTAGTTGTTCAGCATGCGGTCGAAGCTTCCCGAGTCGCCATCCCGATAGTCGGCGGTCATCAGAATCTCCTGTGGAATGCGTCCGCCCTCGCGCAGCACGTTGCGGAACTGCACGCGCGTGACCATGGGCAGATCCTTGATCGTCGCCGCCAGGTTCTGCGGCACACCCTGGTTGGCAGCTGCGGGTTCGCACTCTCCGCCGGCCTTCACGCGACGCTTGTGCTCGGCAAGCATGGCGCGATACATACCGGCATGCAGGCGAATCTCTACCACATTGGCGTTACGGGTCTGCTCGACAATGCGCGCACCCTCTCGGTCGATGTCGCCCACGTAGTAGACATAGTTAAAGCGATAGCCGATCTCGGCCAGATAATCATCCAGTGCGTGCGAAACGCTCGCCTTGCAGCCACCGCCAAAGATCACGCCGCCCACCTTGGTGCCAAAAAGCTTGGCGTGCTTGCGGCCGCGCAGGAGCTTGACGATTTCGTCATAGGTGTCTAGGTTCTCGACCATAATGAACGGCTTGTCGGCGCCCAGCGTAAAGAAACCCGTAAAGTGCACGGGGCGGTTGGGGGCGACCTTAATCGCCTGCATGCTGATACCTTTTTCGGTCATACGCCGAATCAGGCGCTCGCCGTGCTTGCCGTCAAAGGCCTTCTCATCGTTAAAAATCTGGTAGGCGCGCTGGCGACGCGAAGCGACCGGCGTGTCGGCACCGCGATTCTGCTCAATCCAAGCCTGGATGATCGCAATTTCCTCGGCAATCTTGCGGTTGGACATCTCGTTGTGCTGAGTGCGCTGCGGAGCCTTTTTGCCGTCCTTGCCCTCGACCTTAACAATTTGAGTCTGCTGCTCCTTGATCTTAGAGAGCGCCGTGGGCGTAGGGACAACTTTGAGCAGCTGCCTGCCTAAAACGCGGGCAAGGGCAAACGCCGAGACCTCGCCGTGAACGGCCGACTTGGGCTGCTGGGCAGCAGTATCTGCTGCGGCAGACTCCGGCTTCTTCTGAGACTTGCGCTTAGAATCGCCTTGGGAATTGCGCTCGCGCTTCGGCATAGACGCCTGCTTCTGCGGACGATCGGACTTACTCTCCTTCGCCCGCTGGCGCTTAGGCTGCCCCGAAGAAACCTCGACCTTCGCATCCTCGTCCTGCGGCGTGGTCTTCTCGGCTGCAGTCTCGGCATGGGAACTGCGGCCCCCACGATGGCGACGGCGGCGAGGCTTGCTCGAAGCACCCTCCCCCGTCTGTTCAACCGCAGGTTGCTGGCCCTGGGTCTCCGTATCGGACGCAGTCTGCTCATCAACAGGCTTCTGTTCACGAACTCCCGACTCGGCAGGCTTCACGGCCTTCTCGGCCCGCACCTCCGGAACCTGATTAACCTTCTCCTGGCGCTTTACGGGGTACGCGCGACCTGCAAAGCCGCGACCGGGACGACACGAGTCTGAGGCCTTCTTGGCCGGCTTCTCAGAATCGTCCGCAACTTCGGCAGTCTCTTCGGCCTCGCGCACAACATCCTGCTGCTCGGCCCTAAAATGCGCACCGCGGCGACGCTTGGGTTCCTGAGGCTCAGCGGACTTTTGCTCTTTCACAGACTCCTGTGGCTCGGAGACGGGCTCGTTCTCGACAACCTCGGTAACGGCCCCATCCTTTTGAGCGACGGCGCGACGGAAGCGCTCCTGCTGGGCGCGGCGCTGCGCATCGCGCTTGCCACCCCCGCCAAAACCGCCGCGTCCTGCCTTGGCCGTAAAGGCACGCACGACGTTCTCATCGAGCAACTCATCGGTATCGACATGCTCACGCGGAGCAACTTCTTCCACAGCAGGCACGTCAGCGGAATCCTCGACGGACTCGGCAGGCTGCTCCTGGGCATCGCGGATCTCGGCATTGATGGTATAGAACGCCGGGCGCCCGTTAATGCCGCTACCCTCGATCTTGGTCACAATATTGGCCGCGATAAGCTCATCGCGCATCGCCTTGGTGTCACATTCCTTATCGACGGAGCGGAAAATCTGCGCCAGCGCACTCGACTTAATCTTGAGCGCCTTGCGGCAAAGCAGGTCGTAGGCAACCAGCTTGGCACGCTCGGCAGAAAGCGACGTCTGGCTGCTCAGACGTTCAGCCAGGGCATCGACATTATTTTGGTTATCGGAATATACCGTCTTGGCCACGGGGCCCCTTTCATATGCACACATATACGTCCATATGGTACAACGCGCGCCCTTATCCATGCAAAACATCTGCGAGAACACTCGAGCGTCACCCGCTTTTGCATGAAAAAAAGACCGAGCCCGCGAAGTCGCGGACCCGGTCTTTCCGAGTCATATAGATGTGACGTTCAACTCGTCAGGTCGGCTAAGCCTTGGCGGCCTCGGCGTCGACGGGAGCCTCGGCAGCAGCAGTGCGGCCATACTCGGCCTTGCCCATCTCGGACCACTCGGGATCCTCGTCAGGCATGGAACCGGTCTCCTTGCCGAAGAACTCCTTGAGGCAGTTAACGGCAACGATGAGGCCCAGGACCATCAGCAGAACGGCAAAGACAAGCTGCAGGCCCTTGGTGGCGGCGACGGAGACGGCGGCCGTGGTGGCGGTAGCCGGGATGGTGCCGAAGAAGCCGTAAGCCTGGACAGCGACCATGCAGCCCATGGCGCTCTGGACCAGCGAGGTGAAGGTGCAGCAGAGCAGGAAGACGACGGGCACGTAGAGCATCCAGCCCTTGCGGCCGGTGCACTTACAGAACACGGCGAGGGTGATCATGGTCATGCCGCCGAGCAGCTGGTTGGAAGCACCAAAGAGCGGCCAGATGTTGGCATAGCCACCAAAAGCGAGGGCAAGACCGGGAAGCAGGGTAACGACCGTGGCGAACCAGGGGTTGCCGAGGACCTTCATATAGCCGGCCTTGGACTCGATGGCCAGGGCATCGTTGGTCTGGGCAAAGAACTCGGAGAACGAAGTGCGGGCGATGCGGGCGACGGCGTCGAGCGAGGTCAGGGCCAGAGCAGAGACGTTCATGGTCATAAAGACGGTAGCGAGCGTGCCGTCAACACCGAAGGCCTGCATACCGCGGGAGATGCCAGCGGCGAAGATCTGGAACGGGGTGGAAGCGACACCGGCGTTGAGGGCGCCGGTACCGGCGGTGTTCATGTCGGAGAACATGATGCCGGCGACGATGATGGCAAGGATGCCGACGAAGGACTCGACGATCATGGCGCCGTAACCGACCTTGACGGCGTCCTGCTCCTTCTCGACCTGCTTAGAAGAGGTGCCGGAAGAAACGAGGCTGTGGAAACCGGAGAGAGCACCGCAAGCGACGGAGACGAACAGGACCGGGAACATCATGCCGGAGGCAGTGGAGAAGCCGGTGAAGACCGGAGCGGTGATAGTGGCCTGACCGTTGACGCCCAGGACGACGATGCCGAGGACAGCGCAGACGATCATGACGATCATCATGATGGAAGTGAGGTAGTCACGCGGGGTCTTGAGCATCTGGATGGGCATAGCGCCAGCGAAGACCAGGTAGACCATGACGACGGCGAACCACTGGAACTTATCCAGGTAGACCGGGAACTGCATACCGACGGCGAACATGAGAACCATGAGGACCACGCCGGTGACGAACTCGGCAGCACCGGTGAGGTTGAACTTCTTCTGGGCCCAACCAAAGGCGATAGCGACGAAGGTGAACAGGATGGAGATGGTACCAGCGCAGCCGGCGGCATAGGACTTGGTGAAGTCGATGGCACCGGTAGCAGCACCAGAAGCGTCAACGGCCGGGGTGAACATGAACGTCTTGCAGACCATGTCGGTGAAGGCGGCGATGACGATGATGCAGAACAGCCAGCAGAACAGCAGGAACAGGCGACGGCCGGTCTTGCCGATGTACTTCTCGATGAGCTGAGCCAGGGACTTGCCGTTGTTCTTCATCGAAGCATACAGAGCACCAAAGTCGTGGACGGCGCCAAAGAAGATGCCGCCGACGAGGACCCAGAGCACGACGGGCAGCCAGCCAAAGGCCATGGCGACGATCGTACCCGTGACAGGGCCAGCACCGCAGATCGAGCTGAACTGGTGCGAGAACGCGGTAAAGGCGGAGACGGGTGAGAAGCTCTTGCCGTCCTTCATGCGCTTGGCCGGCGTGAGGGCCTCTTTGTCAACGCCCCACTTGTTGGCCAGCCAGCGGCCGTAGCCCAGATAGCCGCAGGCGAGCACCGCCGCGGCCACAACCATGAGCAAAACTCCGTTCATTACATTTCCTCCTCTAAAAAGAACTTCCTAGACATAAAAATGAGGGCCGTCGGTTGCGCTCGACGGCCCTCATCTTCATCAGCCGCCCGTTATCGTACGGGCTAGCTGTATGTGCTAACCCGCATCAGATAATTACTACGCTGATAATGTTTAGCTGATGCGTGAACATGTCTAAGAAATCCTCTTCAATCATGATGCGAACGATCCGTGCGTGTTCACATCCCCCAGTGGTTGAAAAGGAGTATGAAACTTTAGTTACCTAAAGTCAACGCAAATTTGTAATGAATTTTCAACTTTTTTGGATTTCTCGGTATAAAACGCCACTGACCTCAGACTTTACCCCACGACAGTTTTTGCATGAGAGATGCCCCTGAGAGCCGCGGGAGCCGGGCGGCACATATGAACTTTCCTGCTCTACAGTCCTGCGCAAGACGAAGGCCACATTAAGTGGCCTTCTTTGCGTGCGGAACTCGCGATAAAGTTCATATGCGCCGCCCGGCTCCCGCGGCACCCAGGGGCTCCCATCCCAAATGCGGAGCAAAGCTCCGCACACCAACTTTTTCTTTCAGCTAAAGAACGCCGGAAATTCGACGCTGGCTTGTTAACCTTGTTGGACGTTGTCGACGCCAAACCAGCTCAGAAGCTATATCGATACAGAAAGGTCCCCGGCCCTGACCGGCCCGGCGGCCCCATATGAACTTTATCGCGAGTTCCGCACGCAAAGAAGGCCACTTAATGTGGCCTCCGTCGTGAGCAGGACTGTAGAGCAGGAAAGTTCATATGGGGCCGCCGGGCCGGTCAGGGCCGGGGACCGCACCCGTACGACTACAGCGTCATGTTCGGATCGGCGTCGACGTCGAACGGCGAGATTTCACCTCGGTCGAATTTACGGCGAGCGACCTCCGCGATCATGGCAGCGTTATCGGTACAGGCAGACAAGGGCGGCACCGTTACGCGAATCCCCTGACGCCCAAGCTTCTTGATCATCATCTCGCGCAGATGCGGATTAGCCGAGACGCCGCCGCCGATGCAGTATTCCTTGCATCCGGTGGCATGCAGGGCGTTTTTGGCCTTCTTGTACTGAACGTCAAAGACGGCTGCCTCAAACGAAGCCGCCAGATCGGGCAGGTGAATCGTGCGCCCGGCCTTGGTCTCCTGCTCGATGTAGAGCGTCACGGCCGTTTTAAGACCCGAAAGCGAGAAACGATAGTCTCCCCTGCTGTTAAGCGCGCGAGGAAAATCGATCGCGCGGGGGTTGCCCGTCTCGGCCAGCTTGGAGATGATGGGGCCACCGGGATAGCCCAGACCCAACGCCTTGGCTACCTTGTCGAAGGCCTCGCCCACAGCATCGTCGAGTGTCTCACCAAGTACCTCGTAGTCGCCCCATGCCTTCACGTGCACGAGCATGGTATGACCGCCCGAGACGAGCGTGAAGATAAACGGCGGCCTGAGATCGGGCTGCGCCAGCAGGTTGGCGAACAGATGGCCCTCCAGATGGTTGACGCACACGAGCGGCTTGCCGGCGGCATAGGCAAAGCCCTTGGCGAAGGCGACGCCCACTACCAGAGCACCCACCAGGCCCGGACCCTGCGTCACGCCAACAGCGGCGAGTTCGCTCGGCGCGATGGCTCCACCCTCAAGACCAAGCGATGCTGCGGCATCCTCGAGCGCCGCATCCACGACACTCACAATCACCTCAACGTGTTTACGCGAGGCGATCTCGGGCACCACGCCGCCAAAGCGGGCGTGAAAATCAATCTGTGTCGACACCTGGTTGGCCAGCATATTGCCATCCGCATCGATAATCGCCACGGCCGTCTCGTCGCAGGAGCTCTCGATAGCGAGCACTAGGCGGCGGCGCTCAATTTCGGCACGCTCCCCCTCGGAGCGCCCAGGCGCAGGCAGCGGCCATACGCGCTGCTCTGCCGCCGTCGGCTCGGGCGAGGCGTTATCGACCGGAAGTACGAGGGGAAGTGGGGCCGTCATGACGATGGCGTCTTTGCCGACACCGTAGTAGCCGCGACGACGACCCACCTCGGTAAAGCCCAGAGCGGCATAGAGCGCAATCGCGCCCTCGTTGCCGTCCTCGACCTCGAGCGAAGCCGTGGTGCAGCCGAGCATCTGGGCATCATAGCTCACATGCGACAGCAGCTTGCGGGCAATGCCCTCACGGCGATGTGCCGAGTCGACGGCGACATCCAGAATCTGCACATCACCGTCCACGACCATACCGCCGGCAAGGCCCAGTAGCTTGCCGTCGTCGTGTGCCACCCACCAACTACGCGGCGCAGCGACGTCCTCGCCCAGTTCGGACAGGAACATGCCCGGCGTCCACGCCTCGTGTCCGGCACCTTCAAAGCAGGCAGCCTCCAGCGCGCTCGCGCCCTCGGCATCCGCCGCGCCCATGGGACGGAACTGCAGATGACGACCGGCGAGCTCATCAGCAACGCCCGTAATTTCGCTCTGTGCACTCTCAGCAAGACCAAGACGCTTGCGCTCGTTTTCCTCGGCATCCGAAAGGCGCGTGTAAATCGGCAGGACGCGGGCCGGATCGCCGTCACCCGCAGCGTGCGCGAGCAGCAAGCCCTCGCCCGAAGGCCACCACAGGTCGCACTCCACGCAGCGGGCGGTCTCGTCCTCACCCAGCAGCTTGCCATAGCGCACGAGACCGTCACCGGTCAGCTGAACCTGGTCCCAGTCCGCTGCTTGGCGCCACTCATCGAGCGCCACGGCGGCCTTGACCACGTGTTCGCGCTCAAATTGACGCTCGGGGCCCTCATCGACCAGCATATACAGCGCCGGATATACCTCACCGCGCATAGCATCGGCCAAGATACCAAGCTTGCCGCGCACGCCAGCCTTCCACGCCGTCCAAGCGCAAGCGTCGAGCGTCGACACGCCCAGCAGCGGAACATTGGCACCACGTGCGAGGCCCTTGGCAGTGGAGATGCCGATGCGCACACCCGTAAAGGACCCCGGGCCGCGGCCGACCACATAGCAACCAACATCGCTGCGATCCAGACCGGCTTGAGCCAGCACGCCATCAACGGTATTCACGAGCTCAACGTTGGCGTGACGGCGACACATGTGGTCGCCACTCACGAGCTTCGTCTCGCCCGTCTGCCCATCAATCCAGCTTGCCGCGCAGGCAAGCATGTCGGTCGAGGTATCGAGCGCCACCACCAGCGCGTTGTCGTTATGCAAGCTCATCTTGTACAGCCTTATCAATCAAATGGGAAAGCTCCATTGCGCGGTCACCGTGCGCCTCAAGCGTTATCGTTCGCACATCGCTGTCGCCCTCATCACGCTTGAGCGTCACCGAAAGATACTCATCCGTCAGCTCGTCCTGGAATTGTTCGCCCCATTCCAGCAGGCAAGCACCCTCATAGCCCAGCACATCGAAAATGCCCGTATCCTCGAGCTCGTAGGCATGCTCCAGGCGGTATAGATCAAAGTGAAACAGCGGAATACGACCTTGATCGTGAACGGCCATGAGCGCAAACGTAGGACTCGTAACCATATGCCCATCGCCCAGCCCGCGCGAGACGCCCTTGGTAAAGTGAGTTTTGCCCACTCCCAGGCCACCGGTCAGGATGAGCACATCGCCGTCCTCAAGGCACGGTGCAATTAGCTCGCCAAAGTACTCCGTATCGGCAGCGCAAGTCGTTTTGTAAGTACCTACCCCCAGGCGCTCCAGGGACATATATGCTCCTTATTATTCCGAGGCGTCCTCTGGTGCGGGATGTCGCTCCAGATAATCGCCCAGCATCTTAAAGTCTTCCTCCAGCAGCTCCTGCCACGCCGGATTGCGCAGCGCTGCTGCCGGATGAAAAGTGGGCATTACTACAAAATGCCCCATCTGGTGGAACCTGCCGCGCAGCTTAGTAATGCCAATCTCGGTCTTAAGCACAAAGTGCGTCGCGGGGTTGCCGAGCGTCACGATAATATCAGGCCAGATGCTTCGAATCTGCTCACGCAAAAACGGCGAGCAAGCCAGCACTTCCTCGGGACGCGGATTGCGGTTTCCCGGCGGGCGGCACTTAAGCACGTTGGCAATGTAGACGTCTTCGCGTTTGAGCCCCGCCAGCGACAAAATGCCGTTGAGATCCTCGCCTGCCGCCCCCACAAAGGGCTCGCCCTGCAAATCCTCGTTGCGTCCCGGCGCCTCACCAATAAACATCACGCGAGCGCGGGGGTTTCCCACGCCAAACACGATATTGTGACGCGACTGGTAGAGCTGGCAGAGGTGACAATCGCCCAGAACGGCCTCAATTTCCTCGAGTGCGACCTCACGTGGTGCCTGATGGGTATGGCCGGGGATGTGCATGACGCCCATAGCGGCTCCTACACGTAGACCTTGTCGAGACGCATGCCAAAGCCGCAGGCGACCTCGTAGTTAATCGTACCGCGTAGGCGCGCCATCTCGTCCATAGTGATCTCGGCATCGCCATCGCGGCCGACAATAATCATCTCATCACCATGTTCGGCCTCGGGAATCTCGTGTGCCGGGTTGGACTGAATGGCGACCATAAACTGGTCCATGCAGATATTGCCAACCTGATGCACGCGCTCGCCGCGATACAGCACATCCATACGATTGGAAAGCGTACGCGATAGGCCATCGGCATAACCGATCGGCAGCGTGCAGATCTGAACGCGCGTACGCGGTACGCGGTAGGTAAAACCGTAGCCCACGCCCTCACCCATCGCAGGGTGTGCCACGCGCGTCACGCGCGCATGGACGCTCATAACGGGATCAAGCTGCATCACGCGGCCACTCAGCTCGCACGGCTGCATGCCATACAAGCCAATGCCGGCGCGGATCATATCAAAATGCATCGAGGGGTCGAGCATCGAGGACGGCGTGTTGGCGCAGTGCACGATACCGCACTCAAAACCCGCATCCTTAATGGCCTGAACGGCCTCGGTAAAGCGCTGACACTGCAGCTTGTAGTCCCAGCCCGAAGGTTCATCGGCCGTGGCGAAGTGCGTAAATACGCCGTCGCACTGAATACCGCGATGGAAATTTATACCGCGGACAAAGTCGAGCACCTGCGTGTAATGTACGCCGATGCGGTTCATGCCCGTCTCGATGGCGAGATGATACTTGCCCACCTTGCCCGCCGCGACGGCACATTCGCCATACGCAAGAGCAAAGTCAGACGTATAGACCGAGGGCATGATATCAAACTCGAGCAACGTCGGAATGGCCTCGATAGGCGGCTCGCTTAGGATGAGGATGGGTTTCGTTATCCCGCCCTGTCGGAGCTCAACGCCCTCGTTAACCGTCGCCACGGCAAACATGTCGGCACCGGCCGAATACATGATCTTGGCGCACTCAACAGCTCCATGACCATAAGCATCGGCCTTGACCACGCAGCACAGGCGCTGACGTGGATTCAGCAAGTTCTTATAGGCCCTCGTGTTGCGACGGAGCGCCCCGCGGTCGATCTCGACCCAGGACCAGCGCGTCAAATCGGCTTTATTCATGATTAGTCATCCGACCCTTCGTCCATGATTCCCAGATCTTCGAGCGCATCCTTTGCCGCCAGTTCCATGGCAGGACCGATCAAGTCGATAAGATCGGTCGCGATGACGCTCTTCTCACCATACTCCGTCGCCGCAGCAAAACCGGCGTAGCTGTGAAGTGCGACGGCGTACGAATACAGCAACTCCCAACGATCCATCTCGTCGCGCATGGTGGCAAGCGTGCCGGCCAAAATACCCGCGAGAACATCACCCGAACCGGCAGTTGCCAGAGAAGCCGGACCCGAGAGCGGCAGCAGCACACGCTCAACGCCACAGATAGCCGTCGTCGGCCCCTTGGCAATGACCACCAGATTGTCGGAGCCTGCAGCCCAGACAACCTTCTGCGCGGCCGCAATCGCGGTACCAAGGTCGTTCACCTCGTCGCCGGCAACCAGACGCGAAAGCTCACGATAGTGCGGCGTCATAACCAACGGCTGCTCGCGACGATACATCTCGGGATTACTATCAATACCGTCAATGGCAATCTTAGCAAGGCAGTTGAGTGCATCGGCGTCCAAGATAAGCGGCACATCAAGCTCGAGCAAGCCCGAAACCACCTGCATAGCGCCGGCAGATGTCGTCATACCGGGACCGCACAGTACACAGCTGTACTTCTTTGCAATCTCGCACACCGTCATGCGCGCAGCGGCGCCAAAGGAGCCGCGGGAATCAGACGGAATAGCAAAGACGGGAATCGAAGGAAGTGCCATGCGGATAAGATTGGCGCAGGCGTCAGGAGCCGCGACTGCCACGTAACCAGCACCCGCGCGAGCTGCAGACTTGGCCGCCATAATGGCAGCACCAGGATATTGCGCAGATCCGGCGACAATAAGCACAGAGCCACGGGAATACTTATCGATATTCGTAGGTAGTGGAGCAAAGTAATCAACTAAGTCACCGGGCTCGACAATCTCGGCGGCGTGGTCGACATCATCGATGACCTCGTCAAGACGGTCGTAAAGATTGCCGCAGATCAAATCGCCAGCATACTCAGGGCCATCAGCGCTATACAGACCAATCTTGGGCGCAATCATCGTCACCGTATGCTCGGCACGAATGCAGTCGTCATCAACAACGCCCGTCTCGGCATTCAGGCCCGAGGGGACATCAATGGATACGACACAATCGGCGCATTCATTGACCGTAGGAATCCAAATGGAGAACGGCGCACGCAGATTCCCGTGGAAACCGGTACCAAAAATGGCATCGACAACAACATCGGCCTTATCGATCAAAACCTCGAGTTCATCACGCGAGGGGCCGACGCAAACGTGCACATCGCGGCCGGCCGTACGACGAGCAACATGACGTGCCAGAGCAGCAGGAATCTCATCCGGCTCAACCGGAGAAACGATATCCACGTCCACACCCTTATGGCTCAGGATATCGGCGGCAACCCAACCGTCGCCGCCATTATTACCAAAACCGACCAGAACGAGAACCCGATCGGGATTGAGCTTCAAGACCTCGTTGGCGGCAAACTCACCCGCCAGCTCCATAAGCTCGGCCTTCGAAGTCCCTTCTCGTTCGATGATATCCTCGAGACGAACGACTTCTTCGGTACTCAAAACCGGTTTCATCTATGCTCCTAGCGTATCTTGCGAAGCATCGCCCAGGTGCTCCGTCAATGCTGAATTCTGCAGCTGCTCAAGCTCATCTAAAACAGAGCGAGCCTCTTTAAATGTCTGCGCAACGCGTTTCTTGGTGCTCAGTTTTTCATCTTTTGGCTTAGGTCGAGCATCTTCGGTAATCGCGATGGCATTCGCAACGGCCAAGTCTCCCGTAAGCGTAATGGAAAGAGCGACCTCAACAACACCCAGTTCTTGAGCGATCTCGAGAGCACGGCCCGAAAGCAGCGCCTTCGGTTTGCCGAGTTTATCACGCGTTACCGAAACATCCTTGCGACCCACGCCTTGACTAAAACCCGTGCCGAGAGCTTTAAGCACCGCCTCGCGCGAAGCAAAGCGACTCGCATAGTGAGCAGCGGGACGCGATGATGCATCGCAATACGCACGCTCTTCTTCGGTAAACACACGCCGAGCAAACGACGGCGTCTTTTCAAGAATTGATTTCATGCGGGAAATCTCGACGATATCAACGCCGATACCAGCTTCAGCCATGTTCACCTCCATATCGCACAGACTAAGTTATTGTAGCCCGTTCACAGAAGATGCGACAAACGAGGGTTATAAAACACAGCCACTATGTGAGACAAAAACCCGTAAACGCAAAAAAGGGGGAGGCCGCGAGGCCTCCCCCTTCTAAGCTCGATGACGGCTCGGTGCCGTCCACCGGTCAGCGGCGCCCTGGCCTCCCACGGGCTGACCC
>CAUEQD010000019.1 GCA_959019945.1 uncultured Collinsella sp. | reverse complement strand
TTTAGCCGCCGCTTTTAACAGTGATACCGCGTCATTTCATTAGAAGATAAAAAGAAACGGCGGCTTTGATTTTTCAAAGCTGCTGCGGAAATCAAAGAACGACAAGCAACAGTTCTGATTTTGCTCCAATATGGTTATTGGGGGCACAAATTAAAATCAAAAAAGAGCCGATAACAGCAGTATTTCAAACTGCATATTATCGGCTCTGCGTCTGTGCGTCTGGCTCTTTTAATTAAATTATTTTTGTTGTTTTTTGGCTTTATTATATGTATTAGCTAACTGTCCACAAGCTGCTTTAATCTCTCTACCATGAGAAACTCTCATGGTAACTTCAAGTCCTGTTTGCTCTAATTGATGTTTGAACGCAACCATTTCTTGTTTTTGTGGTGCTCTAATTTTTGAATTACTCGTCGGGTTGTATTGCAGCACGTTAATCATAACATTTTTGCCCTTAAACCATTTTGCAAGTTGCCTTATATCTGAGGAACGGTCATTTATACCTGGTAAAAGCAAATACGCAAATACCACTTTTCGATTATGCCTTTGAGAATAGGACAATGCTTGCTTAACAACATCTTCAATAGCGTACATGTGCATATGAGGAATGATACAGTTTCTCGCAGCCTGTGTTGCTGCATGTAAAGATATTGTCAACTGAATTTTTAGATGTTCTTCGCGCAATTTTTTTAATTGATTAACTGGACCAACTGTTGATACGGTAATGCCGTCGGTTGGAAAGTTAAGTCCATTTCTATCTCGAAGAATATGGATTGCTGCAATCAAGTTGTCGTAATTGAATAAAGGTTCTCCCATTCCCATAAAAACGATACGATTTACTTTTTGACGTATCAATACAACCTGCTGCACAATTTCAGACGGTGTTAGATTACGAACAAAACCATTGCGTCCGGACTCACAAAAAATACAGCCAACAGAACAACCAACTTGCGTACTTACGCAAACAGTCCCACCATCTCGCCGTTTAATAAAAACCGTTTCGATATACCTGTTGTCTTTCAATTCATAAACATACTTTTCAGTATCGCTACTTTTATAGACTTTTTTTGTTGATATTGATAGATTTTTTTTGTGAAATGGCTGTTTATACAATTCCGTATATAAGGCTCTTGCTTTATCCTCTCCAATTACTTCCGACATTTCTTTGTAAGTAAATCCGTATGGGTCATTCAATATTTCCGTAGGTGTACTTTTAGGTAAGTGTTTCATTTAATATCCTTCCTTTTCAAAATTAAAAAGTTTGTTTTTCAGAGTTTTTGATTATGATTTCTAGTTTTTCAACATCAACGATATGCGTTAATTTACATTTAGGGCAGAAAAGAGGAAAATTTCTTAATACCGTATTATAAAATACTTGAACCCTCGTCTTTCCGTTACAAATTGTACATTTTATCCAATATTTTTCAAGCATAATATTTCTCCTTTTGCGCAAAAAAATACAGGTCAATTCTCAACATGAGCATTGACCTGCATTTATACATATAACACTACAACAAAATTAAGGCATAGTTTTTATACTATGTCTATACATCGTTAGTTTTGTTGTATAGCATACGCAAAATAAGCATGACAAAAAAGCCCATATTGAAAATGGGAAAAATCTTTTTTGATTTCAATGCTTATCGAATACGCATGCTATGTAACATAAACATTTCCCCCTTTTAATAATACTATACAAAAAAAGCGGATAGTTGTCAACATATACATATGAATTATTTTGGCTAACTAATAGAACAGTGTAGACATATCCAAGAAGAAAGGTGAACAGTAAAATGTAATAGGGTGAATACAGATGTGGTGTATATCATACCTGACGAAATAGCGCAAGTCTTGCTTCCGGTACAGCGCAACCGATTTGTGATGACCCAATATCCGCTTCCCTTCAAAACGGCAGAAATGCTGGAACAGCTTCTTGGGCGTTCTTATCCAGAAGATCCTGATAAAGACAATCTGGCAGGATACAGTACAACTGTCCATACTACGGAAGTGAACCGTATAATCGCCCTTAACTTTATCCTAAAAGCGTCCTTGATCTATGGTGCAATTGTTCTGATGGTGATGTGTCTTACCGTGCTGGCTCTTCAGCAGCTCCTGGATGCAGAAAAAAACAACTACAGATTTTCGGTTCTGCGAAAAATGGGAGTGGAAGAGAAGGACCTGCATACTTTGGTTCTAAAACAGCTTGGTGTTTGGTTTGGGATGCCGATCACAGCGGCAATCGTTGTAGCAATTATTGTGATTGGCTATTTTCTTCAAAGTGTTTCTGCTGAAATCTCAGCTTATATTGGCTGCGGAGCCTTGATGGTACAAGTAGGGATTATCATTGGTATTCTTTTCTTACTGCTGATATGCTACTTCATAAGTACATGGATATTGTTTAAGCGGTCCATTTCGGAGAACTGATAAAGTCACAGTACAAAAAGGAAAAGCCGCCTGTATGAGCATTTGATATGCCCGCACAGGCGGCTTGCTTTATCTCTGGTAATCAGTCCAAAGGTTTATATTCTGTAACAGTTTTCAGGTATGTTTCCGGGTCGCCGTTGAGAACTAAATCTGCATAGGCTGCCGGATCGTTGTAAATCAGCCAGTCCAGCTCTGACCGCTGATATATATTATCGGCAACCTCATTCTCTACCGCAATCGTATCAATGGCAATCATGCTGCCATTTGCAAATTTCAGCTCCACACAGGCAGTATCCATATTGAACTCACAAGAAAGTAAACGCTTCATTTTGCCCTCCTTAGATCATGCCGAAGTGCTTGAGCGCCTCCTTGATTGCTTTTTCCTTATCGGGCGGGCATTGGGGCTGTTTTGCATCATCGGACTTCGGTTTGTTGTAATTTTCTCGCTCGATGATACCGCATTTCTGCTTCACCTGAGCGATATACAAGCTGCTGACCTTGAGTCCGGTATGCTCCAGCACATATTCCTTGATTTCCGAATAGGTGGCTTTCTTCTCTGCATCGGTGAGATCAAGTTCGTCCATGTGGATGTCTACCTCGATATGTTGCTTTGCATTAAGTTTGGACAATAAACATACCGTCTCGGTGTGGTCGGTGTGAGGGAACATGTCGACGGGCGTGATCTTGAGCAGGCAATAGCCTCCGTCGAGGAGCTGATGCAGGTCGCGCTCTTGAGTTACGGGGTTGCAGCTGATATAGGTGATGCGGCGCGGCTTAAGCGCGCAGGCAGCTTCGAGGAACTCGGGGGTAGAGCCGGCGCGCGGCGGATCGATGGAAAGGACATCGACCCGCTCGTTGTTATCGGCGGCATCCAGGATGCAATCGGTGGCGTCGTCGGCCATAAACCAGGCGCTGCGGGTGAGGCCGTTGAGCTCGGCATTGCGACGTGCGTCGGCAATGCCCGCCGGGTTGCGCTCCACGCCGAGCAGCATAATGCCGATGCCCTTTTTCTGGGCATCTTTAACTGCGCAAAGACCGATGGTACCGCTGCCACAGTAGGCATCCATGAGCACATCGCCCTGGTGCAAATCCATGCCGTCGATAGCGAGCTGATAGAGCAGCTCGGTCTGTTGCGGGTTGGTCTGGTAGAACGCGGTGGGGGAGATATCGAACTCGCAGCCGAGTAGCTGGTCGCGCATGCACTTGGCGCCATACACGATGCGGGTTTCCTCGCCGAGGATGGCGTTGCCGGGGCGTCCGTTGATGTTTTGGGCGACGGTGACGATGCGCGGATCGAGTGCGGCGACGGCCTCAAAGAATTCCTGCGCATGCGGTAAGTCACGCTGGGCGGTCACGAGCGTAACCATGACCTGGTCGGTACGCCAACCGCAGCGGATGACGGCATAGCGGAGCAAGCCCAGATGCTTGTCCTCGTTAAAGGCGGGAATGTGCAGGCGCTCAGCTTCACGCGCGATGCCGTTAAGAATTTGTCGGGCGCCCGGTGCCTCGACGGGGCATTCGGGTACGGCAACGATCTTGTGCGTGCCGCGCTCAAAGAAACCGCAACGGACAGCGCCCTCCTTACCGGGAGCAAAGGGAGTGGCAGCCTTATGACGAAAGCCACGCGGCGCAGGATATTTGCCCGGGTCGCCCAGGGTGACGCCCATACCGCGAATGGGGTCGACGCTAATACCCTCACGCTCGCAAAGAGCAGCAAAAAGCTCCTCCATAGCAGCCTGCTTGGCGGCGAGCTGCTTCTTATAAGGACGATTGAGCGCCGTACACCCACCGCAAGCTTTCATGATCGAACAGGGAGACTTGGGGTCCACAGCCTTACGTGCAGACGAAACCTGATCTTTATGCGAGCGCTTGGAGCGAGTCTGAGATGCCTTATCCTCGTTCCGACGAGAGCCGGGACGCTTGGCCTTAGCCTTGCCCTTAGCCGACTTACCCCTCGCGTCCTGAGACGACTTGGATTTCTGAGAAGATTTTTTCTCCTCTGACCCCTCAGCCGCCTCGATCAAAGCACGACGAGCCTTACGCTCCGCACGAGATTCTGCCATGAATTAACCCCACTAATTTACAAATTGAAAGCTGAAAGCATTGTACCGTGCCAAGCTAGCGGACGATATACAAGCGCCTATTTCATGTCAGTGATAAGTCCAACGATGTTTGCCCGGCGTGGGCGGGGAGCGGCGCGTAATTAAGTTTATCGCGAGTTCCGCACGCAAAGGAAAGCACTTAATGTGCTTTCCGTCTTGCGCAGGACTGTAGAGCAGGAAACTTAATTACGCGCCGCTCCCCGCCCACGCTGGGCAAACCCTCCCTTGTACTCCATCTCACTAAAGTGTATGATTCTGGACGTTACACGAATCACTTTACTTAACTAAAGTGCCATCAAGGGGGGATACCATGAACACCGATATGTCTCGTCGTCAGTTTGTTGGTCTAGCCGGCTCGCTCGCCACGGTGCTTGGCCTTGGTCTTGTCGGTTGCGGCGGTGGTGCCGGCAAGGGCTCCGCTGCTGGCTCTGCCGCGGCCAAGGATGTGAAGGGTGCTGCGGAGTCCAAGAAGCTCGTGGTGGGCTTCGATAAGTCCTATCCTCCGTACGGCTTTGTGGGCGACGATGGCGAGTACACCGGCTTTGATCTCGATCTGGCCAAGGCTGTTGCCGATAAGCAGGGCTGGGAGGTCAAATACGAGGCCATCGACTGGGACGCCAAGGATACGCTGCTTAACTCAGGCGCCATCAACTGCATCTGGAACGGCTTTACCAAGGAGGGCCGCGAGGACGACTACACGTTCTCCGAGCCGTACATGCTCAACGAGCAGGTGCTGGTGGTAAAGAAGGACGCGGGTATCAAGAGCTGGGACGATCTTGCCGGCAAGACCGTGATTACCCAGACCGATTCCGCTGCGCAGGACGTGCTCGAGGGTGACCAGAAGGATCTGGCGGCGACGTTTGCCACGCTCGATACCATCGGCGAGTACAACACGGCCTTTATGCAGCTCGAGAGCGGTGCGGTCGATGCTGTGGCATGCGACCTTTCGATTGCCCAGTATCAGCTTGCCGCCAAGCCCGATGCCTACACGCAGCTTGATGAGCCGCTGTCCAGCGAGCACTACGCCGTTGGCTTTAAGAAAGGCGACACCAAGTCGGCCGATGCTGTGACCGAGTCGCTCAAGGCGCTCTACGAGGACGGCACGGTTAAGGACCTGTGCGATAAATACGCAAGCTATGGCCTATCCTTCGACAACTGGGTTTTGAAATAGCCACAGCACCCAACCTTGCGGCTCCAACCCTCCTCGCGTACCAAAGTACGCTTCGTCGGGCTTGTCGCTCGCAATCTTGGGCACTGTGCCTATTTCAATTAACGCCCGCTGTTCTGTTGTCGTGAAAGAGAGCTTAGGTTGTCTATTCAGGTCATGATGCAGATGCTTGGCCAGGGATTCTTGGTCAGTTTGCAGCTGTTTGTGCTGACGCTGCTCGGGTCGATTCCGCTGGGAATTCCCGTGGCGTTTATGCGCATGAGCAAAATCGCGCCGCTTCGCTGGATTGCGCGCATCTATATCTCGGTCATGCGCGGTACGCCGCTCATGCTGCAGATGTTTGCCATCTACTTTGCCCCGTACTACGTGTTTGGCATTTCGCTCACGCCCGATTCCAAGTGGACGGCGTGCGTCGTGGCGTTCATCATCAACTACGCCGGTTACTTTGCCGAGATCTATCGCTCGGGCTTGCAGTCCATTCCGCGCGGTCAATACGAGGCTGCCGAGGTGCTGGGCTATTCGCGCGTGCAGACGTTTCTGTATATCGTGATGCCGCAGGTCGCCAAGCGTATTCTGCCGGCGATGGGCAACGAGATCATCACGCTGGTCAAGGACACGTCGCTGGCGTTTGCCATTGGCGTGGGCGAGATGTTCTCGACCGCCAAGGCCCTGGTTGCCTCGCAGGTGAGCATGGTACCGTTTGCGATTGCGGCGCTGATCTACTGGGTTTTCAACTTCGTGGTCGAGATGCTGTTGGGCGCCGCCGAAAAGAAGCTGGACTATTATCATGACTAACTCGGTGATGAAAATCGAAAGCGCTCGCAAGGCGTTTGGCGGCAATGAGGTGCTCAAGGATATCTCGCTCGAGGTCAAGCGTGGCGAGGTCGTGGCGATTATCGGGCCTTCGGGTGGCGGCAAGTCCACGCTGCTGCGGTGTGCCACGCTGCTCGAGACACTCGGCGGAGGCTCGCTCTCGTTTGGTGACCTTGCCGTTGCGACGGATGCGGGTTCGGGCGCAGTCTATGCGAAGGGCGATGTGCCCAAGCGGGCACGCTCGCGATTCGGCCTGGTGTTCCAGAATTACAACCTGTTCCCGCACTATACCGTGATGAAAAACATCATCGACGCGCCGATCCGCGTGCTTAAGCGCCCGCGCGAACAGGCGGAAGCTCGTGCGCGCGAGTTGATCGCGCAGATGGGGCTTACGGGCAACGAGAACAAGGTTCCGTGTGAGCTTTCGGGCGGTCAGCAACAGCGTGTGAGTATCGCCCGCGCCTTGGCGCTCGACCCGGAGATCCTGTTCTTTGACGAGCCGACCTCGGCGCTCGATCCCGAGCTGACGGCCGAGGTGCTGCGTGTCATTAAAGACCTTGCCGCGCAGAATATGACGATGGTGATTGTGACCCACGCAATGCAGTTTGCGCGCGATGTTGCCGACCGCGTGGTCTTTATGGATGGCGGCCGCATTGTCGAGGAGGGTCCTGCCGAGCAGGTCATCGACCATCCGCGTGAGCAGCGCACCCGTGAGTTCTTGAGCCGTATCGAGGGATAGGCTCAGGTATTTACTCAACTATTAATTAAGGCGAAGCCGCCGCAGGTCTTACGGTCTGTGGCGGCTTTTTGTTTGCATCGACGGGGTTCAATAATCGCCTCACAAGCTTGTCTCTTCCTCTCGCCGCCTGTATTCATACGTGCGCCGAAAGGTGTGCATGGACAGCCGCCCGTGAGGGTAGGGTGGTGGCATAGGACATTTGGAGGGTGAGTCGGCTCGGCTGCCGACCATGCTGCTCCCGGGATGGCACCGACCGCGAACTCTCCCCGTTGGCGTCGCGCATTGCGCGCGGCCCTGCAAGGAGGTCATCATGGGTGCTCCCAAGACCGGTAACGTAAGGAACGTGGTGCTCGTAGGCCAAGGCGGGGTGGGCAAGACCTCACTCGCCGAGGCCATGCTCCACCTTTCTGGCAAGACCGCCCGCCTGGGCGGCCACGACGGCACCAAGCCCACGCTCGACTATGACCCCGAAGAGGTCAAGCGTGCATTTTCCATCTCGACGACCATTGCACCGATCGACTGGAAGGGCGCGCGCATCAATGTGCTCGATGCCCCGTGCTACCCCGATTTTATCGGCGACGCCTTTGCCGCGATGAGCGTCTGCGAGACGGCTCTGTTTGTGGTCGATGCCGAAGCGGGCCCGCAGCCTACGACCGTCAAGCTTTGGTATGCGGCGGAGGACCTGCGCCTGGCGCGCGCGGTGTTCGTGAACCGCCTGTCGCGCTCCGAGGCCAGCTTTACAACCACAATGAACCTGCTGCAGGAGCGCTTTGGCACGCGCCTGGGCGCCGTGACCCTTCCCTGGGGCGAGGGCGAGGACTTTGACGGCATCATCGACCTGGTGCGCATGAAGGCGCGCCATTGCAACGGCACCGAAGCCGTTGAGTCGGAGATTCCCGAGGAGTATCGTGCCCAGGCCGAGGAGGCCCATGACCATCTGTGCGAGCTGGTGGCCGAGGCTGACGACGAACTGATGATGAAGTACTTGGAAGGCGAGGAGACGCTGACGCAGGAGGAGCTTGAAGGCCTGCTGTCGAAGGCGATCGCCGAGCGCATCTTTGTGCCGGTTTTTGCGGGCGATTGCATTAAGGAGCAGGGCGTCAACTCGCTGATGGACGACATCGCCACGTACTTCCCGGCGCCGACGGACTACGGCGAGATGCCGCTCATCGACGGCGATTCGCTTAAGATCTCGAGTGACGATGACCGTCCGGTGGCATTTGTGTTTAAGACGCTGGCCGATCCGCAGCAGGGTCGCATCAGCTTTATCAAGGTGCTGACGGGCACGCTTGAGCCGGGCCTTGAGCTAATCAATGCACGTACGCGCAAGGGCGAGCGTCTGGCTCACCTGTATGTGATGTGCGGCCGCGACATGACCGAGGTCGGTCACGCCTATGCCGGCGATATCATCGTGGCGCCCAAGCTGGCGGCCGAGACGGGCGATACGCTCTCGATTACCGGCAAGGTCGAGGCTGCGGCGTTTAAGTTCCCCAACTCGCAGTACCGCATCGCCATCGAGGCCGAGAACCGCGGCGATGAAGAGAAGCTCTACACGTTTATCGAGAAGGCCTGCAAGGCCGATCCGACCATGAGCATCGATCGTGACGAGGAGACCGGACAGACTATCATCTCCGCCGTGGGTGAGGCGCAGGTTTCGGTGCTGCTCAACCGTTTGGAGGATCGCACCAAGGTTGTGGCAAAGAGCGTGCCGATCCGCATTCCGTATCGCGAGACCATCCGCCGCACGGCAAGCGCTCAGGGTCGCCACAAGAAGCAGACCGGCGGCGCCGGTCAGTACGGCGACTGCTGGCTGCGCGTGGAGCCGCTCATTGGGCCCGACGGCACGAGCGACGGCTATGAGTTTGTTGACGAGGTCGTAGGCGGCCGTATTCCGCGCTCGCTGATCCCCGCCGTGGACAAGGGCGTTCAGGAGACCATGAAGGACGGCATTATCGCCGGCTACCCGCTCACGGGCATTCGCGTGGTTGTGTACGACGGCTCGTACCACAGCGTCGACTCCAACGAGATGGCGTTCCGCGCGGCGGCTCGCATCGGCCTGCGCAAGGCATGCGCCGACGCCGACCCGGTGGTGCTGGAGCCCATCGAGGAAATCACAGTGACTATCCCCGAGAGTTACGCCGGCGCCGTGATGGGCGACATCTCGGCCTCGCGCGGTCGCGTGACGGGCATGGAGACCGATGAGCGCGGAGACACCGTGGTTATTGCCCAGGCGCCGCTGGCCGAGCTGACGGATTATTCGACGCGCCTGCGCTCTATCACGCGCGGCACGGGCGACTTCACCATGAAGCCCGCCGGCTATGAGCAGGTGCCTTATGACGTTCAGGCCAAGCTGGTCGAGCGCTATGAGGAGGGCCGTGCCAAGTAACGTGTGGTTTTGCCTGCAATGTAGGTGCTGACGAAAAGGCCGTCCTGGGTAACCGGGGCGGCCTTATTTGATCCGTATGCGACGGAAGGATTGCGGATCATTTTTTGGGCTACGGGAGGCGCGGTCGGCACTAGTCTCCGGATGCCTGGTTGCGGCCGGTGGCGTAGTCGATCTGCACGTGCGGCTGCAGGTTGTAGCAATATACGTGGAAGCAGAGGGTCTTGCCGTGGTCCTCGACCGATTGCGCCTCAAGGCGCACGCCACGGCAGACAAGTTCCTCTTCGTTATACATGGGCGTGACGCGGTAGAGCACATGGTTGCCCGTGTCGCGGATGTAGCCGAGAATCTGCTCCTCAAACGGCAGCATGCCCGTTTCGTTGAGATAGCGCGTGCCGGTGAGGAGATTTTTGCGGTTGGCGTTTTCGCCGCAGAGCGACCAGGCGATAAGGTGGCAGCGGTTGTAGAGGCTCTGGCCCGGAATAAAGTCGTAGCGCTGCTGGTGCCAACCGGCAGGATGGATACGCGAGATATCGCCGCGCTCGCCTTGACCGAGTGATTCGGGGCCCACGCAGGCGAGTGCTTTGCGGGTGCGGCCCAGGCTGTCGAGCTTGGAGAACTTCTTAAAGCAGCCCTCTTCTGTAGCGCGCTCGTATTCATCGAGCGTGAATGACGGTGTGCCGAGCGGGTGCGTGCTGTCGGCGCGAAGGGCAACGTAGGGGTTGCCGGCGTAGTCGGGAATGCTGCTGAGATAAACACCGCGGGCGCGGTTGAGGTCGGGGTTTTCAACCTCGTCGATGGGGGTGGCGGCGCTGTTCTCGGCAACGTTGCCGTTGGTGTTGGTCGTGGTGGATTCGGAGCCATCGCCGGAGTCCTCGGAGCTCGCTGTTCCCGATTCGAGCCGGGCGACCAAGTCCGCTTCGTCGTCGGTGCGGTTGGGGCTCTCGCTTTGCTTCTCGGCCAGAGCCACCGCCTGTTCATCGCTTTGCGGCGACAGCAGCTTGGGCGCTCCGTCGAGTGATCCCGTAAACAGCGCAAACCCCAGCACCACGGCGGTGCCGATGGAAAGTACTTGCTTGTAGGTGGACTTGCGCGACATTGAGGCTCCTGGATGGACGGTTGGGAATCTACCAGTCTAGCAGGAGCCGGCAGGGGTCGTTCTATCGAACAAATACTCAAGATTTGGGATAGACGCTACTGATTCATTTGTCCCGCAGCCTAGATCGAGGTGGAGCCGAGCCAGTTGAGCTTGCACTCGAGAATGCGCTGCTCGCCGGGTTCGCTGCTTCCGTCAAGTAGGGCGAGCAGCATCTCGGCTGCTTCGCGACCTTCTTGGTCGACGGGTTCGATGATGGTGGAGACGGTCGGTGTGGTGAGATTAGTCCAGTCTTCGCAGTTGAGTCCCAAAAGGCCGATTTGCTGCGGAAGCAGATGGGCCATTGGCTGGAGGGCCTTGTAGACACGGGGAAGTGCCCACTGATTTTGCACGAAGATAAGGGTTCGCTTGGCGGGATTGAACTTGAATTTAAAGTATTCGGTGAGCTCGTTGATTGACGGCTTGTTGTGATCGATGGGAATCGCTTTGTAGAGCTGCCCGTTCGCTGCCAGCGCCTCGGCATACCCCTGAAAACGCTCCATGCGGGTGCGCATTTCGGTCATGTTGGCGGCAATGGAAAAGAAATCTTCGTAGCCGGCGTCGAGGAGTGCCTGTGTGGCGTTGTACACGCCGTCGTAAAGGTTGGTTTTGATCCAGCTGGTACCTGGGCTATAGATGGCCGCATCGAAAAAGACGACCGGCTTGCCGGCGCGTCTAATGCGGTCATGCACGGCTTTGAAGTTTGCCGTGGGCTGGATGATAAAGCCATCGACGCCCAGCGAGAGCATCTTGTCGACGTACATGAGCTCGGTCTCGGGGTTAAAGTTGCTCGTGCAAACGACCGTCTGGTAGCCCGCGGGGAGCATGACCTGCTCCATGCCATTGAGAACGAGCCCCGCCCATTTGTTGGTGTTATCCAAAATGATGATGGCAATGACGTGGGTTTGCTTGCCGGTGAGCGTCTGCGCTTGGGCGTTGGGAACGTATCCGAGTTCCTTAATGACGCGCGCGATTTTGTTCTGCGTCTTCTCGCTAAGCTTTTCTCGTTTGTCGTTGAGGTAATACGAGACGCTTGCCGTCGAGGTTCCCGCCTCTCGAGCGACGTCTGCGATCGTAACGCGCTGTTTTGCCACAGCGACTCCTTCCGACAGATGAGCATTTTCCAACATGATGACTTTGAGTCTTGGTGAAGGATACGCTTCGGTGAGCGGCTTTTTCCTTTCATATGAGTATGCAACAAATGCGGCATACGGGTGGGGTCGAAATTTGTGACCGGCATGCGCATCTGCCGTCTACCGAGAAAATCAAATACTTCTTGACTTTTGAAATCGAGGGCAAAATCGCAGGATTCATTTTTGGTTAAACGCATAACTAAATCGCATAACCAACGCTCTGACCTGCGCGTTTACCGAAATAAGCTGGCATTAAGAAAAACGAGCACCTATATTGTTCTTGTCGAAAAGACAGCAAGTCCAAACGGCAGGGGATGCTCCGGAGGCCTCCGCAAACGGTGTCTTGCGCACGCAACTCTATGAAAAGAGGGAAGCAATGAAGATCGTAGGCGTTGCCGCCTGTACTGTGGGTATCGCCCACACGTATATGGCCCAGAAGGCGATTCAGGATGAATGCGCCGCCCGTGGCATCGAGTGCAAGGTCGAGGCTCAGGGTGGCCTGGGTATCGAGAATGAGCTCACGCAGGAAGACGTGGACTCCGCCGACCTGGTCCTGGAGTCCGTCGACGTGGGTGTCGAGAACGAGGACCGTTTTGAGCAGAAGATGGCCGAGGGCAAGTTCCTGAAGGTCGGCACCTCGGATGTAATCGCCGATCCGGTAAAGATCATCGACCAGGCCATTGAGATCATCAAGGCGACGGGTGGCGCCGTTGACGCGCCCAAGGCCGAGGCCAAGGCAGAGAAGAAGGCCGTCTCCGCTGCCCCGTGGGCCCCGACACCGGCGTCCAAGCAGTCTATCTTTGCCGATCCTGGCAAGACGCTGCTCAATGCATTCAATACCGGCGTTTCCTATTTTATCCCCATCGTCGTTATCGGCGGCGTGTTTCTTGCCTTCTCGCTGGCATCCGGTACCGCCGGCGCCAACGGCATGGAGGTTACGAACCCGCTGATGGTGAGCCTTAACACCATCGGCATGGCCGGCATCTCCATGATGATCCCGGTGCTTGCGGCATACATCTCCTACTCGATGGCCGGCAAGCCCGCGCTCGCCCCCGGTTTTGTCCTGGGCTACCTGGTCAACAACGCTGTCGTTACCCCTAACGGCAACAGCGTTTCGACCGGCTTCTTGGGCGCCATGATCATGGCGGTCATCTGCGGCTACTTTGTCCGCTGGATGAAGACCTGGAAGGTCAACAACACCATCCAGACCATCATGCCCATCCTGATCATCCCGATTCTGACCTCGCTTGTCCTGGGCATGGCCTATATCTACATCCTGGCCACGCCGCTTGGCTTTGTGATGGACTGGCTCACCGGCGTGCTCGGCAGCCTGCAGGGCGGTTCCGCAGTTGTCCTGGGTCTGGTCATTGGCGTTATGACCGCCTTCGATATGGGTGGCCCCATCAACAAGACCGCCTCGACCTTCACCATGGCCATCATGGCCTCCGGTATCTACGGTCCTAACGGTATGTTCCGCGTCGCCGTCGCCGTTCCCCCGATCGCCTGTGGCCTCGCTGCGCTCATCGCCAAGAACAAGTTCGATGACGCTGACCGCCAGATGGGCATCTCCGCGCTGTTCATGGGCTGCATCGGTATTACCGAGGGCGCTATCCCCTTCGCGGTCAAGGACCTCGGTCACACCCTGCCCGGCATTTGCATCGGCTCTGCCGTGGGTGCGGCACTTGCCGCCTTCCAGGGCATCGACTGCTACGTCCCGCACGGTGGCTTTATCGTCGCCCTTGCCACCAACAACGTCGCGCTGTTCTGCCTGGACATCGTGATTGGCGCCGTGGTCGCCGCTGCAATCCTGATTGCCATGAAGCCCACGCTCGATAAGCAGGCCAAGTAAACCTTTAAGGACTCCGGTTGTGCGGAGGGATGGATTTGACTCCGCACAACCGCCCCTACACAACAAAATCCATCCGTACTGATAGGGCCCACATCTGGGTCCCAGGGAACTTTTGTCAAAAATCCTCTGGAGAAGGAGAACAAAATGTCCAACCTCACCATCCGTCAGGCCGTTCAGGGCATGCTCAAGCTGCAGGATAGCGGCGATCACGCAACCATGGTCGGCATTGGCCCCATGAGCCCCAACCTGATTCAGGCCGTGTTCGAGCTTGCCAAGGACGAGGATTTCCCGCCCATGTTTATCGCCAGCCGCAACCAGGTCGATATGGACGAGATGGGCGCCGGCTACGTCAACGGTTGGGACCAGACGCGCTTTGCCGCCGACATCAAGAAGGTTGCCGACGAGGTGGGTTACACCGGTCCGTACTACCTGTGCCGCGATCACGGCGGTCCGTGGCAGCGCGACGAGGAGCGTAACGCCCACCTGCCCGAGGACGAGGCCATGGAGCTCGCCCGCAAGTCCTTCGTCGCCGACATGGAGGCGGGCTTTGACCTGCTGATGGTCGACCCCACCAAGGACCCCTATCAGATCGGCAAGGTTATTCCGCTCGACGTGGTGCTTCGCCGCACGATTGATCTTATCGACTACCTTGAGCAGTACCGTCGCGAGCATAACCTGCCCGAGGTTGCCTATGAGGTCGGTACCGAGGAGACCAATGGCGGCTTGACCTCTACCGATAAGTACGAGGAGTTCATTTCTCAGCTGCAGCCCGAGCTCGAGAAGCGCGGCTGCCCCATGCCCACCTTTATCGTCGGCCAGACCGGTACGCTCACCCGTTGGACCGAGCAGGTCGGCCATTACAACTTCAAGAATGCCCGCGAGCTCGCCGACATGGCTAAGCGCTACGGCGTGGGCCTGAAGGAGCACAACGCCGACTATCTGGATGACGCGACGCTGCTCGAGCACATCCCGGCACACGTGACCGCCTCCAACGTTGCTCCGCAGTATGGCACCGAGGAGACCCGCGCCTACCTCAAGCTCTGCGCCACCGAGCAGATCCTGGTCGACAACGGTCTGTGCGATGACCCCTCCGACCTGTATCACACCCTGCTGGTCAAGGCTATCAAGACCGAGCGCTGGCGCAAGTGGATGACTGGCGACGACGTCAACCTGCAGGTCGACGACATTCTTGCCGACGATGAGCTCAGCCTGAAGATCCTGGATGTCTCCGGTCACTATGCGTTCAACGATCCTGAGGTCAAGGAGCAGGTCGAGAAGCTCTACCGCAACCTCGCCGCTCAGGACATCGACGGCAAGCGCTTTGTCATCGAGCACATCAAGCGCCCGATCAAGCAGTACGTCGTCGGTCTTAACCTCAAGGGCGTCACGACCCGCATCGAGGCCGCTCTTGCCGAGTAAGTAGCTTTTCCTACGCGACGCCGGGCCTGGGGCATGTCCCAGCTGCAGGCCCGGCACATGGGACAAAGGGACAGTCCCTTTGTCCCATTCTTTTGAGTTTTAGCTTCCTTTGAAGGGGTTCACCATGAAGTTCTTTATCGATACCGCCAATCTGGACGAGATTGCCGAGGCCAAGAGCTGGGGCTGCCTGGCCGGTGTTACCACCAACCCGTCCCTGTACGCCAAGACCGGCGGCAAGCTTGCCGACTTTGAGCCGCATATGCTCAAGATTGCCGAGCTCTGCGAGGGCCTGCCCGTGTCCGCCGAGTCTACCGCGACCACTGCCGAGGGTATGATCGAGGAGGGCAAGCGCCTTGCCGCCCTCGCCCCCAACATCGTGGTCAAGCTTCCCGTGTGCGAGGCCGGCCTTGCCGCCTGCCGTGCGCTGGCCGATGCTGGCGTGCGCGTCAACATGACGCTCGTCTTCTCGCCGACGCAGGCCCTTATGGCCGCCAACGCCGGTGCTCGCTACATCAGCCCGTTTGTCGGTCGTTTCGACGACATCGCCGAGGACGGTATCTCGCAGCTCGACAACGTCGTGACCTGCATTAAGAACTACGACTGGACGGGCAAGAACGTCGACGACACCGTCGAGATCATCACCGCTTCGGTCCGCACGCCCAACCACGTGACCCAGGCGGCTCTTCTTGGCGCCGACATCGCGACCGTGCCCATGGCCGCTCTCAAGAAGTGCCTGCATCACCCGCTGACCGACCAGGGCCTTGCCTCGTTCGAGGCTGACTGGCAGAAGGTCGTCGCTCAGGCTTAACGAGTGGATTGCCCCGGCATCGCGTCATCCGGTGCCGGGGTTGTTCTCAAGAGAGGAATTCGTATGACCAACCAAGAGCTGGCGAAGGTCGCCAATGAGGTCAGGAAGGGTGTCGTGACTGCGGTTCACGCGGCCAAGTCGGGACATCCGGGTGGATCGCTTGGTGCTGCCGACATCATGACGTATCTGTACTTTGAGGAAATGAATATCGATCCTGCCGACCCTTACAAGGCCGATCGCGATCGCTTTGTGCTCTCCAAGGGTCACGCGGCGCCGGGCCTGTATTCGGTGTTGGCAAATCGCGGCTATTTTCCCGTCGAAGAGCTCGAGACGCTCCGCCATATTGGCAGCCGACTGCAGGGCCATCCCAACATGAACGACACCCCGGGCATCGATATGTCCACCGGATCGCTCGGTCAGGGCATCTCTGCTGCAGTTGGAATGGCGCTTGCCGCTAAGCACTGGGGCGACGGCTACCGTGTCTACACGTTGCTGGGCGACGGTGAGTGCGAGGAGGGCCAGGTGTGGGAGGCGGCCATGTTTGCCGGCAACCATGCGCTCGACAATCTTGTTGCCGTCGTCGACCACAACGGCTTGCAGATTGACGGCACGATCGATGAGGTCAACTCGGCCATGCCGCTCGCTGACAAGTTCCGCGCCTTTAAGTGGCATGTGATCGAGCTCGCCGACGGTAACGACATGGCGCAGATTGCCGCCGCCTTTGCCGAGGCCCGCAAAGTGAGCGACTCGCCCGTGGCCATTATCGCCGAGACGGTGAAGGGCAGGGGCGTCTCCTTTATGGAAAACCAGGTGGGCTGGCACGGCAAGGCACCCAACGATGAACAGTTTGAGCAGGCCATGGCCGAGCTCGCAGCAGCAGGGGAGGAGCTCTAATGGCAGACGTCAAGAAAGTCGCCACGCGCGTTAGCTATGGCGAGGCACTTGTCGAGCTGGGCAATGAGCGCGATGACTTTGTGGTTCTCGATGCCGACCTGGCCGCCGCCACGCAGACCGGTAAGTTTAAGGCTGCGCACCCTGAGCGCTTCTACGACGCCGGCATTGCCGAGAGCAACCTGATGGGGCTTGCCGCCGGCATTGCGACCACGGGTCACGTCGCCTTTGCGAGCACCTTTGCCATGTTCGCTGCCGGCCGCGCGTACGAGCAAGTGCGTAATTCCATCGGCTATCCGCACCTCAACGTCAAAATCGGTGCCACGCATGCGGGCATATCGGTCGGTGAAGACGGTGCCACGCATCAGTGCTGCGAGGACATCGCGCTCATGCGCACGATCCCGGGTATGACGGTGATTGTTCCCGCCGATGACATCGAGGCTCGCGCATGCGTGCGCGCCGCCTATGAGTTTGAGGGGCCGGTCTACATGCGTTTCGGACGCCTGGCAACACCGGTCATCAACGACTGCGAGGACTATGAGTTCAAGATTGGTCGCGGCGTGGTCGTGCGCGAGGGGTCCGATGTGACCATCATCGCTTGTGGCCTTATGGTCGCTGAGGCGCTTGAGGCTGCCGAGGCGCTCGCTGCCGATGGTATCGATGCCGAGGTCATCAATATGCACACGATCAAGCCGCTTGATGAGCGCCTGGTGGTTGCCAGCGCCAAGAAGACTGGTCGTGTGGTCACTGCTGAGGAGCATTCGATTATCGGTGGTCTTGGCGAGGCCGTGGCCTCGGTGCTCGCGGAGCAGCATCCGGTGCCGATGCGTCGCGTCGGCGTGCGCGATGTGTATGGCGAGTCCGGCCCTGCGGTCGATTTGCTGCACAAGTACGGTTTGGACGCCGACGGCATCGAAGCTGCGGTCAGGTCCGTGTTGTAAGGAAGGTTTCCATGGGATTTGTATCTGCCAACCAAGTGACAATCGGGTATACCGCCGCCTCGCGCGAGGACGCCCTGCATTATTTGTCCGAGCAGGCCATCGAGCTCGGCTTTGCCGATGACGCATCTGCCGTAGAGGCCGCCTTCATTGCTCGCGAGAACGAGGCCGAAACCGGCCTTGTCGCCGGTTTTGCCGTTCCGCATGCCAAAAGCGACGCGATCCACACGCCGGGCGTTGCCGTGCTTAAACTGACCGAACCCGTTGAATGGCCGAGCTTCGATGGGGTGCCCGTCGATGTTGCGCTCGCGCTGTACGTGCCCGCCGGCGAGGCCGGAACTACGCACCTGCGTCTGCTCTCCAAGGCTGCCGTGATGCTGATGGGCGCCGGCTTCCGTGACAAGGTGCGCGCGAGCACCGATCCCGTTGAGATTGCGGAGCTCATCAATAGCGGACTCGAAGACTAGAACGGTCATCCCGTTCAATCAATTGATCCTTCTCCAAGGAAAAGGGCCGCGACGCCGTATGGGTGTCACGGCCCTATTTGCGTTTCCCCAGATAAAACCTGCCAAAATAAACCTGTCCCTTATTGACAGGTCAGTTAACGCAGTCCAGGTTGAGCATATGCGAGCGAGCGGGCTCCGGGTGCGGTAAGGTGACGTGAAACAAGCGGGCGCTGACCTTTTGGTCGCGCCCGTGAAGTTGAACGTCAGATTGCCGTGCCCGGAGCCCGCGCAGCGCCGAGCAGTTACGCCGTTTGTAAAACGGCGTAACCTAAAGGTTCATGTTGCCGTGGATGTAGGGGGTGACCTCGGGGGAGATATGGCCGCAGCCCAGCTCGCGCAGCGCGGACTCGATAATGGCGGGCAGCGGGGTCTTGCCCTTGTCGTCGACGGCGGCACCGCCGAGGGTGGCAATCTTGGCAACATCTGCGGGTGCGGCCTCGATATGCATGCAGCCGCCGACCAGGCGTGCGCGTACCTGTGCCAGATCAAGATCGTGCAGGTAATCCTCGCAGGCGCGGATTAAATCGACTTTCTCGCGCGTAAGCTCCTCGCCCGTGGGGACGCGGGTGGCAAGACATGCTCCCGCCGGTAGGTTCCAAACGGGATAGCCCCATGCGCGCAGCAGCTCGCGCTCTTCGTCCTTGGTAAAGCCGACCTCCATAAGGGGTGAGCGTACGCCGAGCTCTTCTGCCGCACGCATGCCGGGGCGGTAGTCACCGCGATCGCTTGCATTGCTGCCATCGATGACGGTGGGAAAGCCGAGCGACTTGGCGTGGTTGACGATGGCGGTAAAGCCGGCGTGCTTGCAGTGGTAGCAGCGATTGGCATCGTTGCAGGCTACTTGGGGGAGCTGCAACTGATCCACCGAAAGATTGAGCACGGGGAGCTTAAAATGCGGCCCCTCATTGGCCTGCCCATCAACGGACTGCTCAAACGAAGCCTGCTCGGGCGTGCCGATGAGCGGCGTGGTGAGATGGACGAGGAGGGTATTGGTAGGCATGATGCGGGCGCATACGGCGGCCAAAAAGCTGCTGTCAACGCCGCCGGAAAACCCGATAGCCACGCGTCCGTATGCCAAAAGCAGCTGTTCGAGCGCCGATAGCTTGTCTTGAAGCTCCTCTGCGGGTGCCGTGGTGTCTAAAATCATGAAACGATCCTTATCGTTGAGTACTCGATCGAAAACTATAATCCTAATGCGTTACTTGCCATAAGACTTCTATCTGTGTAACGAAAGTGCAATATGGTATATACGTTATATACAAGTTGCCAAATGCGGTAGAGTTGCGGCAATACGACAGCGAGAGTCGATGGGGGACCGATATGATCAAGGCTGTTATTTTTGACATGGATGGAACGCTGGTCGATACCGAGCGTTTGGGGATTAAGGCCTGGAAGGCAGGCGCCGCTGAGCTGGGGCTCGCGATTGATGAAGCGCTGATCCATCAGTTTATCGGCCGCACGCTGCCCGATGTTATGGACATCCTTGATAAGCATTACGGCAGCCATGAAACCACCGAGGCGATCTATCGTCGCCACAAGGAGATTCGCGACGAGATGGTCAAGACCGAACTGGAACTTAAGGCCGGTGCCGCCGAGTGCCTAGACGAGCTGCTGGCTGCGGGCTATCACGTGGGTCTAGCGACGTCGTCGCGCCTCGTTACGGCCGAGCGCAACCTTAAGATGGTCGGTCTTTTTGACAAGTTTGAAACGGTAACGTGTGGCGAGGACGTCGTGCACGGCAAGCCCGACCCCGAGATGTATCTGCTCGCCTGCGAGCGTGCGGGCTTTGCCCCCGAGGAGTGCGCCGTGGTCGAGGATTCGCGCAATGGTTGCGTCTCGGGCATCACGGCCGGCTGCCACGTCTTTGCCGTCCCCGATATTGTGCCGCTGCCGCAGGACGTGGTGGATGGCTGCGAGGCCGTGCTCGATACGTTGTTCGACCTGGCGGCGGCAATCAAGACTGTGCGCTAGAAAATTGCGGCGTTGAAACGAGCGATTGCTCACGTTTGCGCTTAAGCAAAAGGGGTCCGGCAATGGTCGGGCCCCTTTTGCTTAAGCGGCGACTTAGCATACTCGCGGGCGTGCTATAGATACGCACCGAGGTTGATGGCCGTGGCGTCGGTCTGGCTGCTTGCCTGGGTGCTTGCGCGTTCCAGTAGGAACGGACGTACCAGTTCTTGGCGGTTGATATCCTCGGCGGCGACTGCGGTGACGGTACGCGCTGCGGAGCCGACACGGATATGCTTGATCTTTGCCGGGGCCTTGTTCTCGATTTGCTCCATCAGCAGTTGGACACCCTTGCGGCCAATCTCGTAGCCCGGGGGCGCTACCGTGGTGAGGGGGACCGACCCGCTCCATGCAAGCGGGTTGCCGTCGCATCCGGCCACGCGTACTTGCCCGGGGACAGAGATGCCCTTGTCGACCAGTGCCGAAACGACGCCCGAGGCCAACACATCGGTCAGGCCGACGACAAAATCGGGACGTTCGTCCGCGGGGCGCTCGGCGATTTGGTTGCCGATACCATAGCCGTCGGCGGCGGTATTCCACTCGCCGGCGTCGATGACTTCGATCTTGATATCGGGATGCAGGACGAGGGCCTTATGAATGCCAAGTACGCGCAGGGTGAGCTGCATAAATGCCGCTCTGCCCACAACGGTGATATGGCGCGCGCCGCGGGTGATGGCGAGCTCGGCGATAATGCGCCCTTGCGCCTCGTTGTCGGCGGCCACGTAGTAACCGGGCTCGGAGCAATGGATGTCCAGGTGGACGATCGGCACGGGCATCTTGGCCATGGCGGGGTGCCAATCGGGGGATGCCATGGGCTGAACCATGACGCCGGACATCTGGGTGCCCATAAAGTAGCGCAGGTAATGGTCCTCGAGAATATCGTCGTTATCGGCGTTGGCGATGAGCAGGTCGTAACCGTGCTTGCGGGCCTCGTTATGGGCGCCGCTGGCAATTTGGAGCGAGAAGCCGTGATCGAGACGGGGGAGGACCAGGCCAAAGGACTTGGTGGTGCCGCCCGCGAGCTGACGGGCGCTTTGGTTGGGCAGGTAGCCAAGGCGATTGATGGTCTCGTTGATGAGCTTGAGGGTCTCGGGGCGCAGCTTTTCGGGGTGGTTGAGCGCGTTGGAAACCGTGCCCAACGAAACCCCGGCCTCGCGCGCGACGTCGCTGATTTTTACCTTTGCCATAGCGGCCCCTTTGATGCGTTTCAAGTACAAGCCAGATTGTAGCATCCCAAACCTACCAAAAAGGGACAGGTTTATTTTGGCAGGTTTTATCTGGGCAAACACCGGAGTCCAGACCACACCACCGCAAGGGTGGCGCAGCGCGCTGCCTCCTTTGCGGTGGTCGCGTTGCCTGGCCCTTCAATTGTCTCGATCTGTAACATCTGGACGACAAAACAAGACCTACCTGTTACAGATTGAGACAGATCGCCGGGGCCGGGCGGAAAATCTCGATCTGTAACAGCAAACCCTCTTTCGGCGCCCCAGATGTTACAGATTGAGACGTTTCGGCGGAGCTTGTTGTCAGACACCCGAACCACCACAAAGGTGCCTGTCCCCTTTGTGGTGGTTTTGCCGCAGCTGGGCTGCTCGCTAAACAGTGGAGTGTCTACAATAGAAGCCGCTTTGAACGTAGATTGAAAGGCTTTGGTATGACTCGCGCTGTTTCTCGTCGTGATTTCCTGGGTTTGATCGCCGGTGCTGCAATGGTTGCGGCGAGCGGTTGCGCTGGCAGTGGCGCTGACAAGGGCTCTGCCGCTGGTTCTGCTGCGGTTGCGGGCGACGATATCAAGGGCGCCAAGCTCACCTTTGTGGGCGACGATGCCTTTGCGCCCTATCGCTATCTGGAGACGCAGTCGGACGGCAAGCAGAAGGTTGTCGGCCTGGATATCGCCATTGCCGACGAGATGGTCTCGCGCCTGGGCTTTTCTTACGACTTTGAGCCGCAGGACTTTGCCGCCACGCTTGCATCGGTGCAGAGCGATGACAAGGCCTTTACCATGGCGATGAGCTCCAACGAAGAGCGCGAGCAGACCTACGACTTCACGCGCGGCTACTATCAGCCGCTTGTGGGCGTTCTCACGCTCGGCGGCGATCCCGTCAAGCGCGTTGAGGACCTCGTCGGCAAGTCTATCGCCTGCACCACCGGTACCGTGCAGAACAAGTTCATCGCCAAGGTCATGCCCGATGCTGATATTCACACGTACGACGGTGGCGACCAGTGCCTGCAAGAGGTGCTCGCCGGGCGCATCGATGCCTACCTGTGTGACGGCGCCGAGGGCCAGTCCATGCGCGATGCGAATGAGGGCCTGGTGCTGGGCCTGCTCGATCGCTCCGAGACGAGCGATCACGTGGGCGTGTACCGCCTGATGGCCAAGAAGGGTGCCGGATTTGTCGCGGCGCTTGACGAATGCATCGGCGAGATGCTCGAGGACGGCACCATCGATGACTGCATCAAGCAGTATGTGGGCGCCGACTTTATGTGGAACGGCGACTATTCCGCTTCCGGTACGTCGACGGTTGCCGGAAAATAGCGAGCCGGTGAGGCGCGCGCCAAGGGCATGCTGATGAAGTTTGAACTGCTAGAACCATATATACCGATGTTTATGAGCGGCCTGGTCGTGACCTGTCAGGTGACGGCCGCCGCGCTGGCCATAGCACTCGTCCTGGGCTTTCTTATTGCCGTGCTCAAGGTTTTGCCCTGTCGCCCGTTACGTGCGGTGCTCAACTTCTACACCTCTATCTTTCGCGGCGTGCCGCTCATCGTGTTGCTTTTTTTGGCGTACTTTGCGACGCCGCAGCTCACGGGCTTCAAAATTTCGATGTTTGCCGCCGGTGCCATTACGCTGGGGCTCAACGGCTCAGCGACGGTGTCCGAGACGGTGCGCGGTGGTATCGAGGGCGTTGACCGGGGGCAGTACGATGCCGCTCGGGCCATCGGGCTTCGCTATGTTCCCATGATGCGCAAGATCATCGTTCCGCAGGCGATGCGCTCGATTGCCCCCGCCCTGGTCAACGAAGTGATCACGGTCCTCAAGAGCTCCTCGCTGGTGGCAACCATCGGCCTGATGGATATGATGCGCGCCGCCCAGAGCGTGCAGGCGCTCACCTATCGAGCCTTTGAACCGTTTTTAGTGGTGGCCGTGGTCTACTACGTCATTGTCATGGCGCTCACGGCCCTGGGCAATCGGCTCGAAGGCCGCCTGCGTCCCTAGGGGAGTGCCAACCACCGCAAAGGTGCCTGTCACCGTTGTGGTGGTAGGGTGTGTGCATCGAGTGGTATCCAGTTTAAGATACCACTTCTGGTATATCAGCTTGCGTTTGTGTGAGTACAATACTCGGACGTTATACGTCTCAGCGCCCGTCGTGCGTGGGCGTTTTGCAGTCACGCGAGCGAAGGGATTTATCCTATGTGCGGAATTGTCGGCTACACCGGCTCTGATATTGCAAAGAACATTCTGGTCACGGGCCTTAAGCGTATGGAATATCGCGGTTATGACTCCTCGGGCGTCGCGCTCGAGGTGGGCGAGGGCGCCGCGGCTCACCTCGACGTCATCCGCCGCGTGGGTAAGGTTGCGGGCCTGGAGAGCGAGCTTTCCAATATCGACAGCGACGCTACCTGCGGTATCGGCCATACCCGCTGGGCCACTCACGGCAAGCCTTCCGTTGTCAACGCCCATCCCCACACCAGCTGCGATGGTCGCATCGCCATCGTCCACAACGGCATCATCGAGAACTTCGCCGAGCTGCGCGAAGAGTTGGAGGGCCGCGGCCATCACTTTAAGAGCGAGACCGATACCGAAGTTTTCGCGCACTTGATCGAAGAGGCCTATGCCGAGACGCGCGACCTGATGGCTTCCGTGCGCGAGGCCTGCACCCACGTGGTGGGCGCCTATGGCCTGGCCGCCGTGTGCGCCGACGAACCTGGCGTGATCGCCGTTGCCCGCAAGGACTCCCCGATTGTGGTCGGCGTGGGCGAGACCGGCTCCTACGTTGCCTCCGATGTGATCGCGCTTATCGATGCCACCCGCGATGTCGTGGTGCTCGAAGACGGTCAGTTTGCCAAGCTCACGCCCGCAGGCGTCGAGTATACCGACGAGGCCGGCAATGTGATTGAGCCCAAGATCACCCATATCGACTGGGACCTGGACATGGCCGAAAAGGGCGGTTATCCCGACTTTATGCTCAAGGAGATTCACGAGCAGCCGCGCGTGGTGCGCGACACGCTGGTGGGCCGCATGACCCCTGCCGGTGAGCTCGATATCGACGAGCTGGGCCTTTCGCTCGAGGAACTCAACGATATCGACCGCGTATATGTGATTGCCTGCGGCACCAGCTACCACGCCGGACTCATCGCCAAGAACCTTATTGAGGGCTGGGCTCGTATTCCTACCGAGGTTGAGGCGGCTAGCGAGTTCCGCTACCGCAACCCCATCATCACGCCGACGACGCTCGTCGTGGCCGTGTCCCAATCGGGCGAGACGGCCGACACCCTTGCCGCCATTCGCGATGCGCGCATCAAGGGCGCCAAGGTCTTTGGCATCACCAACGTGGTGGGCAGCCCGGTGGCGCGCGAAAGCGACGGCGTCATCTACACCAAGGCCAACAAGGAGATTGCAGTCGCCTCGACTAAGAGCTTCATCGGTCAGGTCGTGAGCCTCACGCTTTTGGCCTTGCTGCTGGCGCAGGTCAAGTACCGCTTGACCACCAAGCAGACGCGCATGCTGTTCCGCGAGCTTTCCGATACGGCCGAGCAGATTCAGTGGATCCTGGATACGCAGACCGAGGCCGTGCACGAGGCCGCGCTTGTGTGCAAGGACGCGCAGTCCGCGCTGTTCGTGGGTCGCGGCATGGGCGCCGCCATTTCTTATGAGGGCGCGCTTAAGCTCAAGGAGGTCAGCTACCTGCATGCCGAGGCATATGCCGCCGGCGAGATGAAGCACGGCCCCATCGCGCTGATCGATCCGGGTTTCCCTGTCATCGCGGTGGCAACCAAGAGCGCAACGTACGATAAGACGGTGTCGAACCTCATGGAGTGCAAGGCTCGCGGCGCCAAGGTCATCGTCGTTGCCACCGAGGGCGACGAGGAGATCAACAAGATTGCCGACTGCATCATCCGCGTGCCGGCAGTCCGCGACGTGTTCAGCCCCATCACGGCGAGTGTCCCGCTGCAGCTGCTCGCCCGCGAGGTCGCCATCCTGCGCGGCTGCGACGTCGACCAGCCCCGTAACCTGGCCAAGAGCGTCACGGTAGAGTAGTTGGTTCCGCCGTTCTAGCGACTAAGGCCCGGCTCCGCGTCATTAGACGGAGCCGGGCCCTTTTTTGCATTTGACCAGATAAAACCTGCCAAAATGAACCTGTCCCTTTTTGGCAGGTTAGCGGAGCTTGCTGGTCTCGAAGTACTCGGGGAACTGGTCCAGAACCTCGGTTTGGTTGCGGAACATCATGTGCAGGTGCTTGCTGACCAAAAAGCTCGCTTCGATGGGGTCGCGACCGGCGATGGCGCGGCGAATCTGCTTGTGCTCGTTCACGATGTCCTGATTGTCGAGAACCTGCGTGGCGGCGCGCAGCCAGCGGAAGCGCTCCAGGTCGGCATTGGTCTCTTCGAGCCACGACCACACGGTGCTGCGACATGCGATGCTAAAAATCATGTGATGCATGAGGTTGTCGCTCAAAAAGAAGCCGATGCGATCCTCTTCGGCCATGGCTTTTTCCTGCAGCACGATGGCGCGGTCGAGCTGCTCGATGCCGGCCGACGTGGCTCGCGCACAGCACTCCACGATCACCTGCTTTTCCAGATGCTCGCGGATGTAACAGGCACTCTCGGCAAGGGTGAGGTTGATGGGTGAGACGTAGGTGCCGCTCTGGGGCACGGTGCGCACCAGGCCCTCTTGCGCCAGACGCACCAGTGCCTCGCGCACGGGCGTGCGACCCATATCTAGGTCGTCGCAAAGCTGCTTGACGCCCAGCTTTTCGCCCGGCTTGTAGTCCAGGTAGACGATTTTGCGTCGAATGGTGTGATAGGACTGGTCCTGTAGGCTCGTTTCCTGCTCGCCGACGTGCATCGATTCTTCCATAGCGCCTCGCAACTGTTCTATCAAACTCATATGTCAGTTGTTAATTATGCCGCGAATCAGCTCTCCGCGGTGGGTAATTCGGCTGTTGCCTGAGAACTATTGCGGCATCTTAGTCTGTGTTTGCGCAAGGCTGCGCTCAATGTTGCCGTATCATAAGCCGTCGCAAACGTGAAATAGAAAGAAGGAATCCCATATGCAACTGGCAAACATCGTACGCGAGCGCTGGAAAGGCGTCTTGTTCTGCCTGATCATCGCCATTCCCGCGACGTTGCTCGGCAAACAAATTGAGGTGGTCGGCGGTCCGGTATTTGCCATCCTCTTTGGCATGGTCCTGGCGCTCGTCTTTCCCAAGAATCGTCGCGAACAGCTCACCGCCGGCGTTACCTATACGTCCAAAAAAGTCTTGCAGTACGCGGTTATCCTGCTTGGCTTTGGCATGAACCTCTCCCAGATTCTGTCCAAGGGCGCCCAGTCGCTACCGATTATCGTGGCAACAATCTCGACCTCGCTTGTCATCGCCTTTGTGCTCTGCCGCGTTATGAACGTGCCGGGCAAGATCGCGACGCTTGTGGGTGTGGGTTCGTCGATTTGCGGCGGTTCTGCCATCGCCGCGACCGCGCCCGTCATCGATGCCGACGATCGCGAGATTGCCCAGGCTATTTCGGTCATCTTCCTGTTTAACGTTATCGCGGCGCTCGTGTTTCCAACGCTCGGCGGCATGCTCGGGCTGACCAACGAGGGCTTTGGCCTGTTTGCCGGTACCGCCATCAACGACACCTCGTCCGTAACGGCTGCGGCGAGCGCTTGGGACAGCATGCATCCCGGCGCCAATGTGCTCGAGAGCGCCACAGTGGTCAAGCTCACCAGGACGCTGGCCATTATTCCCATCACGTTGGTCCTCGCATGCTGGCAGATGCATCTGGCACGCAAGGCCGGTGGCGACGCTAAGAGCACGTTCTCGCTTAAACGCGCGTTTCCCATGTTTGTGCTGTTCTTTGTGCTGGCGAGCGTGATCACCACGGTGTTTCAGCTTCCTGTGTCCATCACGGCGCCCATCAAGGAGCTGTCGAAGTTCTTTATTGTGATGGCCATGGCGGCTATTGGTTTTAATACCGATATCGTCGAGCTGGTCAAAAAGGGCGGCAAGCCCATCGCGCTGGGCTTTTGCTGCTGGATTGGCATTGCGTGCATGAGTTTGGGAATGCAGCACGTGCTGGGAATCTGGTAGAGAAGTAGCTTGTTTGCGTGCTGCGTGTTGGTTGCTGGTGAGCGCAAGCCTGCAGTGGAGCGATAGGAGCTCTTGCGGGTATGGCTTGTCCGCAGGTTTATAAGTCCCGAAGAGCTCTTATCGCCCCGCCAGGATGGCGATGCGGGGCAACACCTATACTCGCAGGATGACGCTTTCTGCCCTATAGTGTTTGGTGAGCAATATCGTTCAATTTTGAAACACTCGGTCGTGCGACCGTCGACGGTTGCACGTCGCTGCGGACAGGGGCAAATAATGGATAGCGATGCCAAGCTGAACATCTTGACCGAGGCCCTGGCTGCTGCCGGGGCCTCGGCATTGGCAATCGATGCGCGTGGGGACGTCGCGATCTCGACCATGAATGACGCGGCACTCGAGCGGGATGTGGCGGCTTTTGTCGCTGAGCGCCTCGACCGTATAGGAGACGGCGCGCGTCTGGTTATGGGGCGTGCGGGTACGCGCCTGAGCCTGACCGTTCGCCCCACCGACAAAGAGGGCGGGGGCCTTTGGGTCGTCGTGGTCCGCGAGGTGCGCGGCGCCGCGGCGCATGCGGGCATCGAGTGGCTCAACGCCGACGAGGTTGAGGCCCGCTACGAATTGAGCGCGTACGGCATCGTTGAGGGGGCGGCCTCGGTGGCTGCGCCGGTTGCCGAGAGCTACGCGCGCGGTGTGCCCCTTATGCTCGAGGGTGAGCTGGGAGCGGGTCAGATCGAGATCGCCAAGCGCCTCTATCTGGACGGTCCTTTTGCCGATCAGCCCTTTGTTTCCCTTGCGCTTGATGAACTCACCGAGCGCGGTTGGCGCCATGTGCTCAAAAGCGCCGAATCGCCGTTGTTCCAAACGGGGCTGACCCTTTGCATTGAGGGCTGGAATGCGGTTGGCCCCCAGCGCCTCCGCGAGCTGGTCTCCACGATGACCGACACTGCGTTGGCGACGCGCTGCCATGTGGTGCTGACAGCGAATGACATGCCGGGCGGCGGCGAAAGTGATCAAGCCGCCTTTGTGACCGAGCGCTTCGCCTGTGCGGTGAGCGTGGCGCCGGCAGTCGCCGAGCAGGGAGCCGCGTCGACGAAGGTTGCGCGCTATTTGGAATATCTCACTGATGCATTTGAGACGGCAGCACCCACGCTGTCTGCCGCGGCGACGAAGACGCTCGATGCTTACCGCTGGCCGCGCAATTATCTGCAGCTTCGCGAGGTCTCGGAACGACTGTATATATTGGCGGGGACGGGCACGGTGGACCGCGCTGTGGCGGAGGAAGTGCTCGCCCAAGAGGACGTGATTAAGACCGCAACCTTTGGCGCCCCGACGCTCGAAAGTGACCTGTATATCCTGCGACCGCTGGCCGATACCGAGCGAGATATCGCGCATCTGGTTGTAGACCATCTCCACGGCAACCGAACCCGTGCGGCGGAGGTGCTGGGCATAAGCCGTACAACGCTGTGGCGCTTGCTGAAGGACGATGACCGTTGAGCGAGGCGCCCGTGACCGCGCGCGACGCGTGTGCTACAGTCCAAAGCGTTATTGTTTCGATTTGGTTACGGCGTGCGAGGGCATATGGCTGAGACTTCAAAACCGAGCCGCAGAAGGCGGAGTGCCGCGCCGGTCAACCGACGCACGACATCGGTGACGTGGGGCAAACACGCCTCGGGGTTTGATGGCTCGTTCAAGCGCACTAAATACGGCTATCCTTCGGCAAGCGCCCGCTTGGCAATGCAGGCAGAGTCCTCGCTGTGGGGCCGCAAACGCGTGGTGGGCTCAAAGCTCAAGCACGACGGAACGCTCGGCTACATCAGCCGCGGGGCGGCTCGCCGCAGCGGGCTCAATCCCGCCGGCTGGCATCGCTACGTGCCGATCGTGGCCGCCGTTGCAGTGATTGTCATCGCGCTCGCTGCGCTCGGATATGCCGGCGGTGGCGCCAACTTGGACGCAATGTTTAAATCGCCCGAGCTCGCGCATGTAGGTACAGAAGTTGTCGAGGGCGCTCAGGCCCAGACGAGCGTCGCGCCCCAGCGCGGTATCGTTGCGGCGGCCTCCACCATCGCCGATGTGCAAAAGGACGAAGACAAGCAAGGCGACGACGCCGAAACGACTCACACGAACGAAACGACGACAACGGCGACGTCAATATAAGTTGCGAGCGGGGTAGCTAAAATAGCCCTGTCCCAAATTAGCCACCCCCGCTGACGCTCCCGGGTTACCTTACGTAGATGATGTTGTCGCGGCGGGGTTTGGGCTCGGGAAGCGTATCCTCGGCATAGCCCAGAATGCAGTTACCGACACCGCGCAGGCTGCCGTCGGCGGGCAGGCCCCAGCTGGCCAGCAGCTCCAGACCCTCGGGCGAGTCAAAGACCTCATGCGCGCGGTGAATCCAGCACGAATCGACACCCAGCGCATAGGCAGCATTGAGCAGGTTGCCCATGGCGAGCGAGCCGTCTTCCAGGTGTGTGGGCACGCTGCGGTCAACCAGCACCACCACAACGGTCTTGGCGCCATAGAAGGGGTCGCTGTTGCTGCCCATGACCTGGGCGTTGAACTGTGAGAGACGCTCGACGGTCGCGGGGTCGGTGACGGCGACAAACGTCACCGGCTGGCGGCCCATGCCGCTCGGTGCATATTGGCCGGCTTCGATAATACGTGCAAGCTTTTCGGCCTCGACGGGACGATCGCTGTAGTTGCGGCAGCTGCGGCGGTGAATGAGTGCTTCGATAGTCTCCATGGTGTCTCCTTGCGGTGGCGTTGCAGATGCCCCGTTCATACCCGTCGGGCTCAAACGATAGACGGTCAATTGCCCGGCCAAAAGGATAGATTCCAATTGGGAAAATAGGTTTGCATAAAAGTACCTTCAGAATGTGACAAACCAATGGGATGGTTAAACGTTTTATCCCGTCTACCCTGCGGTTTTTTACCACTTGCCTAAATGACGAACGCATAACCTCTGATAAAGGTTTTACTAAAGGAGTACCAACGTTTATCAATGCGCCGTGGTGGCGCCGGGCCAGGAGGTAACATCATGTTCCAGGCTGGAGATGTCGTCGAGACCGATTTCGAAGGATTTCTGAAGCTGCTGCGTTCCAAGACGCGCGCTTTCGTGTCGATCAACGATCACGAGTACTACATCACGCACACCGATGGCTATTGGCGTGTTCAGGATTGCGAGGCCCTCAACGACAAGGGCCACTTTACTGACTGCTCCGAGCTGGTCAACACGGTCTGCGAGGTCGTCGAGCTGCCGTGGATTGCCGGCAAGAGCCTGCATGACAGCTTCTCGGGCGCTACGGTCTATGAGGCCGTCGCCGCTTAACAGGCAATAAAACCCGATTTTCACGTGACCGCTGGCGCCGCCCCCGCGCCGGCGGTCTTTTTCTGCCGATAGGCCATAAAAATGCACGCATTCGCGGAGAGCCTGTTGACGATAGTCAAAACTCGGACTAATCTAGAGACACATAATTGGTCAAAAATCGGACAATCGAATGGTGGGATAGATGAATAGTGCGGTTGCGCTGGTCGACTTCGACCGGTTGATCAATGGACTCGACCATATCTATTCGGAGTTCTCGCGCGCCTGCGGCCTTTCGGACTGCGCCTATTGGATGCTCGTCGACACCAGCACGGCGGGCGGCAGTATTGCCGTAAGCCGTCTGACAAGCGAATGGTTCTACAGCAAGCAGACCATCAACTCGGCAATTAAAACCTTGACGGCGCGGGGTTTCGCAACGTTGGAGTTTGCCGAAGGCAGTCGTAAGAACAAGGTTGTGAGCCTGACCGAAGAGGGCAGGCGATTTGCCGAGCGTTATGCGCTGCCGGCACTCAAGGCCGAGCAGCGAGCCTTTGGCGCGCTTGAGCCGTGTGAGCAGCGCGAGATTATGCGCTTGATCGGAAAATTTTCCCATGCGCTCGGCGATGAGTGCGGTGCCTTTAAGCAGCATATCGCTGCCGAGAGCCAAGCCGAGAATCAAGGTGAGGGGGAGTCGTGCGACTGTTAATGAGGTTTCTAAAGCCATATCGAGGGCTTGTCGCAGTGACGCTGCTGGTGCTACTGGTGGATAACGTCGGTACGCTGTTGGTTCCCACGATGCTGGCGAACATGGTCAACACCGGTATTACCACGGGCGATGTCGACTACATTTTACGCAACGGCCTATACATGTTTATCGCGACCAGCATGGCTAGCGGCGGCACAGTGCTGGGCTGCTATCTTTCGGCGCGCCTGGCCGCCAACGTGGCTTGCGATATCCGCAATGCCGTGTACGACAAATCGCTCGAGCTCGCGGCCAGCGATTTTGAGCGCTTTGGCACCGGATCGATGATCACGCGCTCGCTCAACGACATCAACGTGATTCAGCAGGCGATTCTGCAGACGATTCAGCTGGTGCTGCCCGTGCCGTTTTTGGCTGTGGCGGGCATCATCTTCGCCTGGTTTATCGATCCCGCCATGGGCACGCTTCTGGGCGTAGTCGTTGCGATTGTGCTGGTGGCGGCGGTCTTTACGGTTGCCAACGCGGCGCCGATTTTTATGCGCCTACAGGGCTTTATCGACCGCATGAACGTGGTGCTGCGCGAGAATATTGTGGGCGTGCGCGTCATCCGTGCGTTTAACAAGGAGCGCCACGAGGAACGGCGTCTGGACGAGGTGTTTAGCGAATACGCCGCCAACGCCATCAAAGTCAACCACCTGTTTGTGGGCCTCGACAGCTCAAGCTTCTTTTTGATGAACATCGCCGAGGTGGCGGTGCTGTGGGTGGGCGGCAACCGCGTAGGTGCCCACGCCATGCAGATTGCGAGTATCTCGGCGGTGCTGGAGTATGCAATTCTGATCCTGTTCTTTGTGATGATGGCCCAGATGGTGGTACTGACGCTGCCGCGTGCTGCCGCGTGCCTGAACCGTGCGCAGCAGGTGTTGGAGATTGAGCCGAGCATCGTCGATGGCGAGCGCACGCTGGATGACGGGGCGCGCGAGCCCCAAGACGAAGCCGATGCGGTGGCCGTGTTCGACCACATGTCGTTTCGCTTTGACGATGCCGACGAGGACACCCTGTGCGACCTGAGCTTTGCCTGCCGTCGCGGTCAGACGACTGCGATCGTTGGCTCGACAGGCTCGGGCAAATCGACGGTGGCCAAGCTTCTGCTGCGCTTCCACGATGCCACCAAGGGCTCCATTCGCCTGAATGGTATGGACCTGCGCGAGCTTACGCAAGACGAAATCCGCGGGCGCATTGCCTATGTGCCGCAGAAGGCGTGGCTGTTCTCGGGCACGGTGGCGAGCAACCTTCGCTTTGGTAACGAAGGCGCGATCGAGGGCGACATGCTTCATGCGCTTGAGGTTGCCCAGAGCACCTTTGTACTCGACCAACCGCAGGGGCTCGATACCCCGGTTGCCCAGGGCGGTACGAACTTTTCGGGCGGCCAGCGCCAGCGTTTGGCAATCGCCCGTGCGCTCATGAAGCATGCCGATCTGTATATCTTCGACGATAGCTTTTCGGCCCTGGACTTCAAGACCGATGCGGCCCTGCGCCATGCGCTGCAGGACGAAACGCGCGATGCCGCGGTGCTCATCATTGCGCAGCGTATCTCGACCATTCTGCATGCCGACCAGATCGTGGTGCTCAAGGATGGCGAGGTTGTGGGTCTGGGCACGCATGGCGAGCTTATGGAAACCTGCGAGGTGTACCGCGCCATCGCGGAATCGCAGATGAAGGGAGGTGAGTAGCATGACCGAGGAGCTCAAGAAGCAGGGCGGCGTTGATGACGCCGCTGCCGCGGGACTGGTCGAGGAAACGGCTGCCGCGTCGACCGAGCTGGATGACGCCGCCAAGGCTGCAGCCGAGCGCGAGGCTCGCCGCCAAGCGCTCTACGAGGAAAACGAACGTGCCGAGGACGAGCGCGCCCGCGCCGAGGCAGAGCGCATGCGCGATGTGGACGACGAGGACGAGGACGAGAAACCCCGCGACACCTGGGCGACGGTGCGCCGCCTGTGGAGCGAGGCTGCCGGCGATCATTGGCGCTTCTATATCGTGTTCGCGAGCATTGTGTTCTACGCCATCTTTAACACCGCTGCGCCGGCATATAGCGCCCGCGTGATCGATGAGCTGTGGGGCCACATTCAGGTGGCGTTTGCCAACGGGACCACCTTCAACATCACTTGGGAGAACTGCGGCAAGACCATCTTCGTCTACTTTATGATCTGGACTGCCGCTGCCTCGTTCTATGCGCTCCAGAGCTTTTTGATGTCGAGCGTCGCTGAGCGCCTCAATCTGCGCCTGCGCAACCGCATCGCGCAAAAGCTCAACCGTCTGCCGCTCGCCTACTTTGACGCGCATCGCCCCGGCGAAGTGGTCAGTCGCGCGACCAACGACTTGGACAAGATGTCCGAGAGTATGCAGCGCGGACTGCTGCAGCTGCTGGTGTCGATCGGCACCGTGGTGGGCGCCGTGAGCGTGATGTTCGTGTTTAGCGTGCCGCTCACGCTCGTCTTTTTGTTCTTTATGGCGCTGTCGCTGCTGATGACCAAAGTGGTCTCGCGTCGCACACATGACGTGACCGGCGAGCGCCAGGAGTGGGTGTCCAAAATCACGAGCGCGGTCGAGGAGGGCTACTCGGGCCGTCTGGTGATTCGCGCGTTTAACCGCGAGCGTCAGAGTTCTACCGAGGTGCACGAGGCCTCGGGCGAGCTGGCGCGCGTGAGTACCAAGGCCGACTTTATGATCAACGCCGTCGGACCTGCGGTTCGCTTTATTGGTCGCCTGGCGCAGATCGTGATTGCGCTCGTGGGCTGCAGCATGCTGGTTGCCGGTCACATGACCGTCGGCGTGTTCCAGGCGTTCTTCCAGTTTATCTACGAGGCGTCCGAGCCCATGACGCAGTTGTCGTTTACCTTCAACTCGCTGCAGAGCGCGCTGGCGAGTGCAGAGCGCGTGTTCGACCTGCTCGATGAGCCCGAGATGGAGGCCGATCCGCTGCCGGACAAGGCCGCCAAGCTGCCGGGTCGCGTGGAGGGCCGCGTCTCCTTTGAGCATGTGCGCTTTGGTTATTCGCCCGACAAGCCGCTTATGCGCGACGTGTCGTTTACCGCCGAGCCGGGCCAGAAGATTGCCGTGGTGGGAACCACGGGCGCAGGCAAGACGACGCTCATCAACTTGCTCATGCGCTTCTACGAGATTGACGGCGGGCGTATTACGCTCGACGGCGTGGATACGAGCCGCATGGACCGCGGCGAGCTACGGCAGCAGTTTGGCATGGTGCTGCAGGACGCCTGGCTGTTCGATGGCACGATTGCCGAAAACATCGCCTACGGCTGCCCCGAGGCAACGCGCGACGAAATTGTGGCCGCCGCTCGTGCCGCGCAGGTCGACTTCTTTGTGCGCACCATGCCGCAGGGCTACGACACGCGCGTGGCCAACGATGCCGAAAGCATCAGCCAGGGCCAGCGTCAGCTGCTGACCATCGCACGCGTGCTGCTCAACAACCCGGCGATTCTCATCCTGGACGAGGCGACCTCAAGCGTGGACACGCGTACCGAGCTTGCCATCGGCCGTGCCATGGACGCGCTCATGCGCGGGCGCACGAGCTTTGTGATCGCGCATCGCCTGTCGACGATCGTGGATGCCGACCTGATCTTGGTCATGGATCACGGCAACATTATCGAGCAGGGCACGCATAAGGAGCTGCTGGCTGCCGAGGGTGCCTACGCCGACCTCTACTTGAGCCAGTTCGCCTAATGTGACAAAGGGACAGTCCCGCATGTCACATCAAAAAGAAAGGCGCGCCGGGGATGGATTCCCTGGCGCGCCTTCTTGCGTTGATGCCGATGTCGTTTTGTGCCGCTTGCGTTCCTAGCGCTCGTCCACGAGCTTGGCGACGAGGGCTTTGAGCTCGGCCACCTCTCGCTCGAGTTCTTTGACGCGGCGGGCGTTCTCGGTGATGCCTTGGCGGTTGAGGGCACTCTGCTCGGCAGCGTCATCGGGCATGTACTCGCGATGCTGCTTGGCGTCGAAGCTCTCCTCGAACACGCGACAGCCGTTGCGCTTGATGATGCGTCCCGGCACGCCCACGACGGTGCAGTTGTCGGGCACGTCCTTGACGACGACCGAGTTGCCGCCGATCTTGACGTTGTTGCCGATGCGGATGTTGCCGAGCACCTTGGCGCCCGTGCCCACGGTGACGTTATCGCCGAGCGTTGGGTGGCGTTTGCCGGTCTCGTTGCCGGTGCCGCCGAGCGTAACGCCCTGGTAGAGCACGCAGTTGTCGCCCACAATGGTGGTCTCGCCGATGACGACGCCCATGGCATGGTCGATAAAGAAATGCTTGCCGATCTGTGCCGCGGGATGAATCTCGACGCCGGTGATGTGGCGGGTGATTTGCGAGAGCACGCGGGCGAGCGAGCGATGACCGTGCTCCCAGAGCCAGTGCTCGGGCACGTGGTTCCACTTGGCGTGCAGGCCAGGATAGGAAAGGAAGATGACCAGACCGTTTTGTGCAGCGGGGTCTTGCGCCTGGACGGTCTTGATATCCTCGCGAATGGTATTGATAAAGCTCACCGGCCGCCCTCCCTTAGCGCCATGGCAATGCGATTCAATAAAGTATAGCGATTTGCTAGGGATTAGGAAGGACAATCTTGGCGCCATTGCGCTACAGATGTCAGTTATGCAAACTTGCTGGTAATGGAGTCATGCTTTTGTGGGGTTGCGCACGAGGGGGCACCGCAACCGTATACTGGTCAACTTGGACGTATCCGCGCCCACAACTGAGAGGTTTTACTTCATGGGTTTCATCAATTTTATCGCCGAGCTGCTTAAGGATCCGCGCACCGCGATCGCCAGCTGGATCGCCGCCGGCCCGCTTATGGCCTACGGCTGCGTGTTCCTGATCATCTTTATCGAGACGGGCGTGGTGTTCTTCCCGTTCCTTCCTGGCGATTCACTGCTGTTTGCTTCGGGCTTCTTTGCCCACAACGGTGGCTTTAACATCGTGGCCCTGCTGGCCGTCGCATGGGCGGCTGCCATCTTGGGTGATCAGTGCAACTTTATGATCGGTCACTTCTTTGGCAAAAAGATCATCGCTTCGGGCAAGGTCAAGGCCATGACGCCCGAGCGCATTAAAAAGTCCGAGGACTTCTTGGACAAGTGGGGCCACCTGGCTATTTTCCTGGGCCGTTTCTTCCCGTTTATCCGCACTTTTGTGCCCTTTATCGCCGGCATGGGCGGCATGCACTGGCGTAACTTCGTTATCTTTAACGTGCTGGGCGGCATTACCTGGTCGACGCTCTTCACACTGCTGGGCTACTTCTTTGGCGGCATCCCCTTTGTGCAGGAGCACTTTGAGCTGCTAATCGTCGGTATCGTTGCCGTGTCGATCATCCCGACCGTGGTCGGTCTGGTTAAGGCTAAGCTGGGCAAAAAGAACGCGTAGCTCGAGTCAGCGCGCAAACCGTGCAGTTGAGGCCCGTCACCGCTTACGGTGGCGGGCCTTTTTGCTTCGGTCAAATGAAAATACTTTAGTTAGTTAAAGAAAAACGTTTTATCCGACGCGCGTGCGGAGTACAATCTCGTGCATGCGAATCGACGTGCCATCGGCTTTGATGCTGCTCGCGTGTCCCGTCCGGCTCTACGCTCCGGGCGTGCGACGTTGCGACGCGGTCGGCCTCGGTCCTTGCGTGCGGGTTCGCGAGTATGCAACTGTGTATGTAAGGAGCGACATATGACTGTCGAGAAAAAGGATATCGATTGGGGTAGCCTCGGCTTTGGCTACATGAAGACCGATTACAGCTACGAGGCCCATTGGAAGGACGGCGAGTGGGACGAGGGTGGCCTGACCACCGACCACACCCTGCATGTCTCCGAGTGCGGCGGCATCTTCCATTACTGCCAGGAGGTCTTTGAGGGCCTGAAGGCCTACACCGCCGAGGACGGCAGCATCGTCTGCTTCCGTCCCGACATGAACGCCGAGCGTATGTACAACTCTGCGCAGCGCCTCGAGATGCCCCCGTTTCCCAAGGACAAGTTCGTTGAAGCCGTCAAGCAGGTCGTTTCTGCCAACGCCGCCTGGGTTCCGCCCTTCGGTTCCGGTGCGACTCTGTACGTGCGTCCGTTTATGATCGGCTCCGGTGACGTGATCGGCGTGGCTCCCGCTCCTGAGTACACGTTCCGTATTCTCGTGACCCCGGTCGGTCCGTACTTTAAGGGTGGCCTTAAGCCCGTTAAGCTGCGCGTTTCCGAGTACGACCGCGCCGCACCGCACGGCACCGGCAACATCAAGGCCGGCCTGAACTACGCCATGTCCCTCAAGCCCACGATGGAGGCCCATCGCGAGGGCTATGCCGAGAACCTGTATCTCGACTCCGAGTCCCGCACCTATGTCGAGGAGACCGGTGGCGCCAACGTCCTGTTCGTGAAAGAGGATGGCACGCTCGTCGTTCCGCAGTCGCACACCGACTCCATCCTGCCCTCCATCACCCGTCGTTCGCTCGTTCAGGTCGCTCAGGACCTGGGTATGACCGTCGATCAGCGCCCCGTCGAGTGGGCCGAGGTCAAGGCCGGCACCTTTGTGGAGTGCGGCCTGTGCGGCACCGCTGCTGTCATCTCCCCGGTTGGCGAGATCGACAACAAGGTTTACGGTGCCGACGAGACTGTGACCTTCCCGGCTGGCTACACCGAGATCGGCCCTGTGATGAAGAAGCTTCGCGAGACCCTGACGGGCATCCAGTCCGGTGCTGTCGAGGACAAGCACGACTGGGTTTACACCGTCGCGTAAGCTGTCTTACCTATCCGGGCAGAGAGCAAGCTCCCTCCCGGCGCGTCCTCGGACATGCAAGAAGCCCTCGCTGCGCACTTCGTGCGGCGAGGGCTTCTTGCGTCCTGCGGAGTGCGCCGGGAGGGAGCTTGCTCTCCGCCCTGCGGGCTCGGCGATGTCACAACGAACAATAATTAATCTGAATTAAAGATGATGCGCGGCCTTTTAGGCCGCGCTTTTGTTAGAGGCTTTAGCCTGTGCGGGGCGCGCAGCGCGCCGCATCAGAAACCACCCGC